>DATBZM010000233.1:0-9000 GCA_036513175.1 Xanthobacteraceae bacterium | reverse complement strand
TTCGACGGCGAGATCGACGGCACGAAGGCCTCGACGACCTTCACGCCGGCGAGCGCCGCCGTGAAGTTGTCGAGATCGCGCGCGAGCTCGGCATGGCCGCGATAGGCGATCGGTCCCGTGCAGGCCATCAGCGCCTGCCGCGCGTTCACGGCGCCGGCCTGCTGCTTGTAGAAATCGGGAAATGCCATCGCCTCGCGCGAGCGGATCCACGGGCTCTGCCGCTCGCCCTCCTGGCGGGTGAGGCCGGCGAGGCGCTCGCGCACATAGGTGACGAAGCTCGGCTTGCCGAGCTCGCCGTCGTCGACCACGTCGATGCCGAGCTCGGCCTGCTTGCGCACGATCTCAGCCACCGCCTGGCGCAGCCGCGCCTGGAACGCGTGCGCGTCGCTCGCCTCGCCGCGCGAGCGCGCCCGCACCATGTGCAGCAGGTCGCGCGGCCGCGGCAGGCTGCCGGTGTGGGTGGTGAGAATGCGGTCGGTGCTGTGCTGCATGGCGTCTTCCTCGCGATTCGTTCATCGGCCCGTGAAGCGGGCCGGGCGCTTTTCGTTGAAAGCCAGGATGCCTTCGCGCCGATCGTCGGTCGGGACCAGCCGATTGTAGGCCTCGATCTCGAACAGCATGCCGTTTGCGAGCGAAAGTTCCAAGCCATGGTGGATCGCATGCTTCGCCTGGCGCACCGCGAGCGGGCCGTTGTGCGCGATGCGACGCGCCGCCTCGATCGCCTCGGCCATGAGCTGGTCCGGCGCGCATACGCGGTTGACGAGGCCGAACGCCAGGCCCTCCTCGGCCGAAAATGCGCCGCCGCCGAGAATCAGCTCCTTGGCGCGCCGTTCGCCGACCGCGCGCGGCAGGTTCTGCGTGCCGCCGCAGCCCGGCATGATGCCGAGCGTGACCTCGGTGAGCGCGAAGCGCGCCGTGCTCGATGCGTAGATGAAGTCGCAGCCGAGCGCGATCTCGAGGCCGCCGCCGTAGGCCGCGCCGTTGACGGCGGCGATCACCGGCAGCGGGCAGTCGATCAGCGCGCGGATCATCCGCTCGAACACGAGATGCTGCGCCTGCCATTGCGCGTCGGTCATGCCGTTGCGCTCCTTGAGGTCGCCGCCGGCGCAGAAGGCGCGCTCGCCCGTCGCCGACAGCACGACGCAGCGCGCCTCCTCCGGCTCGGCGGCAAGCCGCGCGAACAGGCCGAGCAGGTCGCGCCCCATCTGGGTGTTCATGGCGTTGGCCGCAGCCGGGCGGTCGAGCAGAACCACCAAAATGCCGTCGCGCGAGGCGACTTGCAGCGTCTCGAAGGGGTGTTCCATCCCGATCTCCTTGTCGCGCCGCGCGCTCGGCGGCGCGACGGTTGTTAACAAAGGGTTAACGAGGGCGAGGCGGCCGCCCGCACGGTGCCAGACGGCCGATCTTAGAGATGGTCTTGCGCCCGCGGAACCGGTCCGATCGACCGCAGGCGCGTGCCGCGCGATCGCGCAGCGCATGCGCGTTTTGGCTCGCCGACGGCAGCCGCGCGCCGCGAGCGGGAACCGCGCAAGCGCCGATTTTCCCGGACTTTCAACGTCTTCTTAAGGCGGTCGCGGCTATCACGGGACAAGACGCTGCAACCTTGTTTGGTGGCCGCATGGCGATCGACGGCCGCACGGCCGAAAAACTGCGTGGATTCCTGCGCGAGCTTACTCCGCGGGCGCGCGCCATGCTGCTCGCGGAGCTCGAGCGCAGCGAGCAGCGCGGCGAGTCGCTGCCGGGCAGCGACCTCATCGTGCGCGAGCTGCGCAATGCCGACCGCGCCGTTGCGGCGCCACCGGCCCCGCCGGCAGCGCCCGTTGCAACCGCCGCGCCGGTTTCGGCGGAGGAATTGTCCGACCCCAACGCCACGCCGGCCCGCCTGTTCTTCGCATTTCTCGAGCCGTTCTTCGTCGACGATGCGCTGGAGAACGTGCATCTTGGTCGTATCGCACGCGCGGCGGCAGCGCCGATCTGGGAATGGATCGGCCGCGACCTGCTGCCGACCGAAACCGGATTCTTCGCGAGCGAGGTCGCGCGGCTGATGCCCGCGAACGAGGCGAAGGCGAACCAGGCCGCGAGTGCGTTCCAGGAGCGCGTCGCCCGCGGGATCGAGACGGCGCTCGCCGCGGTCGCGAGCGACGACAAGGCGCGGCGCAAGCTCGCCCACCAGATCGGAACGCCGCGCGCGCTCGATGACGTGCGCCACGTCGCGGCGTTGCTCAAGGCGCGCGACGTGCTCGCGGCGCTCGCCGGCAAGCTGCCACCGAAAATCCGCAACCTGACCGACGATCAGATCGCCTCGATAACCGACTTCATCGATTCCACCGCGGGCCGCTACCGCGAGGTCTATGTCATGGCGCTGGTGCTGGTGATGAGCCGGCTGGCGTCGCCGTGGCAATTGATCCGCATCGCCGTCAAGGCGGCGGACAGCGATTTTCCCGCGCGCATTGCCGAGACGCCCTATGCGCCGGCCGTCCCGATCGTGCTCGCCGATCTCGAGCGCATGGTGGGCGAGCTGGAAAGCGACCTGCGCAGCGGCGACGCGATGGCGCAGCCCTCGCTGCTCAAGGACATTCATGACGCGGCGCGCGGGCTGCGCACCGAGGTCGATCTGTCCACCGACTCGCCGTGGGCGCGCAACCTCGCGGCGATCCGCGGCCAGCTCGCCGTCGCGCTGCGACCGGAGATCGAGTCGACGCCGGGCCGCGTGCGCCGCATGCTGCGCGTGCGGCACCCGCGCGACATCGTGCCGGGCTCCATCCTCGATCCGAGCGAGGTCGACGAGACCGAGGCGCTGATCGGATTCGTCGGCGTGTGCCGCAACTATGCGAACGAGCTCGCCATCAACGAGATGACGATGCGCGCCTTCTCCGAGGTGCAAAACTACCTCGAAACCCACACCGAGCAGCTGCTGCAGGGCCTGCGCCACGCCGGCAAGGCCGATCGCAGCTACCAGCAGTCGCAATTCGACGCCGCTGTGCGCTTCTGCGCCAAGATCTTCGGCCCCGAATATGCCGAAACGCTGACCAAGGCGGCCGACGTCGCGGTTGCCAACGAGCGCAAGACCGCCGCCGCCAAGGCTTAGACCAATGCACTGAGCCTGCGCTGCCTCTTCCTTCACCCTCCCCTGCAGGGGCCTGCAGGGGGAGGGTCGGATCGCCTTGCGCGCAGCGAAAGGCGATCCGGGGTGGGGTGTGGGAAGCGCCGCCACCCCACCCCGCTCGCTTCGCTCGCGACCCTCCCCACAGGGGAGGGTGATCGGAGGCTGTGGCTGGCGACGCGCGGGTGCCATGGTGTACCCCGCCACCGCGGCCGTGAGCGTCGCCATGACGCGGCGGTCGCGCCGCGACGGGGTGGTGCCAGCCGATGCGCGCCTATATGGTGTGGCGCGACCCCCAAGCCCTGCGCCGTGCGCGCTGCCGTCGCGACCCCATCGGTGTGGATGCGGCCGGCCATTCGATCGGGAAGGAAGAGCGTCAGCATATGACCCGCAAGCAGCGTCGTCTGGGCCTGATCGCGGCGGGCGTCGGCGTCCTCGGGATTGCCGTCGGGCTCGTGCTGTTTGCGCTGCGCGGCGCGATCGTGTTCTTCAATTCGCCGACCGATCTGGTCGAGAAGCATGTCGCTCCCGGCACGCGCGTGCGTCTTGGCGGGCTGGTCGTCGCCGGCAGCATCGTGAAGGGGCAGAATCTAAACGTCCGCTTCGAGGTCACCGACGGCAACAAGGCGATCCCGGTCACCTTCCAGGGCATCCTGCCCGACCTGTTTCGCGAAGGTCAGGGCGTCGTGACCGAAGGCGAGATCGATCCCGGCGGCACGTTCCACGCCGACACGGTGCTCGCCAAGCACGACGAGCGCTACATGCCGAAGGAAGTGGTCGAAGCGCTGAAGAAATCCGGCCACTGGAACGACGACGCCAACAAGACCGGCACCGCGACGAGGACCCCATGATTCCCGAGCTTGGTCATTTCGCGCTGGTGCTCGCGCTCGCGATCGCGCTGGTGCAGTCGACGGTTCCGCTCTACGGCGCGCGCACCGGCGACGCGGCGCTGATGGGCGTTGCGGCGCCGACCGCGCTCGCCCAGTTCGTCTTCGTCGCCATGTCGTTTGCGGCGCTGGTCGCCTGCTACGTCACGTCCGACTTCTCGGTCGCGACCGTGTTCGAGAACTCGCACTCGAGCATGCCGCTCATCTACAAGTTCACCAGCGTGTGGGGCAACCATGAGGGCTCGATGCTCTTGTGGGTCCTCATCCTCACGGTGTTCGGCGCGCTGGTCGCGGCCTTCGGCAACAACATTCCGGCGACCCTCAAGGCGACCGTGCTCAGCGTCCAGTCGTGGGTGGCGGCGGCTTTCTACGTCTTCATTCTCGCCACCTCGAACCCGTTCCTGCGTCTTGCGCCGGCGCCGTTCGAGGGCCGCGACCTCAATCCGATCCTGCAGGATTTCGGCCTCGCGGTGCATCCGCCGATGCTCTACCTCGGCTATGTCGGTTTCTCGATATCGTTTGCGTTTGCGATCGCGGCGCTGATCGAGGGGCGCATCGATGCCGCCTGGGCGCGCTGGGTGCGGCCGTGGACCTTGATCGCCTGGATCTGCCTCACGCTGGGCATCGCGATGGGCTCGTTCTGGGCCTACTACACGCTCGGCTGGGGCGGCTGGTGGTACTGGGACCCGGTGGAGAACGCCTCCTTCATGCCGTGGCTCGCCGGCACCGCGCTGCTCCACTCGGCGCTCGTCATGGAAAAGCGCGAGGCGCTCAAGGTCTGGACCATCCTCCTTGCGATCCTCACCTTCTCGCTCTCGCTCATCGGCACCTTCCTGGTGCGCTCGGGCGTGCTCACCTCGGTGCATGCCTTCGCGTCGGATCCGATGCGCGGCGAGTTCATTCTCGCGATCCTGGTGCTGTTCATCGGCGGCGGCCTGACGCTCTATGCCTGGCGCGCGCCCACGCTCAAGCAGGGCGGCCTGTTCGCGCCGATCTCGCGCGAAGGCGCGCTCGTCATCAACAACCTGTTTCTCACCACCGCCTGCGCCACCGTCTTCGTCGGCACGCTCTATCCCTTGGCGCTCGAGGCGCTCACGGGTGCGAAGATTTCGGTCGGCGCGCCGTACTTCAACTGGACCTTCGGACCGCTGTTCATCCTGCTCTTGATGGTCGTGCCGTTCGGGCCGCTGCTCGCGTGGAAGCGCGGCGATCTCAAGGGCGTCACCCAGCGCCTGACCGCGGCCTTCATCCTCGCCGTGGTCGGAATCCTCGCCGTCTGCGTGATCGAGGGGCGTCCGGCGTTCGCGGCCTTCGGCGTCGGGATCGCGACCTTCGTGATCGCGGGCGCCGTCACCGACCTCGGCGAGCGTACCGGGCTGTGGCGCGCGCCGTTGCCGACCGCGGTGCGGCGCGCCGTCGGCCTGCCGCGCTCGGCCTGGGGGGCGGCATTCGCCCATATCGGCCTCGGCGTCACGCTGCTCGGCATCGTCGGCGAGACCCAATGGGGCAGCGAGCAGATCGTCTCGCTGCGCCAGGGCGACAAGGTCGCGATACGGCACTACGATTTCACATTCGAAGGGACGGCGACGCGCGACGGGCCGAACTACAAGGAGCTCGACGTGCGCTTTGCGGTGCGCCGCAACGGCGAGCTGATCGGCGAGATGGTGCCGGCGAAGCGCACGTTCGCGTCGCGCCAGACGACGACGACCGAGGCGGCGCTGATGACGCGCGGCGTGAGCCAGCTCTATGTCTCGCTCGGCGACGTGGCGGCGGACGGCGCGATCGCGGTGCGCATCTATCACAAGCCGCTGGTGCTGATGATCTGGCTCGGCGCCGTCGTGATGGCGATGGGCGGCGCGCTCTCGCTCTCCGACCGCCGCCTGCGCGTGGGCGCGCCCAAGCGCGCGAAGGCGCGCGCCGCGCTGCAGCCCGCGGAGTAGGGGTCATGCGGATCGCGACGCCGCTGCGCCTCCTCCTTCTCGCCGCGACGCTCGCCGCCGCGGGCCCGAGCTTTGCGGTGCGGCCAGACGAAATCCTGCCCGATCCGCAGCTCGAGGCGCGGGCGCGCGCGCTGTCGCATGAGCTGCGCTGCATGGTCTGCCAGAACCAGTCGATCGACGATTCCGACGCGCCGCTCGCGCACGACCTGCGCGTGCTGGTGCGCGACCGCCTCAAGGCCGGCGACACCGACCAGGGGGTGCTCGATTATCTTGTTGCCCGCTACGGCGAGTTCGTGCTGCTCAAGCCGCGTTTCGAATGGCAGACCATGCCGCTCTGGCTGGCGCCGGTCGCCATTTTCTCGATCGGCGGGCTTAGCTTGGTGGTGGCCGTGCGCCGGCGCCGGCGGGCGCGGGGGACGTCGATCGATACGCCCGCTCCGCTCAGCAAGAGCGAGCAGGCGCGTCTTGCGGAATTGACCGGGGCGGAGCGCAGCTGAGCCCGCGGCGGTGCGATCTTTCTCATAAGGCATTGAGCTGCATTATTTTTTCGCAACGGGCGCAAGCTTACCAAGTGTTAATACTGCCGTCATGATGCGGAAAGGCGCGGCTTACCATCTTGCCTGACGAAACGGCGCCGAGGCGCCAGACCGTTGCAAATGGAGCCAACGCCTGATGTCGAGCGTTCCCCGCCAGCGCCTCCTTTCCGGGCGCCGCCTCGCACTGCTGGCGAGCGCGGCCGGTCTCGGCGCGGCTCTCGTGTTCGTCGGTCCGGGGTTTGACCCGGCCGTCTCATTGTTCGCCACCCCCGTCTATGCGCAGAGCGCGCAGCGTCCGGTCGGCTTTGCGGACGTCGTCGCCAACGTCAAGCCGGCGGTGATTTCGGTGCGCGTGAAGATGGATGTCGGCTCGCAGGCCTCGGGGCTCGGCGAGGACAATCCGTTCGGTCCCAATTCGCCGTTCCGCTTCTTCTTCCGCCGCTTCGGCGAGAATGGGATTCCCGGCCAGCGCGGCCAGTTCCCGCGCCGTCAGTTTGCCACCGGCCAGGGCTCGGGCTTCTTCGTCTCGGCCGACGGCTATGCGGTGACCAACAACCACGTGGTCGACAAGGCCGAGAGCGTCGAGGTCACGACCGACGACGGCAAGACCCACACCGCCAAGGTGATCGGCACCGACGCGCGCACCGATCTCGCGCTGATCAAGGTCGACGGCGGCAACTTTCCGTTCGTGCAGCTCGCCGATCAGGAGCCGCGCATCGGCGACTGGGTGCTCGCGGTCGGCAATCCGTTCGGCCTCGGCGGCACCGTGACGGCCGGCATCGTGTCGGCGCGCGGCCGCGACATCGGCGCCGGCCCCTATGACGACTTCATCCAGATCGATGCGCCGGTCAACAAGGGCAATTCGGGCGGACCCGCTTTCGACGTCGACGGCCAGGTGATCGGCGTCAACACCGCGATCTTCTCGCCGTCCGGCGGCTCGGTCGGCATCGCCTTCGCGATTCCCGCCGAGACCGTGAAGTCGGTCATCGCCCAGCTCAGGGACAAGGGCAAGGTCACGCGCGGATGGATCGGCGTGCAGATCCAGCCGGTCACCGCCGACATCGCCGACAGCCTCGGCATCAAGGACCCGCACGGCGCGCTGGTCGCCGAGCCGCAGGAAGGCAGCCCCGCCGCCAAGGCCGGCATCAAGTCCGGCGACGTGATCGTGTCGCTGGACGGCCGTCCGATCCCGGATGCGCGCACGCTCGCGCGCCGCATCAGCGCCATGGCGCCCGGCACGGCGGTCAAGATCGGCGTCTTCCGCAACGGCAAGGAAGAGCAGCTGTCGATGACGCTCGGCGAATTGCCGAAGGAGGTCACGGCGCGCAACTCGACCGAGGATCACGGCGCAGCCCAAGGCATCGCAATTCCGCGCCTCGGCCTTTCGCTCGCCCCGGCCGCGAACGTGAGCGGCGCGGGCACGCAAGGTGTCGTGGTCACCGATGTCGAGCCCGATGGCGCCGCGGCGGCGCAAGGGTTCAAGACCGGCGACGTCATCCTCGATGTCGGCGGCCAGGCCGTCAATGCGCCTGCCGACGTGCGCCGCGCCATCCAGGGCGCCAGGGACGACGGCAAGCACACCGTGTTGATGCGGGTGAAATCGGAGCAGGGCACGCGCTTCGTCGCGATCCCGCTCGGGAATGCGTGATTAGCGGAGCGTGATCCCGGTCGGGATCACGCTCTGACCAGATGGGGCGTGCCGCTGGCAACCGTCGCCCCCGCCGGCGGAACGAACCCTGGGGACGGGTCGCAAGACCCGTCCCCGCCACCCACTCGAAGTGGGTCGCACTGCCGGCATTGTCGCCCCCGCTGGCAGGGCGCACCCCAAGGGGACGGGCCCAAGTGCCCGTCCCCCGTTATTCCCGGATGATCCTGCCTCGGCGGGGTCATGCGCAGAGACGCAGGAACCTCGTGGTCTTGGCAACCGTCGCCCCCGCCGAGACCGGGCGGTCGAAGGGGCGGCAGGAACTCCTGCCGCCCCTTTCGCTTGCCGCTTCTGCCGCGCGGCCGGAATTGCCTATATTGTGTCACGCGGCGCCCGCGCTGGAACGGCAGGGCATGATCCCGAAAAAGCCTGCCCCCGACCCGATCGGGGGTGGGTCCGGTTTTCGGGAAGGATCATGCCCGAGCAATGAACGCGCCGAATGGCTTGTGAAGATGCGACTGCTGATTATCGAAGACGACCGCGACGCAGCCGACTATCTGGTCAAGGCGTTTCGCGAGGTCGGCCATGTGGCCGAGCACGCCGCCGACGGCGAGGAGGGATTCGCGCTCGCCTCCGACGGCGCCTATGACGTGCTCATCGTCGACCGCATGCTGCCCAAGCGCGACGGCCTCTCGGTGATCGGCGCGCTGCGCGACAAGAGCATCACCACGCCGGCGCTGATCCTCTCGGCGCTCGGCCAGGTCGACGACCGGGTCAAGGGCCTGCGCGCCGGCGGCGACGACTATCTGGTCAAGCCATATTCCTTCGCCGAGCTGCTGGCGCGGCTCGAGGTGCTGGCGCGCCGGCGCGGCGGGCGCGAGGAGACGGT
>DATBZM010000232.1:0-2320 GCA_036513175.1 Xanthobacteraceae bacterium | reverse complement strand
CCATCAGCCAAACCCCCATAGCAGAGCGCTCGGCGCCTTCCGCGCGCCATCGCCCGCGGGTTCGTTCCTTGGCGGCTTTCGGACGCCGGCCCAGATGCGCGTGGCACAGTCACACATGGCCGGCATCCGAAACCCTGCACAACGCCGGACGTCATGGCGGACATCGCTCCAGTCCAGGCCGTCCGCTCGACGCGTCGATCGGCCATGACCGCGCACCCCGCGAATAGTGGGGATAGATCAAATTCCGCTTGCGTTCCCGACGCCAGCGGTGCATGGCAGTAAGTGCAGAGTGACATTCGCGCGTCCGGAGCCCCGCTTCGGGCGCGTTTTGCGTTTCAAGCACCGAAGGCCGCGGCAAAGGACGTGGTTTCCGTCGTTGCGCGCGGCTGCCGATGGCCGAATGCGCCCGCCCGAAACAGGGGCGATCGTCCAGTGGAGTGTCCTGTTATTCCTGTTTCCGGCCCTGCTTTCGGCCCTGTTACCCGCCTGTTCGGCGCCCGCGCTTTTTCCTTCGCTGTTTCAATACCTTGTCCTGTATTCGGCGCACATCGGCGTCCTGTAAATCGCCTGTATTTTTTTCAACGGGCGGCCGGCCCCTCCGGTCACGCGCTTTTTTCGCGCCTCGTGCCATCGCAGATCATCAACCCGCGCATGTTCCGGCTCCCGACCTGATCGGGGGCCTGCCCCCGACTGGATCGGGGGTGGACACCGGTTCGCCGATAAGAGCATGCGCCAACCACGGAGAACGAGCATGCGTTTTCAACCCGGCCAGAGCGGCAATCCGGCGGGACGTCCGCGCGGATCGCGCAACAAGAGCACCGTCATCATGGAGAAGCTGCTGGACGACAGCGCCGGCAAGCTGACGACGCCGGCGATCCCGCGGCGCTGCGCGCCTGCATCGAGCGCGTCGCGCCGCGGCTGCGGCATCGCCCGGTCGACTTCGCGATGCCGCGTCTCGTCACGCTCGCCGACGCACCAGTCGCGATCGACGCGATCGCGCAGGGACTTGCGCATGGCGAGCTCAATCTCGACGAGGCCGCCACTTTCCTGCGAGTGGTGCGCGACTTCACCCAGTCGATCGCCGCGGACGAGCGCGACAAGCGCGCCGGCGCGCCGGCTGCGCAAGCGGACGAGGATGACGCGGGCGGCTACCCGAGCCTCTATGACTTCGTGGAGCTACGGACTGGACTCACGGCTCCACCCACCGGCGGGGAGAATGTATAGTCGCCCTCTTTTCAGCGAGGTTCGTCATGCGTCTCAAGGACAAGGTCGCCATCGTGGTCGGCGCCGGCCAGTCGCCGGGCGAAGGCATGGGCAACGGCCGCGCCACGGTGCTGCGCTTCGCCCAGGAGGGCGCCAAGGTGATGGCGGTCGACAACCGGCTGGCCTCCGCCGAGGAGACGGTGGCGATGGCGCGCCAGTCGGGCGGCGGGACCGAGTGCGTCGCGTTCGAGGCGGACGTTGCCAAGGAAGCGATGCTCGCCGCCATGGTCGAGGCGGCGCGGGCGCGCTTCGGCCGCATCGATATCCTGCACTACAATGTCGGCATGAGCATTGCGGGCGGCGACGCGCCGCTCGAGGCGATCACCGAGGCCGCCTTCGACCGCATCTCCACCGTCAACCTGCGCGGCGCCATCATGGCGTGCAAGCACGTGCTGCCGGTCATGCGGGCGCAGCGTGCCGGCAACATCATCATGATCTCGTCGGTCGCCGCCTGGGAGATGTATCCGAACGTCGCCTACAAGGCGACCAAGGCCGCGATGGTCGCGTTCACGCAGCAGGTCGCGATCCAGAACGCCGAGTTCGGCGTGCGCGCGAACGTGATCCTGCCCGGCCTGATGGACACGCCGATGGCGGTCGACACCCGCGCCCGCGCGACCGGCAAGAGCCGCGCCGAGGTCGCGGCCGGCCGCGATGCGCGCGTGCCGCTGCGCCACAAGATGGGCACCGCCTGGGACGTCGCCAACGCGGCGCTGTTTCTCGCCTCCGACGAGGCCAATTTCATCACCGGCGTCGCGCTCCCGGTCGACGGCGGGGCGCTGGTGCATATCAATTAGCGTATGTGAGGTGAGCAGTGACTTGGCGCTCCCTCTCCCCGCGTGCGCAGGGCTGTCCGGGGAATGATTCACAATGCCGCGGTGCATGCTCGGCCGAATCAGCACAAACCGACCTTTTCTGGTTGTCGAGACTCAGAAAGGGCCGATCATGCAAGTCCTCGATAGCATCTTTGGTGGACTGCTCAAGCCGATCGATCGGCGGCAATTCGGCGCGATTGTGGAACGCCACAACGGCAACGCCTACGACAAATCGTTCAAGAGTT
>DATBZM010000231.1:0-5663 GCA_036513175.1 Xanthobacteraceae bacterium | reverse complement strand
CGGTCTCGCCTACCCGCTGGCCATGACCGGCATCGCCGAGGTCATTTTCCCCAAGCAGGCGCAAGGCAGCCTGATCGAACGTGACGGCAAGGTCGTCGGCTCGGCGCTGATCGGCCAGGTCTTCGCGTCGGACAAGTATTTCCACGGCCGGCCGTCGGCGACCAACACGCCGGACCCGAAGGACTCGACCAAGACGATCGATGCGCCCTACAACGCCGCGAACTCCTCGGGCTCCAACCTCGGCCCCACCAACCAGGCGCTTAAAGATCGCGTCGCCAAGGCCATGGCCGACCTCAAGGCCGAGAACCCCGCGATGCCGGTGCCGATCGACCTCGTCACCACCTCGGGCAGCGGGCTCGATCCCGACATCTCGCCCGCCGGCGCCCTCTTTCAGGTGCCGCGCGTCGCCAAAGCGCGTAATATGTCGGAAGAGAGCGTGCGCACGCTCGTCGCCGAGCATACCGAGGGACGCCTCTTCGGCCTGATCGGCGAGCCGCACGTGAACGTTCTGCAGCTCAATCTCGCCTTGGACGCGGCCGCGAAATAAGACGGCGGACCTCAGGGTCCGCCTGGGGCATCCGACGCAATGGCAGACCAGCGACGCGATCCCGATCAGCGTCCCTCGCCGGAAGCCCTGCTGGAGGCCGCCCGGCGCGAGGAGGGGCGCGTCGGGAAGCTGCGCATCTTCGTCGGCGCCGCCCCCGGCGTCGGCAAGACCTACGAGATGCTGCTGCAGGCGCAGGCGCGCAAGCGTGACGGCTACGACGTCGTCATCGGGATCGTCGAGACGCATGGCCGCAAGGAAACCGAGGCGCTGCTCGCCGGCCTCGAGGTGATCCCGCGCCGCCGCATTCCCTATCGCGGCCAGTGGCTCGAGGAAATGGACCTCGATGCCATCCTGGCGCGCCGCCCGCAGATCGTGCTGGTCGACGAGCTCGCCCACACCAATGCGGAAGGCAGCCGGCATCCCAAGCGCTATCTCGACGTCGAGGAGCTGCGCAATCACGGCATCGACGTCTACACGACGGTCAATATCCAGCACATCGAGAGCCTCAACGACGTGGTGGCGCAGATCACCCATGTGCGGGTGCGCGAGACCGTCCCCGACGAGGTGTTCGACCGCGCCGACGCGGTCGAGCTGGTCGACCTCACGCCCAACGACCTGATCGCGCGCCTCAAGGAAGGCAAGGTCTACGTCCCGCGCCAGGCCGAACGCGCGCTCGATCATTTCTTCTCGCCCGCCAATCTCACGGCGCTGCGCGAGCTTGCGCTGCGCCGCACCGCCGAGCGGGTCGACGACGAGTTGCTCACCGAGATGCAGGCGCACGCGATCTCCGGCCCGTGGCCGGCGAGCGAGCGCATCCTCGTGTGCGTCAGCGAGGATCCGCGCGCCGCCGGCCTCGTGCGCTATGCCAAGCGCCGCGCCGATCGCCTGCATGCGCCATGGACCGCGCTCTACATCGAGACGCGGCGCAGCCTGCAATTGACCGAGGAGCAGCGCGACCGCATCGCTGATACGCTGCGGCTGGCCGAGCGGCTCGGCGGCGAGGCCTTCACCATACCGAGCGGGCTGCGCCGCATCGCCGACGACGTGCTCGACTACGCGCGCGAGAACAACGTCACCCAGATCATCATCGGCAAGTCGACGCGCTCGCGCTGGTTCGAGATCCTGCACGGCTCGGTCGTGCACGATCTCGTGCGCCGCTCCGGCAACATCAGCGTCAACGTGATCGCCGGCGACGAGCTCACCGGCGAGCCGATCCCGAAAAAGAGCGTCAAGGCGGCGGAAGCACCGACGACCTTCGACCCGGTGCCGTACGGCGCCGCGGTTGTCGCGGTGGCCGCGGCGCTCGGCCTCGGCGCCCTGGTCAAGCCCTATTTCGGGGTCGAGAATGTCGATCTCGTCTTCCTCACCGCCGTGGTGGGCATTGCGGTCCGCTACGGGCTGCTGCCGTCGCTGTTTGCGAGCGTCGTCGCGTCGCTCGCCTACAACTTCTTTTTCCTGCCGCCGATCTTCACCTTCACGATCGCCGACCCCACCAACGTGGCGGCCTTCACGTTCTTCATTCTGGTGGCGCTGATCGTCTCCAACGTGGCGGCGCGCGGCCGCACGTCGGCGGTGATCGCGCATGGGCGCGTGCGCTCGATCGAATCGCTCTACGCGTTCAGCAAGAAGCTCGCCGGGGTCGGCACCATGGACGACGTGCTGTGGGCGACCGCCTATCAGGCCGCGCTGATGCTCAAGGTGCGGGTCGTCCTGCTGCTGCCGGAGGCCGCAACGATCGCCGTCAAGGCCGGCTACCCGCCTGAGGACATGCTGGACGAGGCGGATATCGCCGCCGCCAAATGGGCCTGGGACAACAATCGCGCCGCCGGCCGCGGCTCCGACACGCTGCCGGGCGCCAAGCGCCTGTTTCTCCCCATGCGCACCGGCCGCGGCGCCATCGGCGTCGTCGGCATCGACAGCGACAAGCCCGGCCCGCTGCTCACGCCCGACCAGCGCCGCCTGCTCGATGCGCTGATCGACCAGAGCGCGCTCGCCATCGAGCGCGTCAGCCTGGTCGAGGACCTCGAGCGGGCGAAACGCACCGCCGAGACCGATCGGCTGCGCTCCGCCCTGCTCACCTCGATCTCGCACGACCTCAAGACGCCCCTCGCCGCGATCCTCGGCACGGCCGGCACCCTGCGCAATCTCGCCGACCAGCTCACCCAGGCGCAGAAATCCGACCTGCTGGCGACGATCATCGACGAATCCGAACGCCTCAACCGCTTCATCGCCAATCTGCTCGACATGACGCGGCTCGAATCCGGCGCCGTGGCGCCGAACAGCGCCTTGCATGATCCGGCCGAGATCGTCGGCACCGCGCTCAGCCGCGCCGCCAAAATCCTCTCGCGTCATCGCGTCGAGGTCGACCTCACGGCCGGCTTGCCGATGCTGGATCTGGACGCCGTCCTGTTCGAGCAGGTGTTGTTCAACGTGCTCGACAACGCGGCCAAGTATGCGCGGGCCGACTCCACGATCACCATCCTGGGCTGGCAGGACAGCGAGTCCGTCTACCTGCAGGTGATGGACGAGGGTGAAGGCATTCCGCCGACCGATCTCGAGCGCATCTTCGACAAGTTCTACCGGGTGCAGAAGGGCGATCACGTACGCGCCGGCACCGGGCTCGGGCTCGCGATATCGCGCGGTTTCATCGAGGCCCTGAACGGCACGATCACGGCCACCAACCGCGCGGACCGCAGCGGCGCGGTATTCACGATCCGCATGCCGATCCCGGCGGCGACCAAGCAGCTGGACACCACCGCATGAGTGCCGCTCCGCTGAAAGTGCTGGTGGTCGACGACGAGCCGCCCATCCGCAAGCTTCTGCGCATGGGATTGAGCACGCAGGGCTACGAGGTTCTCGACGCGCCGAACGGGCGCGTCGCGCTCGAGCTCGTGGCGCAGAAGCCCGATCTCATCATTCTCGACCTCGGCCTGCCCGACATCGACGGCCTCGAGCTGCTGCGGCAGATGCGGCAGGCGAACGAAGGCGTGCCGATTGTCGTGCTGTCGAGCCGCGGCGAGGAGGCCGCCAAGGTGGCGGCGCTCGATCTCGGCGCCGACGACTACGTCACCAAGCCGTTCGGCATGGACGAGCTGCTCGCCCGCATCCGCGCGGCGCTGCGCCATCAGCTGCAGGTGCACGGCGAGCGGCCGGTCTTTCGCGTCGGCGACCTCTCGGTCGACCTCGTGCGCCGCATCGTCCGGGTGGGCGAGAAGGAGGTCAAGCTTTCGCCCAAGGAATACGACCTGTTGCGCATTCTGGTGCAGCACGCCGGCAAGGTGCTGACCCATCGTTTCCTCCTCCATGAGCTGTGGAACGACCTCACCGACGCCCAGTATCTCCGCGTCTATGTCCGTCAGTTGCGGCAGAAGATCGAGGAAAACCCCGAGCGGCCGCGCTATGTCCTGACCGAGACCGGGATCGGCTATCGCCTGCGCGCGCCGGATTAGCGCATGATCCCGAAAAGTGGACACCGGTTTTCGGAAAAGATCATGCGCCAAGAATAGATTGACCATGGACGTCAAGGATTTCCTCGCTCCTGCCGATGCGGCGATCGATGTACGCGCCCCCGACAAGGCACGGCTCCTGCAGGAGCTCGCTTGCCGCGCGGCCGCGGCGCTGCGGCTGCCCGAGGCGCCGATCGCGCAAGCGCTGGCAAAGCGCGAGGAGCTCGGCTCGACCGGGACCGGCGACGGCATCGCGCTGCCGCACGCCCGCCTTGCCGACGTGAAGAAGCCGTTCGGCATGCTCTTTCGGTTGCGCCAGGCGATCGATTTCGACGCGGTCGACGGCAATCGCGTCGACGTCGTGTTTCTGCTGCTGCTGCCCACGACCGCGCCGGGCGATCACCTCAATGCGCTCGCCTGCGCGGCGCGCGCCTTGCGCAACGCCGAGGTGCTGCGCGACGTACGCGCGGCAAGGAGCGACGCCGAGCTCCACGCGGCGATGACGGGTAAGCGGCCTTCGCTCAATTGCAGCCCGAGCGGCGTTTGCTAATCTATATCTGCTCCTCAAGTGAATGAGGGGCGGGCCGCCGCATCGCCCAGCGCGGCGCACTTCCTTGCCCGCCCGGCGCGGATTTCGTAAGCACTGCGCATCGGCGCACCTGCGTTCCCGGTTCCGAGGATGCCCATGAGCCACAACACCCCCCGCCTCTGCTTCATCGGCTTTGGCGAAGCCGGCCAGGCTTTCGCGGCCGGCCTGCGCACCGCCGGCGTCACCACCATGGCGGCGTGGGACATCCTGTTTCCGCAACCCGCGGGCGCGAAGCTGCGCGCCGCCGGCGACGAGATCGGGGTGCGGCTCGGTACCTCCGCGTCCGATGCCATCCACGGCTCCGACATCGTGATTGCGGCCGTCACCGCGGCCTCGAGCCTCGAGGCTGCGCAGCTGGCAAGACCGCATCTCCAGCCCGAGCAGTTCTATCTCGACGTCAATTCCGTCTCGCCCGGCCGCAAGCAGGCGACCGACCGGCACCTCGCGGGTCACGCCCGCTACGTCGACGTCGCCGTGATGGCGCCAGTGCATCCGGCGCGCCACCAGACGCCCGTGCTGCTCGCGGGCCCACATGCGCCCGCGATCGAGTCGGTGATGCAGGAGCTGGGGATGAAGCCGGCGATCGCGGGCCCCGAGATCGGGCAGGCTGCCGCCATCAAGATGGTGCGCAGCGTGATGGTTAAGGGGCTTGAGGCGCTCACCGCAGAATGCTTCCTCGCCGCGACGCGCGCCGGCGTCACGCCGCAGATCCTGGCCTCGCTGGGAAAGAGCTATCCGGGCCTCGATTGGCCGAAGATCGTCGGCTACAACCTCGAGCGCATGGCCAACCACGGCACCCGGCGCGCCGCCGAGATGGAAGAAGTCGCCGACACCTTGCGCGAGCTTGGCATCGATCCCCATATGGCAGCCGCGACCGTCGCGCGGCAGCGCCAGATGGGCGCCCTCGGCAAGGGCGCGGACGTGCAGGCTGCCATCGCGGAAGGTGGCCCCGCAACTTTACAAGCCGTGAGCGCCGCGCTCGCCGCAACCGAGCGGCCGCATTGAATCCCTCTCCCCGTCACCCTGAGGCGCTCCGCCGCACAGCGGCGGAGCCTCGAAGGGCCCGTGTGATGCCGCTTGC
>DATBZM010000230.1:0-6796 GCA_036513175.1 Xanthobacteraceae bacterium | reverse complement strand
CCATCGGGCCGCGGCTTTGCTCCACGCTTCTTTCAGACCCCGCCTCGCGGCGACGCCCTTGCGCTTCGCTAATCCTTCGCCGCCATCAGGCTGGATAGAGGACTCACACCTCCAAGCTGTCGATCATGCTCGGCACACAATACGAAGGGCGGCCGAGGGGCCGCCCTTTTTCATGGGGGGCGCCGCCAGCGTCCATCTTAAGCGTCAACTCTCCAATGGCCTGCCGTATCGCATCGTCCAGATCGGGACCTGACCCGGTCCATATTCATTTCCGACCCACGGCGTACCGCAGATGTGCAGATAGGCGTAAGGCGTGCCATCGAACATTACCCACGCGCCTGCGTCTCGCACGGTGTTGGGCAGGCCGCAACGTTTGGCATCGTAAGGCCAGATGATCATCCAGTGAGGACCGATCGGGATCGCCGGGCTCGTTCTGTCGAACGGATCCGTATTGCTGTGCTGCGTAGCACCGCACAGCATGTAGATGAGACCCGGAGCCGTATTCGTCGGCTTGGGCTTCCTCGCCATGATGTCCATCATCCATTGCAGGCCCATGGGATCGGCGCACATGGGAACATTGCCGATCTGATTCTCATTGCCGGGAAAGCAGACCCAATCGTTGGTGCCCTGGCGCAGGATGACGAGATTGCCGTCTGCGCCCATTTCCGCAACGGTTGCATCTTTGGTGATCTCGTGCGGGCCTGACAACTTCGCCCTTGCGATCTTGATGGCGAGGACGCGCTCCTGCTCCGACGCTGGCGCCTTTCCGGCCGGCATCATCGCGATCGCACTGTTGCTGTAGGCACCCGAGGCACCCGCCTGGTCGGGTGAACCGGGCATGCCACCGCATTCTTCATCGCGCTCGATCGTTGCCATATTGGGCTCCTTTGCTGCAGTGAAGCGGCGCCCATACCATCCGAATGGCAAAATCGATTGTACGAAGCGCGCGCAAGAGGCGCGGTTCGAAACGCTACTGCGCCGCGTCCTTCTGCCTCTTTTGTCTGCCAAGCATGAAACAAACGCTCCCTCATGGTGAGGAGCGCGGCCGCAGGCCGCGCGTCTCGAACCATGGGCCGCGAGTGCAAGCAGCACCTCAGCGGCCGCCCTCGTCCTTCGAGACGCGGCGCACGAAGATGTGCGCCGCTCCTCAGGATGAGGGCGGGTCTGTTTCAGAGCAAGGACGGATGGCCTACTGCGCCGCGTCCTTCGACGCCGCATCCTCGGCGCGCAGCTCGTCCGGCTGCGGCATCGCGATGATGTTGTAGCCCGAGTCGACGAAATGCACCTCGCCGGTCACGCCGGTCGAGAGGTCGGAGAGGAGATAGAGCCCGGCCCCGCCGAGCTCGTCGAGGGTGACGCCGCGTTTGAGCGGCGAGTGCTGCTGCTGGTAGGCGAACATGTAACGGGCGTCGTTGATGCCGGCGCCGGCGAGCGTGCGGATCGGCCCGGCCGAGATGGCGTTGACGCGGATGCCGCGGCCGCCGAAATCGACCGCGAGATAGCGCACCGAGGCCTCGAGCGCGGCCTTGGCGACCCCCATGACGTTGTAGTTCGGCATCGCGCGGGCGCCGCCGTTGTAGGTGAGCGTCACCATGGCGCCGCCCGCCGGCATCAGCTCGGCGGCGCGCTTCGCGGCTTCCGTGAAGGCGAAGCAGGAGATGATCATGGTGCGCACGAAGTTCTCGCGCGTGGTGTCGGCATAGTGGCCCTTGAGCTCGTTCTTGTCGGAAAACGCGATCGCGTGGACGAGGAAGTCGAGCTTGCCCCACTCCTGCTTGACCGCCGCGAAGGCCGCATCCACCGAGGCGATGTTCTCGACGTCGCAGGGCAGCACCATCCTGGCGGCGAGCGAGGCGGCGAGCGGCTTGACGCGCTTGCCGAGCGCGTCGCCCTGGTACGTGAAGGCGAGCTCGGCGCCGTGCGCCGACAGCGTGCGCGCGATGCCCCAGGCGATCGAGTGGTCGTTGGCGACCCCCATGATCAGCCCGCGCTTTCCCTGCATCAAACCCTGCATCGGCCCACCCGTTTCGCTGTACGCCTCATGCACGCAACTCCGAACCGCCGGCGGCCATCATGCATCCACCCGCTTGAACACCACCGACGCATTGGTCCCGCCGAAGCCGAACGAGTTCGACAGCACGCAGCCGAGCGCGACGTTGTCGCGCCGCTCGCGCACGATCGGCATGTCGGCCATGGCGGGATCGATATTCGCAATATGCGCGCTCTCGCAGATGAAGCCGTTGTTCATCATCAAGATCGAATAGATCGCTTCCTGCGCGCCGGCAGCGCCGAGCGAGTGGCCGGTGAGCGATTTCGTCGCCGCGATCGGGGGCACCTTGGCGCCGAACATCGCGCGGATCGCCTCGATCTCCTTGAGGTCGCCGATCGGCGTCGAGGTCGCGTGCGGATTGATGTAGTCGACCGTCGGCTTGACGGTCGCGAGCGCCATCTTCATGCAGCGCAACGCGCCCTCGCCCGACGGCGCCACCATGTCCTCGCCGTCCGAGGTCGCGCCGTAGCCGGCGACCTCGGCGTAGATCCGCGCGCCACGGGCCTTGGCGTGCTCGAGCTCCTCCAGCACCAGCACACCGGCCCCGCCCGCGATGACGAAACCGTCGCGGTCGGCATCGAAGGCGCGCGACGCCACGGCCGGGGTGTCGTTGTATTTCGACGACATCGCGCCCATGGCGTCGAACAGCACCGATAGCGTCCAGTCGAGCTCCTCGCAACCGCCGGCGAAGATCACGTCCTGCTTGCCGAGCTGGATGATCTCCGAGGCGTTGCCGATGCAATGATTGGAGGTCGCGCAGGCGGACGAGATCGAGTAGTTGACGCCCTTGATCTTGAACCAGGTCGCGAGCGTCGCGGAGGCGGTCGACGACATCGCCTTCGGCACCGCGAACGGGCCGACGCGCTTCGGCCCCTTGGCGCGCGCCGTGTCGGCGGCCTCGACGATGGTGCGGGTCGACGGACCGCCCGACCCCATGATGATGCCGGTGCGCGGATTGACGATGTCGGACGGCTCGAGCCCCGAGTCGCGGATCGCCTGATCCATGGCGACGTGACACCAGGCGGTGCCGCCGCCGTGGAAACGCATGGCGCGGCGATCGATCGACTCGGAGGGATCGAGCGTGGGCGCGCCCTGCACCTGGCTGCGGAAGCCGAGCTCGGCGTACTTGTCCGCGCGGCTGACGCCGGACTTTGCCTCGCGCAGGCTTGCCAGCACTTCCTGCGTGGTGTTGCCGATCGACGAGACGATGCCCATCCCGGTGACGACGACGCGCCTCATGCCTGCCTCTTCCGCGTGTCCAAACGTCCGCGCCTGCGAGAGCGTATTGCGTTCCTTCGCAATCGGAACAGGCGCGGGTGCACTCATGCCCCGCCCGGCGCCAGCGCGGCGCCATTGCGAAACAGCCCGACCTTGAGATCGAGCGCCTTGTAGATCACCGAGCCGTCGGCCGCGAGCCAGCCGTCGGCGATGCCGAGCACCAGCTTCGAGCGCATCACGCGCTTGATGTCGATGCCGTACACGATCTTCTTGACGGTCGGCAGAACCTGGCCGGAAAACTTCACCTCGCCCATGCCGAGCGCGCGCCCGTTGCCGCTCGAGCCGAGCCAGCCGAGGAAGAAGCCCAGGAGCTGCCAGAGCGCGTCGAGCCCGAGGCAGCCCGGCATTACGGGGTCACCCTTGAAGTGGCAGGCGAAGAACCAGAGGTCCGGCTTCACGTCGAGCTCGGCGCGCGCCATGCCCTTGCCATGCTCGCCGCCGCCTTCGGAAATCTCCGAGATGCGGTCGAACATCAGCATCGGCGGCAGCGGCAGTTGCGGCCCTTCGGCGAACATCTCGCCGCGGCCGCACGCCAGAAGCTGTTGGTAGTCGAAGCTCGAAGAGCGATTGTTCATTCCCGTTCCCGTCCTCGCCGCGATGCAGCTGCCCCCTGATCGCGGTCGATTCCCTAACACACCGGCCCGTCGGGGAGCAAAGCCGGCGCCGCGGTTGCGGCCATTTCCGGGAGGTATGTTGCGCCGACCGCAACGCAACCGGACGCCGGCTCGACCTGCCGAGGGCCAGTTGCAATTCGACCCCGCCCGGCATATGATTACATCTGAAACAATCTAGCTCCAGCGTCGTCCTGGCGATTCCAACGGCGGCGTGGAGGTAATGCGTAGAAGGAAGGCCTAGCTCGTCATGCTACCGCGTGTCCCGATCGCGAGCCGATCGTCTTCCGCGCCGGCCGAGACAGCGCCGCCGTCGATGCGCGCCGATCTCAACGGTTGCCCGTGGCACGACGTGAAGAGCATGCTGCGCGACGTCGGCCTGCGCCCGACCCGCCAGCGCATGGCGCTCGGCTGGATCCTCTTTGCCAAGGGCGACCGGCACCTCACCGCCGAGATGCTCTACGAGGAAGCGACCAAGGCCAAGGTGCCGGTGTCGCTCGCGACCGTCTACAACACCTTGCATCAGTTCACCGAGGTCGGCCTGCTGCGCCAGGTCGCGGTCGACGGCTCGAAGACCTATTTCGACACCAACGTCTCCGAGCACCATCATTTCTTCATCGAAGGCGACAACGCGCTCGTCGACATCCCGAACGCCGAGGCGATCGTCGGCAAGATGCCGACCGCGCCGGAAGGCTACGAGATCGCGCGCGTCGACGTCGTGGTGCGGCTCAAGCGCACGCGCTGAGTCCCATGACGCGCAGGATGTGTTGACCCCGCGAAGGCGGGGGGAAACCCATCGGCTTGTTTTCCGCCACGCATGCGAGGGGTTTCGCGGAGCCTGTCCTTGGGCTTGCCGAAGGCAAGACCCGAGGGCTCAACCCATCCGACGAAACGACGAAACTTCAGCCGCGACCTCGCCGACGAGGTCGCGCGTGGGCCGCGTGCCGTCCAGCCGCAGCACGGGACACGGCAGCGCGACGAGCCAAGCCTCATGCCGCGCGAGGTTGCGCCCTTCGCGCGTGCCGTCCTCGTAGTGCGACGCCCATTCGATGAAATCCTCGGTCTCGGCGTGCCGCCAGCCGTCCGGGCCGATCGCGTCGGCGCCGAAATGCCGCGCTTCGCGGTCGCGCAAGCGCGCGATCCGCACCGCGTTCGGCACGCGCAGGAAGACGACGAGGTCGAACAGCGGAATGAGCGCATCGCCCCACCCATCGAGCCCGCCGCTCAGCACCCAATCGGCGCGCGGGAGAAACATCTCGCCCATCAGCCGCAGGCGATCCGCGACCGCGCGCAGCTCGCGATAGGGCGGCGCCGTGGGCAGCCAGAGGTAGTCGTCGGTGTCGTGGTGCGGCAAAGCCAGGACTTCGGCGAGCGCCCGTCCGAGCGTCGTTACGCCCGCGCCGGACGCGCCGGTGATGTGAATGCGGCGGTTTTGCACGACTTCGACCCCCGAGATCAAAGCCGGACAATATCATGGCGCATGTCCCTAATCGGCGAACCGGCCTCCACCCCGGATCAAGTCCGGGGCAGGCTTTCGCCGGGACACGCGCTAGTCCACCTTCTCGCCCGGATAAACGCCCCACAGGCGCTCCTGCTCGATCCAGCCGTCGAATCCCTCGCCGGAAATGCGACACCAGTGGCCGTCGCAGCGTTTCACCGTGGCGATCACGCCCGATTGCAGCCGCGCCGTGACGGCGCTCGTGCGGTCGGCCGAGGCGTGGATCGGCGCGAAATCGTCGATCTTCTTCGCCACCGCCGAGACCAGCGCGGTGCGCTTGCCGGACAGGAGCGAATGCAGGACCCAGCCCTCGGCACCCTCCCAGTCGCGGATGCGGCTCCAGTTGTCGTATTCGGCGATGATCTCGACCGGCAGGCCGACCCGCGTATAGACCCAGCTGACCTGGTTGTCCCTGGCCGGACCGGACCGCACATTGACGCGCTCCGTCTTGAGGCTGACGAAGCGCGGCAGCGGCAGGCCGCTCGCTCCGGTCGGTCCTTCGGTCTGCGCCGCGATGGCCGGACCCGTGGTCAGCGCGGTGGCCAACGCGACCAGCAGACCTATCAGCTTCGCCCCCAAGGTTCCCCGTCCCGTCGGCATCGAAACTCACGCTGCAAATTGTGGAACGCACCGGGCGAGGCTGATCCGCCTCGCGGTGATCCGAAGGCTTGCGACGACACTCCTGCGGACCGATCGGGCTCTTTGTCTTGTCCGGACCATCTGGTAGAGAGGGACCGAAATCGTCGCCCGCGCCTGCCCCCGAAGTCGACCCGCCCAGTGTCGATGACGCGGGTTAATGCGGGATGAATTGGCGCGCGTCTGTATACTACCGGGACGTCACAGAGAGGCAGATGGCGAACCGCAAGCGACCGCTCGTCGTCGTCACGCGCAAGCTCCCCGACAGCGTGGAGACGCGCATGCGCGAGCTGTTCGACGCGCGGATCAATCTCGACGACAAGCCGATGAGCCAGGCCGCGCTGGTCGAGGCCGTGCAGTCCGCGGACGTGCTGGTGCCGACCGTCACGGACCGCATCGACGCGCACCTCCTGAGCCATGCCGGCGAGAAGCTCAAGCTGATCGCGAGCTTTAGCACGGGCGTCGACCATATCGACGTGGCGAGCGCCCTGCAGCGCGGCATCACGGTCACCAATACGCCCGGCGTGCTCACCGAGGACACCGCCGACATGACCATGGCGCTGATCCTCGCGGTGCCGCGCCGGCTGGTCGAAGGATCGTCGGTGCTCACCGGCGGCAAGGAATGGGCCGGCTGGAGCCCGACCTGGATGCTCGGGCACCGCATCTACGGCAAGCGGCTCGGCATCGTCGGCATGGGGCGGATCGGCCAGGCGGTCGCCCGCC
>DATBZM010000229.1:0-7543 GCA_036513175.1 Xanthobacteraceae bacterium | reverse complement strand
CCATCGGGCCGCGGCTTTGCTCCACGCTTCTTTCAGACCCCGCCTCGCGGCGACGCCCTTGCGCTTCGCTAATCCTTCGCCGCCATCAGGCTGGATAGAGGACTCACACCTCCAAGCTGTCGATCATGCTCGGCACACAATGAAGAGCCCCGGCGCTTGACCGGGGCTCTCGTTGGTCGTCGTTTCGTTGATCGTCGTCTCAGCTCACTGCGCGGGCTGCGGCTGCAGGTAGCCCTGCTGCATCGGCTGCGGCGCGAGGCCTTGCGGCGGCTGCGGCGCGGTGTCGGCCGCCGGCGGGTTCATCGCCATCTCGTTGGTGCAGATGTCCTTGAACACGACCGCACCGTCCTGCGTGTACTGCTTGGTCAGGCAGTTGCAGGTGTTAGAGGTCGGCGTGCTCGAGTAGCTGGGCGTGCTCGCATAGGTGACGCCGCCGGCGATGATCGGAGCATCCCAAACGAAACGGCGATGATGGTCCCACCAGCCCCAGTGAACGTGGTGCGGGTGCGGAGGATAGAGCTTGAGAATGGCGACGCGGCGGATCGCGAAGTTTTGACGCACGGCGAAGTTTTGACGGAGGGCGAAATGCGGGCCGGCAACGCGCGCCGCGCTGAAGTGCACGGCGCCGCGAGCGCCGCCACCGAAGTGGCCGAAGGCCGATGCGTTGCTGGACGAGATCGCGAGGATGCCGAACGTCGCGGCGGCAGCCAGGCTCAGGGTGGTGGACTTGCGGAACATGCGATTTCTCCAAGGTTCGGGGGTTCGGGGTATCGGGCAACATTCTTTCCACCCCTTGGTCGACGCTCTGCAAAGCCTGGTTCACCGCGGAACCGCAATGACTTGACAATGCCTTGACCCTGAATGGCCGTTCACCCCGTGCGATCCGGCGTGATATAAGGGCCCGCCTGCGCGGCGCCCGCTGCGCAATGACTTCACAAGTGATTTCCAACCTTGAACGGAGCGTAACCTTGGGCACGCACATCACACTCACGGCGTCGGACGGATTCAAGCTCGGCGGCTATCGCGCCGAGCCGCAGGGCAAAGCGAAAGGCGGCCTCGTGGTGATCCAGGAAATCTTCGGCGTGAACCACCACATCCGCGCCATGTGCGATCGCTTCGCGGCGATCGGCTACACCTCGACCGCGCCCGCGGTGTTCGATCGCATTCAGCCGAATTTCGAGTCCGGCTATTCGCCCGAGGAGATCGCGAAGGCACGCGAGATCATTCCGAAGATCGACTGGAGCAAGATGCTGGCGGATGTCGCCGCCGCGATCGACAACGTCAAGCCGGCCGGCAAGGTGGGCATCGTCGGCTACTGCATGGGCGGAACGGTCGCGTTCCTCTCGGCCGGCAAGCTCGACGGATTGTCGGCCGCGGTCGGCTACTACGGCGGCCAGATCGCCAAGAATGTCGATCTCAAGCCGAAGGTGCCGACGCTGCTGCATTTCGGCGACCAGGATCAGTCGATCCCGATGTCGGACGTCGAGCTGATCAAGCAGAAGCGGCCGGATTGCGAGATCTACGTCTACCAGGGCGCCGGGCACGGCTTCGCCTGCGACGAGCGCGGCAGCTACAACGAGGCGGCGAACAAGACGGCGTGGGACCGCACCGTGGCGTGGTTCGGGAAAAACGTCGGCTGATTTCGTGGCGGGTTAGAACCAGCGTTCCGACACGCTGATCGTGTCGCCGGGCTGCACCGGCGTGGTCACCGGCACGGTGCTGCGGATCATCTGTCCGCGCACCGTGCGGGTGAGTTCTACCTGCTGGCGGAACGCGCGCGGACTGTACCCGCCGGCGATCGCGACTGCGGTCTCCACCGTCATGTTGGCGACGTAGGGATACTGGCCCGGATAGGTCACCTCGCCGAGGATGAAGAACGGCCGATAGCTCTCGACCTCGACCGCGACCGCCGGATCGCGGATGTAGCCCTGGCGCAGGCGCGCCGTGATCGCCGCCGACAGCTCGCTGGTGGTGAGGCCGCGCGCCTTGACGGCGCCGATCAGCGGCATGGTGATGCTGCCGCCCGCATCGACGCCGTAGCTGTTGGTGAGGCCGTCCTGGCCGAACACGACGACGCGCAGCTTGTCGCCGGAGTCGAGCGTATAGGCGCTTTGCGGTGCCGCGCGCGTGACCGCGACGGGCGTCGGCGCAGCGGCCTGGGCGATGCCGCGCGCTCCGCCATAAGTGTAAGCATCGAGATCGGACGAAGGCTGCGCGGCAAGCGCCATCGGCGGCGGCGGCGGATGCCGCGCGCAGCCGCCCGCAAGTGCTGCAGCCAGGAGCATGATCACTAGGCGGGCAAGCCGCATACGACGAATCCGGACCGCTTCTCGAGAACCACCAGCCGGATTAGCGCCTTATATGGTTAACAAATTCTCACCGGCAGCCGCCCCGACGTGACCTCGGCCAGAGGCCCGGGTTCGCCGCACCCTGCGCGCCGCTCAATGTGCCGCGACGCTCGTCCCGATCGGGCAGCTGACGCCGGTACCGCCCAGGCCGCAGTAGCCCATCGGATTCTTGGCGAGATACTGCTGGTGATAGTCCTCGGCGAAATAGAACGGCGGGGCGTCGACAATCTCGGTCGTGACGGCGCCGTAGCCCTTCGCCTTGACGGCCTGCGCGTACATGGCCTTGGAGGCCTCCGCGGCCGCCCGCTGCGCCGGCGAATAGACGTAGATGCCGGAGCGATACTGGGTGCCGACGTCGTTGCCCTGGCGCATGCCCTGGGTCGGATCGTGGCTCTCCCAGAACGTCTTGAGCAGCTGCTCGTACGAAATCTTCTTCGGATCGTAGACGACGAGAACGACCTCGTTGTGCCCGGTGCGGCCGGTGCAGACCTCCTCGTAGGTCGGATTCGGGGTTTGCCCCGCCGCATAGCCGACCGCGGTCGCATAGACCCCGTCGCCCAGCTCCCAGAACTTGCGCTCGGCGCCCCAGAAGCAGCCGAGGCCGAACATCGCGGTCTCGAGGCCCTGCGGATAGGGTCCCTTGAGCGGATGCCCGTTGATGAAGTGCTTCTCGGCGGTCGGGATCGGCCGCGCGCGGCCCGGCAGCGCCTGTCCCGGGGCCGGCATTTCCGGCGACTTCTTGAACATGAACATTGCCGATCTCCCTTGTCTCCCGCGGCAATATAATAATTGGGCGCTCGCCTCGCAGCGTCCGCCTCATCACAAATTCGACAATGTGAGCCGGCGGGCGCAAAAAACCGCCGGGACCCTCGTCCCAGCGGAGCATATTGCAACCAAGCGCCCCTTACTTGAGGCCGGCGACGCCCGCCTGCGAGATCGTGTCGTCCTGCGCGCCGGTGCCGCCGCTCACCCCGACTGCGCCGATGATATGGCCGTCGACGACCAGCGGATTGCCGCCGCGCGAAGCGATCACGTCATCAAGTGTTGTGAGATACGAGAAGAAGAAGCCCTTGCCGAGCAGCCGCTCGAACGCGAGGGTCGGGCGCCGATAGCGGGCGGCGGTGCGCGCCTTGTGCTGCGAGATCGAGATCGAGGCGAATTGGCAATTGTCGTCGCGCTCGAAATAGACGAGCTCGCCGTGCGGATCGACCACCGAGATACACATGCCGTGCCAGTTGCGCTTCTGCACCTCGGCGGCGGCCGCGGCGGCGACCTTCTTGGCGGTTTCGAGATTGATTGGCGCACCATACGGCAGCGGGTTCATCTCCGCCGGGACGGTTTCATTCGGATTATTCGGATCGGGTGGCACCTGTGCAGCGGCACCGCAGCCGAGCACGAGCGCGACGGCGAGCGCGCCCGCCATCATTGTGAAATGACGCATGCATTCCTCCCTCGGAATATGTTTGCGCCGGAGTGCCATGTGGCCACTCCGGCACGTGATTGTCAGACGATGGAACCTTATCGGATCGGGCGAGGCCCGCCTATGGGCGAGATGGCGCAGCGGCAGCGCTCGTCGGCATCAGCCTAACGCGCGTAGCCGATGAGCGGCTTCTTCTTGCGGCCGAGCAGCATCAGGATCGCACCGAGCACGGTCAACACGGCCCAGACCGGCTGCTCCAGGAAAAACGGCTGCACCACGTCCTGCCACAGCCATGGGGCGACGTGACGTTCGATCGCCGGCTGCAACAGCAACAAGCTGTTTTGATTCACCTGATTCCAGATGTAGCCCACCGAGGTCTTGCTGAATTTGCCGTTCGCAATCCACTGCGTGCCGTCATAGACGAAGAAAAAGAACGCGGCGGCGACCAGCAACAGGCCGAAAGCTCGCAACAGGAAGCGAATCATAGCGGGTCCGGGCCAGACGGGAAAAACACTTCGCAGCGACGCGCACGACTTACTACCGCGGGCGCATCGGTTCAACCGCGCAGGCCTGCGGCCAAGCGGCCCTCTCGCCAAGGCACGTGCGCCTGGTTGAAACTTGCGCTATGCCTTGAGCAAGCCCCTGCCCTTCCTGTACTTTCCGCCGTCCGCTGCGCCGGTGGTCGCGCGTTTTCAGGAGCCGAAATGCCCTCTTCGTCCAAAGGCCGCGGCAAACGTCCTACCTTCACCGACCAGGAAGCCCTGCTGTTTCACAGCCAGGGACGGCCCGGCAAGCTCGAGGTGGTGGCAACGAAGCCGATGGCGACGCAGCGCGATCTGTCGCTCGCCTACTCCCCCGGCGTCGCCGTCCCGGTGCTCGCCATCGCGGAGAACGAAAGCCTCGCCTACGATTACACGACCAAGGGCAATTTCGTCGCCGTGATCACCAACGGCACGGCGATCCTCGGCCTCGGCAATCGCGGCGCCCTCGCCGCAAAGCCGGTGATGGAAGGCAAGGCGGTCCTGTTCAAGCGCTTCGCCGACATCGACTCGATCGATCTCGAGGTCTCGACCGAGGACCCCGACGAGTTCATCAACTGCGTCAAGGTGCTGGGCAAGAGCTGGGGCGGCATCAACCTGGAGGACATCAAGGCGCCGGAGTGCTTCATCATCGAGCAGAGGCTGCGCGAGCTGCTCGACATCCCGGTGTTTCACGACGACCAGCACGGCACCGCGATCATCGCGGCTGCCGGCCTGATCAACGCACTCGATCTCACCGGGCGCGAGATCGCGACGACCAGGCTCGTCTGCAACGGCGCCGGCGCCGCCGGCATCGCAAGCCTCGAGCTGTTGCGCGCGATCGGCTTCCGGCCCGAGAACCTGGTCCTTTGCGACACCAAGGGCGTGATCTACGAGGGCCGGCGCGAGGGCATGAACCAGTGGAAGTCGGCTTTCGCGGTCAAGACCAAGGCGCGCACCCTCGCCGAGGCGCTCGAAGGCGCCGACGTCTTCTTCGGCCTTTCGGTCAAGGGCGCGGTGACGCCCGACATGGTGAAGGCGATGGCGGAAAAGCCGATCATCTTCGCCATGGCCAACCCGGATCCGGAAATCACGGTGGAGGAAGTGGCCGCCGTGCGCGATGACGCCATCATGGCGACCGGGCGCTCGGACTATCCGAACCAGATCAACAACGTGCTCGGATTTCCCTACATCTTCCGCGGCGCCCTCGACGTGCGCGCCACCACCATCAACATGGAAATGAAGATCGCCGCCGCCCACGCGCTTGCCGACCTCGCGCGCGAGGACGTGCCGGACGAGGTCGCGGCCGCCTACGGGGCGCGGCCGAAATACGGCCCGGACTACATCATTCCGGTGCCGTTCGACCCGCGGCTCATCTCCTACGTGCCGCCGGCGGTCGCCAAGGCCGCGATGGACACCGGCGTCGCGCGCAAGCCGATCGTCGACATGGACGCCTATCGGGCGACCCTGCGCTCGCGCCGCGATCCGGCCGCGGGCGTGCTGACGCGCGTGTTCGAGCGCCTGCGTCGCGCGCCCAAGCGCGTGGTGTTCGCCGAAGGCGAGGAAGAGCAGGTGATCCGCGCGGCGGCGAGCTTCGTCCAGCAGGGGCTCGGCAGCGCCCTCCTGGTCGGCCGCGAGGAGCGCGTACGCGACACCGCCAAGACCGCCGGCATCGAGCTCGCCGACGGCATCGAGGTCATCAACGCGCGTCTCTCCAAGCGCAACGCCGTCTATGCCGCCTATCTGTACGAGCGGCTGCAGCGCAAGGGCTTCCTCCAGCGCGATTGCCAGCGCCTGGTCAACCAGGACCGCAATCATTTCGCCGCCTGCATGGTAGCGCTCAACGATGCCGACGCCATGGTCACCGGCGTCACCCGCAATTTCTCCGGCGTGCTCGCCGACGTGACCCATTGCATCGATCCCAAGCCCGGCCATCGCGTGATGGGCGTCTCGCTGGTGATCGCGCGCGGCCGCACGGTGCTGGTCGCCGACACGGCGGTCACCGAGACGCCGGAGGCGCATGAGCTTGCCGAGATCGCGGTCGAGGCGGCGGGCGTCGCGCGCAAGTTCGGCTATGAGCCGCGCCTCGCGCTGCTCGCCTTTGCGACCTTCGGCCACCCGCCGGGCGAGCGCGCGGCGCGCGTGCAGGAAGCAGTGCGCATCCTCGACCAGCGCCGCGTCGACTTCGAATACGACGGCGAGATGGCGGCCGATGTCGCGCTCAATCCGGATCTCATGGCGGCCTATCCGTTCTGCCGGCTGACCGGCCCCGCCAATGTGCTGATCATGCCGGCGTTCCATTCGGCCGCGATCTCGACCAAGATGCTGCAGGAGCTCGGTGGCGCGACCGTGATCGGGCCGCTGCTGGTCGGCCTCGACCGGCCGGTGCAGATCGTCGGCCTCTCGGCGACCGACTCGGAAATCGTCAACATGGCGGGGCTTGCCGCCTACAATGTCGGCGGCTGAGCAGAAACGCCGCGCAAAGACCAGGAGACGTCTTGATGCCTGTGCCCACCCTCTCCGGCGTGATCGCCGCGGTCGCCACCCCGGTCGAGGCGAACGGCGAGCCCGATCTGGCGCGCGCCACGAGGCTTGCGCGCTTCCTGCTCGACAACGGGTGCGATGGCCTCAACGTGCTCGGCACCACCGGCGAGGCGACTTCGTTCTCGCTGGCGCAGCGCCAGCGGGTGATGAGCGCCTACCGCGACGCCGGGCTGCCGCTCGACCGCCTGATGGTCGGAACGGGCGCCGCCGCGGTTGCCGATGCGGTCGCGCTCACGCGGCATGCGGCCGATCTCGGCTTTGCCGGCGCGCTGGTGCTGCCGCCGTTCTACTACAAGGGCGTGCCCGATGACGGGCTCGCGGCGTATGTCGAGACGATCGTCACCGCGACGGCCGCCCGGCCGATCCCGATCTATCTCTACCACTTTCCGCAGCAGTCCGGCCTGCATTGGCACGTGAAGCTGATCCGCCAGCTGCTCGATGCGCATGGCGGGCGCATCGTCGGCTTGAAGGATTCCTCCGGCGACATGGCCTATGCGCGCGAGGCCGCCGCGATCGCCAAGAGCTTCAAGGTCTTCCCCTCGACCGAAGCGGTGCTGCTCGAGGCGCGCGCCGGCGCGTTTGCGGGCTGCATTTCGGCGACCGCGAACCTCAACGCCGACCTGTGCGCGCGCGCCTTCCATCGCGGCGACACCGCCGCGCTCGAGGGCGCGGTCGCGATCCGCAAGCTGTTCGACGGCCGGCCGCTGGTCGCG
>DATBZM010000228.1:0-12182 GCA_036513175.1 Xanthobacteraceae bacterium | reverse complement strand
TCGAGCCGCAGCGGCACGAGCCTGCAGCCCGCCACGGCCGGATCGCTCCTGAGCGCGTCGAACATCGCGACGTCGAGATCGGCCACCGCGAGGTCGTAGCCGGCGCGCGCGAGCGCGCAGGCGATGGCGTAGCCGAGGCCGGTCGAGGCGCCGGTGACGAAGGCGGTGCGGCGGTCCGGCACGGTCATCATCTCCTCCCCCGAAGGTCGCAAGGGCATGCGACTTGGCGCATTTCGACTTGACGCATTTCGACTTGGCGCATTCAGCGCTTCGCTGAGCGAATTGCAAGCGCATCGCGGTCCGCGGCAGTGCGCGCGCCAAGGTCGCGAATGAGGGGGAAGGTGGCGGCCGCGCGCGACGGCAACGCCGACGCGGCGCGATCAGCGAACGCCCTGCGTCTTCTTGCCTCGTTGCCTGAGCCGCCCGACCGCAACGCCGATCATCACGACAAGTCCGATCGCAAGCGGAATGGCGAAATCGGAAATCGCCAAGACGCCGTTGCTGCCGCGATGATCCGAGCCGAGCAGGCTCGATATGTAGTCCGTGACACGCCCGGTCCAGCCGCTGCCGACCTCGCGCGCCCCGCCCGCCCAGATGCTTGGCCCGCTCCCAACTTGCGGCAGCGCCGTACCGGCTTGCGGCGGCGTCGCGCGGTCTGCGTCCGCGGCCGTGCGAAACGCAGTGGAGAGCCCGGGCCATTGCAGCGGCATTGTCGGCGCGCGGTGCGGCGCGCCCGGCTCGATCCGGCTGAACATGCCCGCGCCGCTCAGCGAGAGGCCGGACGCGCCCTGCGCCGAGGCGGTCGCGGACTGGTCGGGCCGAACGAGCGCGTGCTGGCCGGACCTGTCGTCGGTGACTTCGACCTCGCCGCTGACCACATCGACGCGGCTGTCGTCGCCGCTCACGCCGAGGCGGAACTGGCCGCCGTTGACCGCGGCGGCGAGCGATGGCGTGTCGACCTCGATATGCCTGCCGTCGCGCTTCTCCGACTCGAGCCGGATCGAGCCTGCCTGCGCGACGATCGTGGTCAGCCCTTCGTCCTGGTTCCTGGCAATGCCGACGATCGCGTTGGCCGAGATGAGGATGGTCTCGACGCCGCGGGTCAGCAGGACGCGGCCGTTCGATCCGGTGCGGATCACGTCGCCGGGCTCGAGCGCGGTGCCGTCGGTCAGAGCGACGGCTTGAGCGCCGCCGACCGAAATCGCGACGGCGCCCGACGCCTTGGCGGCGCGCCAGACCGGCGCCTGTGCGGCAGCGTGCGTTGCAGGCAGCAACGCGGCGACGACGGCGAGGGACAGCAGCACACCGAGCAATCGTTTGGCGGCGATCATGGAAGCCTCGCGTGGCCTGAGGGAATGGCGCAGCAGGGACGCAACCAACACCAACGGCCCGACCGTATCGGCGACTCCATAAGATCTCGTTGTCCGCCGCGGATCGAGGTCAACGTCGGGTAAATGACGATGGCAGGATTGCACCGATCCCGCATCGTGCAGAAGCGCAGAAGCGAGCGCCACGAATCCGATCGACGATTTGGGGACGGAAGATCGTGGCGCTCCCTACGGGAATCGAACCCGTGTTTCAGCCTTGAGAGGGCCGCGTCCTAGACCGCTAGACGAAGGGAGCGTGGCTTTGGAATAGCGTTGATCGCAAAAAGGCGCAAGGAGCGGCCGCTTCCCACTCCCGCTTGCGGGGGAGGGCAGTGAGGGGGTAAATCAACGGGCTCCTGCGCAAGCGGGCCCCCTCCCCACTCTCCCGCGCAATCGGGTGAAGGGGCGCCGGCGCGGCGCCCGTGGCATCAAGGCCCTATCGCAAACTTAAGCGTACCGGTGGCGCGGAGCGTCTTCACATCATATGTGCGCACCTCGATGCTGCCGTTCACGTCGAGGGTGACGGCGATGCGGTCGGCGGCGACGGCGGTGGAGACGATGCGGGCGCCCTTGGGCAAAAGAGCCGTCACGTCGGGCAGGGCGCTTCCCTCCTGGTGCAAAAGGCGATAGCCGATCACCCCGAGGACGGCCGCGATGGCGAGCACCGTGGTGGCGCCGGAGATCAGCATCATCCAGCGCATGCGGGCGATGAACTGGCTCTGCGCCGCGTCCGGGTTACTCTGCGCCGGATCGGCCTGCGCGCCGGACGACGGATTGATCATTGACAGGCCATGGACGACAAAGAAGCTCGGTTCGAGGGCCGCCTCGACAGCGTGACGGTCGCCGAAGAGGAAGCGGGCGGACGGCTCGACCGCGTGCTCGCCGCGCATGTGACGGCGCTCTCGCGCACGCGGCTAAAGGCGCTCGTGCTCGCCGGCCGCGTCGCCATCGGCGGTCGCACGATCCGCGATCCCGGCCACCGCGTCAATGTGGGAGATCGCCTGACCGTCGTGGTGCCGCCGCCCGAGGAGGCGGCGCCGCAGGCGGAAGCGATCCCGCTCGCGATCGTCCATGAGGACGACGACCTGATCGTCATCGACAAGCCCAAGGGCCTCGTCGTGCATCCGGCCGCCGGGAACCGTACCGGCACGCTGGTCAACGCGCTGCTCGCCCATTGCGGCGCAAGCCTCTCGGGGATCGGCGGCGTCAAGCGGCCCGGCATCGTGCATCGGCTCGACAAGGATACCACCGGGCTGATGGTGGTGGCGAAGAACGACCGGGCGCACCGGGGGCTGGCGGCGCAGTTCGCCGATCACGGCCGCAGCGGGCCGCTCGAGCGCGCCTATCTCGCCTTCGCCTGGGGCGTTCCGGACCGGCCGCGCGGCACCATCGACAAGCCGCTCGGCCGCCATCCGCAGGCGCGCGAGCGCATGACGGTGCGCGCGGACGGCCGCACGGCGGTCACCCATTATGACGTGCTGGAGCGGTATCTTGGAACCGACGGCGCGCCGGTCGCCAGCCTCCTTCTCTGCCGGCTGATGACCGGCCGCACCCACCAGATTCGCGTGCACCTTGCCTCGATCGGCCACCCGCTCCTGGGCGACGACGTCTATGGGGCCGGGTTCCGCACCAAGGTGACGCTGCTGCCGGAGCCGGCCCGGACGGCGCTGGCGGGTCTTGGCAGACAAGCCCTGCATGCCCATATACTTGGCGTGGAACACCCGATTTCGGGACAGCATCTCGTTTACCGATCCGAATTGCCCGCTGACCTCGACCTTCTGCGCAAGGCATTGCGCGGAACCAATCAGTCTGCCGCCCGTTGATCCAATGACGGCCCCCGGCGGGCATGAAATTCTTGTGGGCAGCCAATAGGTTAAATCGCGGCAATGTTGGGTTCACACCGGCGTCACGGCGAAGTGACGCCTGGGATACTATCCTTGAGACCCCCCATCCGTGTATGCTGCACCTGCGATTGGATTTCGTGACCGCACCTAGGATCTGCGCCGTCGGCTCGACGAGCGACGGCCTCATCGCCCGCCGCATTCGGGGGCAAACGTAAGGAGGGCGCTATCATGGCCCGCACAGCAGCACTGCCAATGTTAACGGCCGAATCCGGCCTTTCCCGCTATCTCGAAGAAATTCGCCGGTTCCCGATGCTGGAACCGCAGGACGAGTACATGCTCGCCAAGAGCTGGCGCGAGCATGGCGACCGCAACGCGGCGCACAAGCTCGTCACCAGCCATCTGCGCCTCGTCGCCAAGATCGCCATGGGCTATCGCGGCTACGGCCTGCCGATCTCCGAGGTGATCTCGGAAGGCAATGTCGGCCTGATGCAGGCGGTGAAGCGCTTCGAGCCGGAAAAGGGCTTCCGCCTCGCCACCTACGCGATGTGGTGGATCAAGGCGGCGATCCAGGAATACATCCTGCGCTCGTGGTCGCTGGTGAAGATGGGCACCACCGCGAACCAGAAAAAGCTGTTCTTCAACCTGCGCAAGGCGAAGAGCCGCATCTCGGCGCTGGAGGAAGGCGATCTGCGTCCCGACCAGGTGCAGATCATCGCCAAGCGCCTCGGCGTCACCGAGCAGGACGTCGTGGATATGAACCGCCGGCTCGGGGGCGACGCCTCGCTCAACACGCCGATCCGCGAGGAAGGCGACGCGGGCGAATGGCAGGACTGGCTGGTCGACGATCACGCCAGCCAGGAGTCGACGCTGGCCGCCAGCGAGGAGTTCGACAACCGCAAGAAGGCCCTGACCGACGCGCTCGGCGTGCTCAACGACCGCGAGCGCCGCATCTTCGAGGCGCGCCGGCTCGCCGAGGAGCCGATCACGCTCGAGGACCTTGCGGCCGAGTTCCAGGTCTCGCGCGAGCGCGTGCGCCAGATCGAGGTGCGTGCCTTCGAGAAGGTGCAGAAGGCGGTGCGCAACCGCGTTGCCGCCATGGAGACGCCGGCGGCCGCCGCCCTGGCGCCGCAGCCCCAGCCGCAGGCGATGCACTGAGCCTCTTCTTCACCCTCTCCCCGAAGGGGAGAGGGCCGGGGTGAGGGGCGCTATGATTCTCGATAGTCCGAGTTCCCCTCACCCGACGCGCTTCGCGCGTCGACCTCTCCCCTTCGGGGAGAGGTCGAAAAGCTATTGCTTCCATGCCGCGAACGCCTCGGTGAGAATGCGGTCGCCGGGGACGCCCTTCTCCACCGCCAGGATGGCGCGACGGCCGTCGTTGTAGACGATCGGCATGTCGAACCACGGCCGATTTTTGAGGAGCGCCAGATTGCGCTGCATCTCCGAATCGACCGCCGAGAGGCCGATCAGGAAGTAGGTGTCGGTGACCTTGACGGCGTAACCATTCAGCGGCACGCCGAGCTGGTCCTCGGTATCCTTCATGTACTGGCCGGCGATGTTCTTGATGCCGCCGTGCGGGAAGTTCTGCGGCAGCGTGATGGAAATCTCGATGGTGTGGCTCGCCGGCAGCGTCTTGTCGGTGTTGCGCTTGAGCAGCCATTTCACCGTCATCTGGCGCTCCGGGATCTCGATGTCGGCGCGCACCACCGGCTCGGCCGGCTGGTTGGCGCCAGGCGACACGTTGTCGATGTGCCACACCGCCGAGCCGACGAAGCGCTTGCCATTCGGATCGTCCGGATCCTCCTCGTAGAGCAGGACGCGCTGCGCCACGGCGGCGCCCTGGTCGCTGTTCTGGGCACCGGGCTGGGCGGCCGCGTCGTTCGAGCCGATGCGGTCGGTGATCTTCTTCTGCGCCGGCGGAATGTCCTGCGGGGCGGGCGGCGGCGTGGTGCGCTGGGCGACAAGTCCGCGCAAGCTGCCGACGATCGGGCTCCACTCATAGGCGACGGCGCCCCCGACCACCAGCAGGATCGCGGCGATCGCGAGATAGACGAACAGCCGGCCGCGCGACCGCGGCTCCGCGCGCCGCTGCGCCGGCGCTTCGGCTGCCTCGCCGCGGCGGCGTCCGCGCGCGCGCGTCGACGCGGCGTCGAAATCGAAATCCACCTCGTGCGCCGGTGCGGGCGACGTGTCGAAGTCGGGAGCGAAATCCTGCGCCGAGAACTCGTCGGCGCGCGCCGGATCGCTCTGCGCCGACATGTCGAAATCGTCGACGTCGCGCATGTTGCCCATACGCGAGCTCGCGTCGCGCGTGGACGGCCGCTCGCGCGGCGGCGGCGGCGGTGGCGCGCGGTCACGCCGGGACGGCTCGCGCGCGAGCGCGTCGCGCGAGGTCGTCTCGCGCGATGTGGGCTCGCGGGCATAGGGGTCGCGTGGCGGCGGCGCCGGCGGCCGGTTCGCGGGCGGCAGCCGCGGCGGCTCGCGCTCCGCGTCGCGGCGCTGCTCGCGCGCTGACGGACGGCGGTCGCGCGCGCGCAGACCTTCCGGCTCGAGGCGCGGCTCCAGCCGGTCGAACTCCGGACTCGGCGCCGGCATCTGATTGTAGGCTTCGCGCGCCGCGCGGCCCGCCTGCGCGGTCGCGTCGCCGAGATTCTCCGCGTCGGCGACGACGTTGCGGAAGCCCTGCAGCCCGTCGTTCGACAGCGAGCCGCGTTCGGGCGGCGCCGGATTGCGGCGGCGCAGATCGGCCGCAGTGCCGGACAAGGTCGATTCCGTCCCCTCCTCGTCGCCCTGCCCATTCGACGGCGGCGTGGACGGCGCCGGGCGCGGCGGCTGCGGTGCCATGGCCTTCAACGGCTCGGCGACCTCGCCGCGATCGGCGCGCTTGCGCTCGGGCGGCGCATCGAAGCGCGATTTGCGCGCCGCTTCCGCCTCGACCTTGCGGATCGCTTCTTCGAGCGCGAGCCGCTCGCGCGTGATCTCCGATTCCGAGAGCGCCGGCACCACCCCGCGCAACTGCGTCACCAGGGCGGTGCGCGCGCGCTCGTACAATGCGCGGCGCGCCTCGCCGGTGCTCTTGTCGAGACCGGCGACCGCCTTGGCGATCAGGGGGTAGTAATCGGCCATCCAGGTTCCGGAGTGATAGGTCTCTATATTCTGAGCATGATCTTATCCGAAAACCGGCATCCACTTTTCGGGATCATGCTCATTCTGAGCATGATCTTACCCGAAAACCGGCATCCACTTTTCGGGATCATGCTCATTTTGAGCATGATCCTACCCGAAAACCGGCGTCCACTTTTCGGATCATGCTCGTTCGGGATCATGCTCACGACTCGAACGGGTTGCGCATCAAGATTGTGTCCTGCCGCTCCGGGCTCGTCGATAGCAAAGCGACCGGGCAGCCGATCAACTCCTCGACCCAGCGCACGTACTTGATCGCCTGCGCCGGCAGTTCCGCCCAAGAGCGCGCGCGCGCGGTCGCCTCCTGCCAGCCGGCCATCGTCTCGTAGATCGGCTCGACCCGCGCCTGCGCGTGCTCGCCGGCCGGCAGATAGTCGATCTCGCGCCCGTCCAGGCGGTAAGCGACGCACACCTTGATCTCGTCGAACCCGTCGAGGATATCGAGCTTGGTCAGCGCGATCCCGTCGATGCCGCTGGTGCGGACGGTTTGTCGCACCAGCACCGCGTCGAACCAGCCGCAGCGGCGCGGACGCCCGGTGACGACGCCGAACTCGCGGCCGCGCTCGCCCAGCATCTTGCCGATGTCGTTGAGCTGCTCGGTCGGGAACGGCCCCTCGCCGACCCGCGTCGTATAGGCCTTGCAGATGCCGAGCACGTAGCCGACCGCGCTCGGCCCGAGCCCGGAGCCGGTCGCGGCCTGCGCCGCCACGGTGTTGGACGAGGTCACGTAAGGATACGTGCCGTGGTCGACGTCGAGCAGCGCGCCCTGCGCGCCTTCGAAGAGAATCCGCTTGCCCTCGCGCCGCTTGCGGTCGAGCAGCGACCACACCGAATCCATGAACGGCAGCACGCGCGGCGCGACGCCGGCTAGCTCGTCGTAGAGCGTCGTCGCCGCGACCTCCTCCATGCCAAGCCCGCGGCGCAGCGCATTGTGGTGTGCGAGCAGCCGCTCGATCTTCGGCTTGAGCGCCGGGATGTCGGCGAGATCCATGAGCCGGATGGCGCGGCGGCCGACCTTGTCCTCGTAGGCGGGGCCGATGCCGCGCCGCGTTGTGCCGATGCGGGTCATCGCGTTGGACGATTCACGGATGGCGTCGAGCTCCTGGTGCAGCGAGAGGATGAGGCAGACGTTCTCGGCGATGCGCAGGCTGTCGGGCGTCACCGTGACGCCCTGGGCGGCGAGCGCGTCGATCTCCCGGCACAGTGCGCGCGGATCGAGCACCACGCCGTTGCCGATCACCGAAAGCTTGCCGGGGCGCACTACGCCGGAGGGCAGCAGCGAGAGCTTGAACGTGACGCCGTCGATCACCAGCGTGTGGCCCGCGTTGTGGCCGCCCTGGAAGCGCACCACGATGTCGGCCTGCTCGGAGAGCCAGTCGACGATCTTGCCCTTGCCCTCGTCGCCCCACTGGGAGCCGACCACCACCACATTCGCCATGTAGGACCCTTCCCGCCCCTCCTCTCCGATCCAGCCGGATTCTCAAGCCGGATGAAGCGCATAGACCGGGACGCCGCGGGGATAGAGGATGCCGTCCCCCTGTGCAAGGCAACGGCGCGGGGCGGACCCCGTATGGTTGATGTCGACGCGCGAGCGTTCAGGCGCATACGGTAGCCGATTCTAACCCCCTGAAAAGCCTGCCAATTCGTTTTCCCTAGGGCGCCGGCGGGGCGGAATGGCGGCGTGACGTGCGCGAATAGCGAATGGCGAGTAGCGAATGGGGAGCTATCTCGGGGCTCCCTCTTCCCCTACTCGCTACTCGCTACTCGCTACTTGCCATTCGCCATTCGCCACTCACATGCGTCTTCTCGACCGGCCCTATCTTCTGCTCACGCTCTGCTCGCTCTTCTGGGCCGGCAACACCGTCGTCGGTCGCGCCGCGATCGGCCTCGTGCCGCCCGCGACGCTCACCTTCGTGCGCTGGGCCATTGCCTTCTTGGTGCTGCTGCCGTTCGTCTTCGGCCATCTGCGGCGCGACTGGCCGGCGATCCGCCGCAATCTCGCGATGATCTTCGCCTTCGCGATCACGGGCTCGGCCGGCTACAACGTGATCGCCTACCTCGCGCTGCACTACACGCAGGCGATCAACTCGCTGCTGCTGCAGTCGGTCGCGCCGCTGTTCGTCGCGCTGTGGAGCTTCGTGCTCTTCCGCGACCGGCTCACCCTGGTGCAGGCCGCCGGCATCGCGACCTCGCTCACCGGCGCGCTCGTGATCGTCTGCCATGGCGACTTCGGCGTGCTGGCGCATTTCGCCTTCAACATCGGCGACATCATGATCTTGGTCGCGCTCGTCTTCTATGCGCTCTACACCGCGCTGCTGCGCATCCGGCCGAAAATGCATCCGCTCTCGTTCCTCGCCGCCACCATCGGCGCGAGCGCGATGCTCATGGTGCCGCCGGTCGCCTACGAGCTCGCGGCCGGCCACGTCGCGGTGATCGAGCCGCGCACGCTCGCGGCCTTCGTGTATGTGGGGATTTTCCCCTCGGTGCTCGCCTATTTCTGCCTCAACCGCGGCATCGAGCTGATCGGCGCCAACCGCGCGGCGCCGTTCATCCACCTGATGCCGGTGTTCGGCTCGATCCTCGCGATCATCTTCCTCGGCGAGCGGCCGCAGCCGTTCCACGGCATCGGCTACGCGCTGGTGATCGCGGGCGTGGCGATCGCGGCAAGGAAATAAGACTGCGCTTCGTCATGGCCGGGCTTGTCCCGGCCATCCACGTCTTTCTTCATGCAGCGAACAGATCGATTCCGGTAACGCACTTGAGTAGGCATCCACGTCTTCCCATGCGGCAAGACGTGGATGGCCGGGACAGGCCCGGCCATGACGACAAATGGTTCACGGACAAACATCATCTACGACTGCCCCGGCCCGTAGACGACGGACTTGCCCGACGGCCAGCGCACCGACCAGCCGAGGGCGATCGCGCGCACTTCGCCCGGCGCCGCCGTGAAGGTCCAGCCGAGCACGCCGCGCCGGCTGCGGGCGTCGCGCTCGGTCGGCGGCGTCGTCGACGGCAGCATCTCGACCTTGACGTCGTCGATCTCGCTGACCGGGAGCTGGTCCTCGATGCTCACACGGATCGCGATCGCGTGCCCGTTGCGCACCGTGATCCTGAACTCGCGCTCGTCGGTCTTGGCGGTGGAGATCAGCCCGGTCGATCCCTCCTGCTTGCGCACCGTCACGCGCTCGACCTTGACCTGGTCGTCGACGCCGAAGCCGAGGCGGACGGTCTCGTCCTTCGGCGTCAGCGCCATCTGGCCGCGCCCGACGAAGACGCCGTCGCGATAGAGCGAGATGGTCCCCGGCAGCAGCGGCGCTTCCTCTCCCTGCTTGAAGTCGGCTTCGAGGTAGGCGGTGGCGTCGAGCACCGGGGTGGCGCGCACCAGGAGATCGGGCGCGATGGTCGCACCGGCGATGCGGAAGCTCTTGGCCCCTTCGTTGGTCGCGACGCTGACGCGGCCGGGGATGCGGAAGACCGCCTGAAAGCCGCCGGTTTCGAACACCGCGTTCTGCTCCTGCGCGTATAATCCGCCGCGCGCCTGTTGCGGGGCCTGCAACGATCCTGCGTCCTCGAACGACAAGATCGAGGTCGACGCGGTCTTGTAGTGCCCGCGCTGCGCGGCCTCGCTGAACGCGTCGCGGTCGTCGCGACTCATTGCCGGCGACGGCGGAGGTGCCGGCATGGCATAGCCGACGATCAGCGGCCGCAGCTCCGGCACGCCGCCGCCGCGCGCGGTGCGCACGGTCGAGACCGCGAGCGCGACGCCGCTCCAGTCCTCGCCGCTCGCCTGCACGATCTCGGCGCGGCGCACCAGCTCGAGCGAGGCCTTGCGATCGCGGGCGCCGGAATCGAGCCGCGCGTCGTAGCGCGGCCGCCAGCGCGCGCCCGGCACCGTGTAGGTGACGCGGAAGGTCGCCGTGGTCGGCGCGTCCGCGGCGAGATCGATGCGCACCTCCATCTTGCGCGGCGGGTTGGCGGCGCGCTGCGCGTCGAGGCGCATGCGCTCGCGATCGATCTCGCGCTGGCGCAGCCGCGCGGCGCGGATCGACTCATCGGTAGTTGCGACCTCCTCGGCGACCGCCGCGAAGGCGGCGCGCCAGTCGGCGAGCGGACGTGCCTCGCCCTTCTCGCCGAGCTCGGTCGGCGAGCTGTCGGCGAAGCGCAGGGCGAACTTCTTGCGCGCCGTGGCGGCGGCGATCTTGTCGTCGAGCGTGTTGCGCTCGTCCTGCAAAGCCTCGATCCTCGCCTCGAGCTCGGGTACGACGCGCGGCGGCTCGGGACGCGGCGGGCGCGCATCGATCGCGCCGATCAGGAGGCGCGCGCCGCCCTCGCCCTCGACGCGCAGCGTCGCGGGATCGAGCGTCGGCGGGAAATCGCGGGCGAGCAGCACGCTGTCGCCCGCCGGCACGTCGACATGAATGACGCGCGTGACGGCGGCGCCGTCCGGATAGACGGTGACAGCATCGATCGTCGAACCGACATCGAGCTCGGCGGCGCCGGCCGCGCGCGCGAGCGCGACGGCGCATGACAGCATCAAGGCGAGCAGAAAATGTCGCATGGCAGATCCCTCCGTGCTGCGCGCCGATGCGCGCCGCCCGAAGGAGCGTGCGGAACTGCGGTTTCCCTGGGGCCGGTGCGGGTCGATTTCGCGTCCGCCCGTCGCAAATTTTTGACGGCGACAATGTCCGGGTTCACGCCGGCGCCGCGCATCCCTGCCGATGTCAGAGCGTAGCCCGGATGGAGCGAAAGCGTAATCCGGGGACAGCCATCCGCGGAGACGCCGTCCCCGCATTCTGCTTCGCTCCATGCGGGCTACGAAGCGGAATCAAAACTTCAGCGGCCGCGCCTGCTGGACCTGCGGCAGCGCGCGCACCTTGGCGAGCACGTCGGCGGGCAACTCGCCGTCGATCTCGATCAGCGCGACGGCGTTGCCGCCGGGCCCCTCGCGGCCGACATGGAAGGTCGCGATGTTGATGCCGGCGTCGCCGAGCGTCGAGGAAAAGCGGCCGATGAAGCCGGGCTTGTCGAGATTGGTGATGTAGATCATCGACGGGCCGAACTCGGCGTCCATGCGGATGCCCTTGATGTTCACGATCCTCGGGCGGCCGTCCGCGAACACGGTGCCGGAGACGCTGCGCGTCTGCTTCTCGGTCTGCACCGTGACGGTGATCAGGCTGTCGTAGTCGCCCGCCGCCTCGCGGGTGATCTCCTCGACCACGATGCCGCGATCCTTGGCGACGACCGGGGCCGATACGACGTTCACGTCCTGCAGCATCGGCCGCAGCAGCCCGGCGATCGCGGCCGAGGTGAGCGCCTTGGTGTTCATCTGCGCGACCGCGCCCTCGTAGGAGAGCTGCACCTTCTTCAAGCCCGTCTCGGTGAGCTGGCCCGCGAACGAGCCGAGCTTCTCGGCGAGCGCGATGAACGGCTTGAGGCGCGGCGCCTCCTCGGCGGTGATCGAGGGAAAGTTCACCGCATTGGAGATCGCGCCGCGCAGCAGGTAGTCCGACATCTGCTCGGCGATCTGCAGCGCGACGTTCTCCTGCGCCTCGCTGGTGGCGGCGCCGAGATGCGGCGTGCACACGACGTTGGGGTGGCCGAACAGCGGATTGGCGGTCGCCGGCTCCTCGACGAACACGTCGAACGCGGCGCCGGCGACGTGGCCGGAATCGAGCGCGGCGCGCAACGCCGCCTCGTCGACCAGGCCGCCGCGCGCGCAGTTGACGACGCGCACGCCCTTGCGGGTCTTCGCGAGCGCCTTCGCATCGATGATGTTCTTGGTCTTTTCCGT
>DATBZM010000227.1:0-9547 GCA_036513175.1 Xanthobacteraceae bacterium | reverse complement strand
GGCGCCGAGCGTCGGGCTCTCCCAGTCGTCCTCGACAAAGCGGATGTCATGCAGCGCGCGGTCGATGCCGATCGCGCCGAGGGAGTCGAGATAGAGATCCTGGATGTCGGGCGGCGACGGCTTGAGGATCACCTGGAACTGATAGTAGTGCTGCAACCGGTTGGGGTTCTCGCCGTAGCGGCCGTCCTTCGGCCGGCGCGACGGCTGCACGTAGGCCGCGCTCCACGGTTTCGGCCCGAGCGCGCGCAGCGTGGTCGCGGGATGGAACGTGCCGGCGCCGACCTCCATGTCGTAGGGCTGCAGGATCACGCAGCCCTGGTCCGCCCAGAAGCGCTGCAGCGCCAGGATGAGGCCCTGAAACGAATGTTCGGGGCGCATGTGAGCGGGTAGATCGGCGTTGGACATGAGCCGTGCGTCGGGCCGGTTTTCGGGGCAAGTGGGCGCGGAACGTAGTCGGCACCCCCCGAAGGGTCAAGGCGCGGGCTTGGCGCGGCCTTGGCGCGGGCTTGGCGCGCAGCCTCGGCGCTCGGACGCGATGACGCGGGGCACCCGCGCCCCCTTGCGGGAATTGCGATGAAGGCCCTAGGACTGAGCAACGATCCGGGGAAACGCCTTGCGCCGTCAGCACCGACTTGCACCAATCATCGCGTCGATCGTTGCGACGCTCGCGGCTGCGCTCCTTGCCGCCGGCGCGAGCGCGCAGACCTATCCGGCGCGGCCGATCCGCATGATCGTCGCCTTCGCGGCGGGCGGCACCACCGACTACGTCTGCCGGCTTATCGCCGATAAGGCCAGAGCCCTGCTCGGCCAGAGCATCGTGGTGGAGAACAAGCCGGGCGCCAACGGCGCGATCGGCGCCGACTACGTGTCGAAGGCGGAGCCCGACGGCTATACGCTGTTCTTCTCCACCGCCGGCGCGCTCGCGATCAACCCGAGCATGCGCTCCGACCTGCCCTACGATCCGATCAAGGGTTTTGCGCCGATCCTGCCGGTCGCGCGCAACACGGTGGTATTCGCGATCAACCCCACCCTCGGGCTTGCGACCGCGCAGGACATGATCGCGCGCGCGCGCGAAAAGCCCGGCTCGATCACGGTCGCGATCACCGGCGTCGGCGCGATTTCGCATCTCACCATCGAGATGCTGCAGCTCTCGGCGAAGATCAAGCTGCAGGCGGTGCCCTATCGCGGCGCCGGCACCGCGATCGCCGATTTCCTCGGCGGGCAGGTCAACGCGATGAGCGCCGAAGTGCCGGTGCTGATGGCGCAGATCAAGGACGGCAAGGCCAAAATCCTGGCGGTGGCGGCGCAGAACCGGTCCGACGTGTTGCCGAACGTTCCGACCTTTGCGGAGCTCGGCTATCCCGACGTGGTCGCCGACAACTGGTCGGGCCTGCTGGCGCCCCCCAATACCCCGCCGGCGATCGTGGCGAGGCTCAACGTCGCCTTCAACGCCGTCGTCAGGGATCCGGACGTGCGGCGGCAGCTCGCCGAAGCCGGCGTATCGACGATCGGCGGCACGCCCCAGGATTTGACGGCGCTGATCACCAGCGAGACCGCGCGCTGGCGCAAGGTGGTGGCGCAGACCGGAGTGAGAGCCGGAAATTGAAGAGGCGAATAGGGAGTGGCGAATAGCGAGTAGCAAATCACTCCCATTCCATTCGCTGCTCGTCATTCGATGTTCGCCAGAAAGAGGGAGAAACCGCATGCTCATCCGCCGCCTGTTGACAGCTGCCGCCGTCGCGCTCCTCGCTGGTGCGAGCGCGCAGGCGCAAGATTATCCGACGCGCCCGATCAAGGTGGTGATCGCCTTCCCGGCCGGCGGGCCGACCGATTTCGTCGGCCGCCTGCTCGCCGACAAGCTCAAGGACTTTCTCGGCCAGCCCGTGATCATCGAGAACAAGGCCGGCGCCAACGGCGCGATCGGCGCGGACTTCGTCGCGAAATCCGCGCCCGACGGCTACACGCTCTTCCTCACCACGTCGGGCGCCGTGACGATCACGCCCAACCTGCGCGCCGATACCCCTTACGACACGCTGCGCGATTTCGCCCCGATCTCGCGCGTTGTCAACGTCAGCGAGGTGCTGGCGGTGCGGCCCGAGCTGGGGCTGAAATCGGCAAGAGACCTCGCCGCCATGGCCAAGGCCAAGCCCGGAACGCTGGCGTTTGCATCGACCGGCGTCGGCAGTCCGCCGCATCTCGCGCTCGAGCTTTTGCAAGCGGCAGCCGGTGTCAAGTTCGTGCACGTCCCCTATCGCGGCGCCGCGCCGGCGATCACCGATCTGCTCGGCGGCCAGGTGATCGCGATGTTCGCCGACGCGCCGGTGCTTATGCCGCAAATCCGGGCCGGGAAGCTCAAAGCGCTGGCCATCGCGGCCGAGCAGCGCAATCCGGTGCTGCCGGACGTGCCGACGCTCGCCGAAGAGGGTTATGCGGATACGGTCACGAACAATTGGTACGGCCTGCTCGCCCCGGCGAAGACCCCGCCGGCGATCATCGCCCGGCTCAACCGGGCGATGCGGGCCGCCCTCGCCGATCAGGACGTGCGGCAAAAGCTGGTGAACGTCGGCGCCGTGCCGGCGCCCACGACGCCGGAGGAATTCGCCCAGTTCCTGCGCGATGAGCTCGCGCGCTGGGGCAAGGTCATACGCGAGAAGGGCATCAAGGAGGGGTGAGAGCCACGCCCATCCAATTCGGGGCCGCAGCTGCCGCGCCCCGGAGCCTTTGGCAGACTATTCCCGTTCTGGTCGCGCTGCGCTACGCTGCATCCCATCTGGATCGTGAATTCGGCATGGTGGGGCAGATGGTAAACATCAGCGTCGTGCACGCGGATTTATCGAAGCACGCCTGTGATCTTCTCATCCTGAAACATGCCGACGGCTTTCACGGAGTGGACGCCCGTGTGTCGGCGGAGATCGATTTTCGTGACGTTCTCAAGCGCAATGAATATGTCGTGGTTAGCGGCAAGCATCTCGCCGCGAAAAGAGTCCTCTATGTCGGCGTAGGCCCTCTGAACGAATTTCGCTATGCGAGGATCAGGGAATTCGCATCCTTGGCTCTCCAATTGGCCGCAGAGAGCGGGAGAGGCTGCTCGATCATCGGTTCACCGATGCATGGCACCGGCTATGGCCTCGACGAGAAAGAGGCCTTCCTGTCGCTCGTCGGCGGGTTCGTCGACGCACTCGAACGCCGCGCGCATCCAAAAGAGCTCGAAAGGATCGAGATCGTCGAAGTCAATCAAGATAAGGCTCAACGCCTCGCCAAGCTGCTCGCCGACTTCATTCGACCTAGCGAAAATTCGATTGACCCACGCCGCATCCCGAAGACTGCAGCTTTGGCCGCCAACGTACACGACAATCTTTCGTCTTTTGGCGCAGGGAGCGAGCTCAAATCCAAGCTTTTCGTCGCAATGCCTTTTGCCGAAACCCACAGCGACGTATGGGATATCGCCATTCAGGAAGCCTGCGCGGCGGTCGACCTGCGCTGTGAACGGATAGACGAGAGCGCGTTCACCGGCAGCATCGTGGACGAAATAAGACGATCACTGACATCGTGCCAGGGATTGATCGCGCTGTTGGACGACGCAAATCCCAATGTATTCCTCGAAATCGGTTACGCCTGGGCTCTGAACAAGCCGACGATCTTCCTCGCCCGGAACCCAGCTGGTCTTCCCTTCGATGTGAAGGGGCACAGATGCATCCTTTATAAATCAATCAATGGCTTGCGAGCCGACCTTCGCGACGAGCTGGGAAAGCTGAAAAAGAACGGCGTCTTTGCCTGAGAATTTCCCGTTCATCCGGCGGCCCGGCGGCCCGGCGAAGAACCCGCTGCGCGCGAGATTAGCTCTCTGCTAACTGTGCGATCGAACCGCCGACCTCGCTTTACCGCATCTTGAATAGTGCGGGCTACGATTGCTGCAAAAGCGCAAAAGCAGGCGGGGACGCGGCAATGTTGATGTTCGGGATTCTCGGCGGCGTGCTGGGCACGCTGTTCTTCGGCGCGCTGTTCACCGGCGAGCCGACGGGGCGCCATTGAAAAGCTATTCGGGCCGGTAGATCCCGCTTTGGGGGTCGCGCCGCAGCACGCGGATCGCTTCCCGCGCCGGCGCCGTGCGCATGCGCTCGCGCGAGTGCAGCTCATCGTTCACGCGGCGCCATTCCCCGACCATGACCCTCGCGACCACGGCGGCGCCGAGCGCCCCGAGCGTCCAGGCGAGCAGCCGCGGAATGAAGATCGGCATTGTCGCAACCTCGGCTCACAAACCATAGCGCGCCCACAGCACGCGCGCCTCGATCGCCGAGATGACGTCCTCGACGAGATTCGGCGCGAACGCCAAGCTCGGAAACCGAGCGAGCTCGGCCGCGCCGACACCCGGCGTGCGGCGGCCGAACCAGCCGCGCTCCGGGCTCACCAACGGCGTCATCACGTCCTCGCCGAAGCGCTCGCGCAACACCGCGCGCAGATCGCCGAGCCGGTCGATCAGGCCGTAGCCGAGCGCCGTCTTGGCACCCCAGTACTCGCCGGAAAACACGGTGTTTTCGGGGCCCGTCAGCCGCGCGCCGCGGCTCGTCTTCACCAGCGCGATAAAAGTTTCGTGAATTTCCCGCTGGATCACTTTCAAGTGCTCGACGTCCTCGGGTTTCTCGGGAAGGAAGGGATCGAGCGTCACCTTCTTCTCGCCCGCGGTGTAGACGCGCCGCTCGATGCCGAGCTTCTTCATCGCCTCGGCGACGCCGAAGCTCGCGCCGACCACGCCGATCGAGCCGACGATCGAGGACGGGTCGCACACGATCTCGTCCGCCGCGCAGGCGATCATGTAGCCGCCCGATGCCGCCACGTCCTCGACGAAGGCGATGACCGGGACGCTCTTCTCCTGTGCGAGCTCGCGGATGCGGCGATAGATGAGATGCGATTGCACCGCGGAGCCGCCCGGCGAGTTGATGGCGAGCGCGACCGCCTTCGGCTTGCCCAGCGTGAAGGCGCGATCGAGCGCGCGCGCGAGTCCGGCGAGCGTGAGGCCCGGCCGCAACGGCGTCGAAAATCCGATGACGCCGGTGAGCCGCACCACCGGCACCAACGGCACGCCGCGCCAGCGCTTCGGGATCGCGGGCCGTACCAGCGCGCGCCCGCGCGCAAGCCAGCCCCGCAGTTGATCCGCCGTCGGTTCGCTCATGGCATCCTGCTTAGGCCGACGTTAACGATTGCTCAAGCGGCGCAGTCCCTCGCGTGCCGTATTGGCGCCCTGCTTGGAACAAATCTTGCTGGGATACTGTCCGCCGAGAAGATTGATTGGAAGGAACAGCACGTACGATGACGGTGAAAATTCTTTTGCTTGCAATGCTTTTGGTGTCGATCGCGGCAGGCTCCCACTTTCATGGTCCGATTGCGGCGCGCCAACGCAAGGCCGGATGAACGGGCAAAATTTGCGCAACGGAGCCTTTTGTTGCCGACGGAACCGGCAGCCGAAGGCGGGAAATGGACGTTTTTTGAGCCCACAGGTGGCTGGTCGCGCAGGCCGACTCATCGGTCGCATTAAATCGACATAAAATCGACGGTCACATCTCGGCCAGCGGCAACGCGGCGGCTTCCCGCAGTACCGCCTCGGCCTCTGCGCTCGGACGTCCATCGGCGCCGTTGAGCACGAGCCCTGGCAACAGCGCGAGCGGCGTCCGGCTGCCCTTGACGGCGCGCACGAGCACGCGGATCGCCGGCGCCGCGGGCTTGGAATGAACCGGCAGGACCGTGACGGCGCCGAAGGCGGGCTCGATGATGCCGAGAAGCTCGCCCAATCCGTCGGCGCGGAAGATCATCGTCAGCGTGCCGTTGTCGCGCAGCAGGCGCGCCGCGGTGCCGAGCCAGATCGCGAGCGCGCCCGGCGGCGCCACATGGGCGATGCGGCGGCGCGCATCGGGCGAGGCCTGCGCGCGCCCGGCGACGCGAAACGGTGGGTTCATCAGCACGCGATCCGCCGTCGCGGGGCCGAGACCGGCCGCGACGAATTGGGCGGCCGGCGCCCTCACGTCGAGCGCATGCGCGCTGACGCGCTCGGCAAGGCCGTTGCGCGCCGCGTTGCCGCCGGCGAGCTGGGCGAGCTGCGGATCGAGCTCGACCAGCCGCACCGCGAGGCCGGGAATGCGCTGCGCGAGCGCGAGACCGGCAGCGCCGACGCCGGCGCCGAGATCGACTGCGATGTCGCCCGCCACGGCCGGGGTTGCGGCGGCGAGCAGGATCGCGTCATGGCCGACGCGATGGCCGCGCGCGAGCTGGCGCAGGCGCAGCCGGCCGCCCAGCACGAGATCGTCGGTGAAGCTCGGCTCGGGCGGTTCAGCGGCCATGGCGCATGTTCCGGCGAAAGCCTGCCCCGGACCTGATCCGGGGTGGAAGCCGGTTCGCCGACAAGAACATGCGCCCACGCTTGGTCAAGGGCGCAGCTCATGGCCGAGACCGGCGTCCTGCAGGAGGAGGCGCGCGGCGCGCTGGTATTCGTCAGCGACGAGCACCCGGCGCGGCAGGATGCCGACCGAGCCCTCGAGCACGCTCATGTTCTGGTCGGCGATGAAATGGGGAATGCCGGCGCCCTTGAGCAGCGCCTCGATGGCCGTGACCAGGATCGTGTCGTTGGTGCGGACGATTTCCCTCATGATTCCCTCATGGCCCGCGCCTCCGGTGCGCTTCATTTGGCGCATGTTCTTGTCGGCGAACCGGTGCCCACCCCGGATCAGGTCCGGGGCAGGCTTTCGCCGGAACATGCGCCCGCATCTTCCCCCTTCTGCGCAAGATAGGCGAGCATTTTCATCTCGCGGCGGCCGCGCGTCACCGTATCGAGCACGAGCCCGCAGGCGCCCGCAAGCGAGGCGAGGATCATGAGACCGGTCGACAGGACCGCAGTCGGCAGGCGCGGCACGATGCCGAGCTCCGCGTAGGTGATGAAGATCGGGATCGCGAGCACGATCGACATGGCGGCGAGCGCCGCGCCGATGGCGGCGAAGAACGGCAACGGCCGCTCGGCGCGATAGAGGCGGACGATGTTGGCGAGGATGCGCAGGCCGTCGCGCCAGGTGCTGAGCTTGGAGACCGAGCCGACGGGCCGGGCGACATACGGCGTCTCGATCTCGTCGACCGGCAGCTCCAGGTTGAGTGCGTGAATCGTGAGCTCGGTCTCGATCTCGAAGCCGCTGGAGAGGACGGGAAACGATTTGACGAAGCGCCGGGAAAAGACCCGATAGCCCGACAGGATGTCGGCGAAGGGCGAGCTGAAGACGCGGGCGACGAATCCGGTCAACAGCCGGTTACCGAACCGGTGGCCCGGCCGGTACGCCTGTTCGTCGCCGCGCCGCGCCGCCACCACCATGTCGAGCCCGCCTTCGACCAGGCGCGCGATCATCGCATGCGCACTCGACGCGTCATAGGTCGCGTCGCCGTCGACCAGGACGTAGATGTCCGCCTCGACGTCGGCGAACATGCGCCGCACCACGTTGCCCTTGCCCTGGCGGTGCTCGCGCCGCACCGTCGCGCCGGCCGCGCGGGCCACCTCGGCGGTGCGATCGGTCGAGTTGTTGTCGTAGACATAGACGATGGCGTCCGGCAGCTCGGCACGGAAACCCTCGACCACGCGGGCGACGGCGGCCTCCTCGTTGTAGCAGGGCACCAGCACGGCGATGCGCCGGCGCATGCCGGTCGCCGGCGCGCCGCGTTCCTCCGCCAACTCAACCACCTGAGGCATGTCGCTCGATCGATTCCTTGTTGGCGCATGTCCTGATCGGCCAACCCGCGTCCGCCCTGGATCAAGTCCAGGGCAGGCTTTCGCCGGGACATGCGCTGATCGACTCTCGCATCCGCCCCCGCATGCCCGACCGGGGAGCGGTGGTCGAACGCGATGCCTGCGCCCAAACGCCCTTGCCGGCTCAGCATAGCGTTTCTATGCTTGCTTTGTCCCGCACCCCTTGGAGTGAAAATTTTGGCCGTCGTCGTCCCGTTCGAATCCCATGGCCAGGCGCCGATCGACAAGTCGATCGACAAGCTGATCGCGCTGGTCACCGCCGACATGGAGCGCGTCAATGCCGCAATCCTGTCGCGCACCGGGTCCGAGGTGACGATGATCCCCGAGGTCGCCAAGCACCTGATCACGTCGGGCGGCAAGCGGCTGCGGCCGATCCTCGCCATCGCGATGGCGAAGCTCGTCGGCTACGCGGGCGAGGGCCACGTCAAGCTCGCCGCCGCCGTCGAATTCATGCACACCGCGACCTTGCTGCACGACGACGTGGTCGACCAGAGCGACATGCGGCGCGGCAAGCTCGCGGCGCGCATGCTGTGGGGCAACGAGGCGAGCGTGCTGGTCGGCGACTTCCTGCTCGGCCAGGCGTTCAAGATGATGGTCGAGGTCGGCTCGCTGCGCGCGCTGGAGATTCTCTCATCCGCCGCCGCCGTGATCGCCGAGGGCGAGGTGATGCAGCTCGTCGCCGCCAAGAACACCGCGACCACCGAGGACGAGTATCTGGCGGTGATTCGCGCCAAGACCGCCGAGCTGTTTGCCGCGGCCTGCGAGGTCGGGCCGGTGATCGGCTCCCGTCCGAAGGCCGAGCAGGCGGCCTGCCGCAGCTACGGGATGAATCTCGGCGTCGCGTTCCAGCTGGTCGACGACGCGCTCGACTACGGCGGCAAGTCGGCGAAGCTCGGCAAGAACACCGGTGACGATTTCCGCGAGGGCAAGATCACGCTGCCGGTCGTTCTCGCCTATCGGCGCGGGTCGGACAGCGAGCGCGAGTTCTGGCGCCGCGTGCTCGAGCAGGGCGAGGCGACCGAGGCCGATCTCGAGCATGCGATCGGCCTGATGACAAAACACCGCGCGCTCGAGGACACGATCACGCGCGCGCGCCACTACGGCGCGATCGCGTCGGACGCGCTGGCGCTGTTTCCCGCCTCGCCGATGAAGGAAGCGCTCGCCGACGCGGTCGAGTTCACGATCGCGCGCACGCACTAAGAGGGGCTAGCTCGCAAAGGCAGTCGGCGCGATCCACCACGCGGGACGCGTGCCGGACAAATGTTGCGCAGCAGTCGCGGCGGCGGCGCCTGTGTCGAACAGCCCGAAGCAGGTCGCGCCCGAGCCGGACATGCGCGCGAGCAGGCAGCCGTCGCAGCCGGACAGCGCCGCCAGCACGTCGCCGATCACCGGCTGAAGCGCTCGCGCCGGCGGCTCGAGATCGTTCGGCTGTGACGCGAGGTAGCGGATCAGCGCGTCGCGATCCTGCAAGCTCTTTGCATCGATGTCGCTCGCGTCGCGGCGCTGCTCGCCCGGTCCAAGGCCCAGCCGCGCGAACACGTCCTTGGTCGGCACCGGCACGCGCGGATTGACCAGCACGGCGGGCAAGGCCGGCAGATCGAGCGGCGCCGAGAGGACATCGCCGATGCCGCGCATCACGCGCGGCCGCGGGTCGAGGCAGACCGGGACATCGGCGCCGGTGGCGCGCGCCGCCGCCATCAAATTGGGATTGTGGCGCGCAATCCCATTGACGCGCATGAGCAGGCGCAGCGCCGCCGCCGCGTCGGCCGA
>DATBZM010000226.1:0-7068 GCA_036513175.1 Xanthobacteraceae bacterium | reverse complement strand
GCCGTTGACGGTCAGCTCCATCGCGAGCTCAGGCATACGCCGCCTCCATCCCGGTTGCGAGGAGACCGGGCGCGGCGCCGGCGCGCTGTGCCGCATTGATCAGGCCGCGCATGACGAAGCCGTGCACGACGTCACGGCGATGGGCCTGGCGCGTGCGCGAGGCGACGAGATCGACCGGCATCGCGGCAGCCTGCTCCAGCCGCGCGGCGCTGATCTCGGCGCCGCGCAGGAAATTCTCCACTGCCGTGAGGCGCTGCGGCTGCGGACAGATGCCGGCGATGGCGAGGCGTACATCGGCGAAGCGCGTGCGGCTGGCATCGAGCTTCACCAGCGCCGCGAGGCAGACGAGCGAAATGACGAGCGAGCGGCGATGGCCGACCTTCTCGAAGCTGCCGCCATAGCCCGGCAGCGCCGTGCATTCGAAGGCGACGAGGATCTCGTCCGTGCCGAGCGCGGTCTTGCCCGGGCCCAGCACGAACTGGTCGAGCCGCATGCGACGGTACACGATCCGGCCGTCGCGCCGGGCGGCGAGCTCGACCTCGGCATCGTGCGCGAGCAGCGGCGGCGCGCCATCGGCGGCGGGCGACGCGTTGACGACGTTGCCGCCGATGGTCGCCTGGGCGCGGATCTGGTCGTCGGCGAACCACACGGCGCAGCGCGGCATGCACGGCATGGCGCGTGCCAGCGCGGGATCGTCGAGGAAGCGCTGCAGCGGCGTCGCGGCGCCGAGCCGCACGCGCGTTTCGTCGACATGGCGCTCGGTCAATTCGGGGATGCGGCTGATGTCGATCAGCGTTCCGATCGCGACGTCGCCGGCCCTGCCCTCGCGCGCCCACGGATAGGTATCGGTCGCGCCGGCGATCAGCCGACAGCGGCCGCGCCGCGCATCCATCGCGGCGAAGGCCTCGTCGAGCGAGGCAGGGGTGAGATATTCGTCGCAGGTGAGCATTGCGACATGATCCAAATGCGCCGCGTAGCCCGGATGGAGCGCAGCGAAATCCGGGATCACCGCCGCCGCTGTCCCCGCATTTCCCCCCGCTTTCGCGGGGGTCATGCGGGCTACGAGAAACCTCTACTCCGCCGCGACCTTGTGCGCGGCGACGCCGCGCGCTTTCACCACCACCTTGATGGCGTCGTCGACGCGGTCCTTGGCGTAGCGCAGCGCGGTGGGGAGATCGTCGAGCGCGAACGTGTGCGTGTGGATCTTGGTCGCGTCGAAGCGCTTCTGGCGCATGAAGGCCTCGGCGCGGTGGGTCGCGCTCTTGCCCTCGCCGCGGATGCCATAGAGGTAGATGTTGTTGCGCACGATATGCGCGATGTCGACCGGTGTCTTCTCGTGCGTGAAGGCGGCGAGGCACACCTTGCCGCCACGGTTGACCATGTGCACCGCCTCGTTCACGGCATCGGGCGCGGCCGAGCATTCGAGCACGTAGTCGACGCCCTTGCCGCCGTTGAGGCGCTTGACGGCCTCGACGACGTTTTCCTTGCGCACATTGACGACGTGGTCGGCGCCAAGATCGAGGCCGATCTTGAGGCGGTTGTCGCGCGTGCCCGTGAGGATCACCGGATGGGCGCCCATGGCTTTCGCGACCGCGACGCCGAGGAGCCCGATCGGACCGGGGCCGGTGACGACCACGCTCTCGCCGGCGACGAGGCCGCCAAGCTCGGTGAGCCCGTACATGGCGGTGCCGGCGGTGACGACCAAGGTCGCCTCCTCGTCCGACATCTCGTCGGTGATCGCGACCAGCGTGTTGATGTGGTTGACCTGGTATTCGCAGAAACCGCCGTCGGTGGTGAAGCCGTTGGCGCGGTGGCCCTTGTCGACGTCGCCGTAGTTGAGGCCGTAGTTGTGGCACGACGTGTACATGCCCTCGCGGCAGCGCTTGCACTGGCCGCAGCCGGCGTGGATCTCGACGGTGACGCGCTCGCCGATCCTGTATTCGTCGACGCCGGGGCCGAGCGCCACCACGGTGCCCATGTATTCGTGGCCGGGGGTCCAGCGCTTGTTGAACGGGAGGCCGCCTTGGATCATGGCGGGGGGCCCGTGATAGATGTTTTCCAGATCGGTCGCGCAGATCGCGACCGCGTCGATGCGCACCAGCACCTCGGCCCGCTTCGGCACCGGCACCGGCTTGTGCTCGAGGGTGAGCTCGCCCGGATCGCCCAGCACCCACGCCTTCATCGTGTCGGGAACGGGATAATCCTTGCTGGTCTTTACATCGGCGGGGGCGTACATCCGGTTCTCCTTGCAACTTCCGGAAACGGCTTGGCGGCAACAGCTTATCGCAAAACCGCTTGTCTCACAGCGGCTTTGCTCACAGCGCCTCGTCTCACAGCGCCTTGGCGCGCTCGTTCGCGGCCGGCGGGGCGCCGAGCTCGGCCGAGAGCGCGCGCGCCGCGGCGACGACCTCGTCGCGCATATGCGCGAGGTGATCATCGCTCGCCCGCATGCTCGGCGTCGAAGCGCTGATCGAGCCGACCACCGCGCCCGACTGATCGCGGATCGCGGCGCCGACGCAGACCACGCCGGGGCGAAACTCTTCGCGATCGGTCGCAAAGCCCTCGCGCCGCACGAGGCGCAGCGATTCGATCAGCGTATCGGCGTCCGTGATGGTGTTGGGCGTGAAGGGGATCATGCCGTGCGCCGTGAGGATGCGGCGGATTTCGTGCTCGGGCAGCCAGGCGAGCATGGACTTGCCGGTCGCGGTCGCGTGCGCCGCATTGGCGGTGCCGATCTCGCCCGCGTCGACGCGCACGGCGTGGCGCGCCTCGCGTTTCAGCACGGTGACGAGCTCGTCGCCGTGCAGCGCCGCGAGATGCACGGTCTCGCCGGTGACCTGATTGATGCGATCGAGCGCCGATTGCGCGCGCTTGGGCAAGTCGACCTGCAGGCAGATATGGCTGAGGTAGAGGATGCGGGCGCCGAGCGCGTAGCCGCGCCGGCCCACCCCCTTGGAGACGAAGCCGCGCTGCGCCAGCGTCGCCAGCAGGTGATGGCAGGTCGAGATGTTGAGGCCGGTGCGGCTCGCGAGCCGCGACAGGGTCGTCTCGCCGCCGAGCTCCGCGATGGTTTCGAGCAGGGTGAGCGCGCGTGCGACCGACTGGATGCTGGCGCCGTCGGAATTGCGGCGCGAACGGCCGGTCAGGCCGGGCTTGGGCTTTTCCGCAACGACGGCGGCCACGTCGGTCATGCGAAGGGCTCCCCCGGGATTGGCCGATCCGGCCTATTTGCTTGAATTCACGGGGAAAAAAGCGCGGTCGGCGGGCGCGAGTCAAGCTTTTTTTGGATTATGATAGTCGTTTTTCACAATTTGAAAGATTCCGACCCCGGTCGTCGCCTACGCGCTCCGGGTCACGGCGGCGCTCCAGCGCAGCGCCGAGGGCCGGCCAGGCTTGCCGAACAGGTATCCTTGCACCAGATTGCATCCGGCGGCGCGCACCAGCGCGAACTGCTCCTCGGTCTCCACCCCCTCGGCAGTGGCGACGATGTTGAGGCTGCGGGCGAGCCCGGTGATCGCGCAGACGATCGCGGCGCAATCGCTGCGGCTCGCCAGCTCCTGCACGAAGGAGCGGTCGATCTTGATCTTGTCGAACGGAAACATCCGCAGATAGCCGAGCGAGGAATAGCCGGTGCCGAAATCGTCGAGCACGATCGAGACGCCGAGCCGCTTGATCGCATGCAGCGCCGCGAGGTTGCTTTCGCTCTTCTGCAGCAGCACCGACTCGGTGATCTCCAGCTCGAGGCGGTGCGCCGGCAGGCCGGAGCGCGCGAGCGCGGCCATGACGGTATCGGCAAGGTGGCCGCGGCGGAACTGCGCCGGCGACAGGTTGACCGCGATCCGGATATGCGCCGGCCATTTCGCTGCCTCGGCGCAGGCTTCGCGCAGAATCCATTCGCCGAGCGCATCGATCAGCCCGATCTCCTCGGCGAGCGGGATGAACTGGTCGGGCCCCATCAGCCCGCGCCGCGGATGGCGCCAGCGCACCAGCGCCTCGGCGCCGCACGGCTCGCGCGTCGCGGCGTCGATCACGGCCTGGTAGTGCAGCACGAATTCGTCGCGCGCGAGCGCGTTGCGCAGATCGACCTCGAGCGCGCGGCGCAGCTGGACGGCGGCGTCCATCTGGATCTCGTAGAAGCGGAAGCAGTTGCGGCCATCGGACTTCGCGCGGTAGAGCGCGAGGTCGGCATGCTTGAGCAGCATGTTGGCATCCGTGCCGTCCGCCGGCGCAACCGCGATGCCCATGCTGATGCCGATGACGACCGGGTGGCCTTCGAGCTCATAAGGCATGCCGATGGCCTCGATCAGCCGGTGCGCAAGCGCGGTCGCCTCCGCCTGTCCGTCGCTTTTCACCGCCTGCAGGATGGCGAATTCGTCGCCGCCGAGCCGGCCGACCGTATCGGGCTCGGTCACCACCTCGGCGAGCCGCGTCGCCACCGACTTGAGCAGCAGGTCGCCGATCGGGTGGCCGAGCGAGTCGTTCACCGCCTTGAACAGGTCGAGGTCGAAGATGAAAACGCAGAACTTCGTTCCCTCGACGGAGAGCCGGCCGAGCGCCTCGTTCATCTTCTCCATGATGAGCACGCGGTTGGGCAGATCGGTGAGCGCATCGTGGCGCGCCATATGGGCGATGCGCGCCTCGCTGCGCCAGCGCTCGGTCACGTCCTCGTGCGTCGCGACCCAGCCGCCGCTGGCGATCGGGCGATTGAGCACGTGCACGAAGCGGCCGTCGCTCGCCTCGACCACCCAGGCGAACGACTGGCCCTCGGCGACGCTCTCCATGATCCGGCTGCAGTATTGCTCGACGTCTCCCGTGAAGTAGCCGGTCTCCTTGCGGTGCACGATCAGGTCGTGCAGCGTGCAGCCGGGCCGCGCCACGGCGGGCGAGAGGTCGTACATCTGCAGGTATTGCTGATTGCACACGACGATGCGTGCCGCGGCATCGAACAGGCAGAGGCCCTGCGACATGTTGTTGAGGGCGGCGTCGAAGCGGACATTGGCGCGTTCGAGCTCCTGCGACTTCTCGTCGAGCCGCGACCCGCGCTCGGTCGCGACCTTCTCCGACGCCATGAGGGCGCGGAACTGGGCGACGAAGGCGCGCAGCAGGAACGCAAACCCGAGCAGCGTCAGCGCGGCGCCGAGCCCGATCAGGGTCGCGCGGCGGCGCCACAGCGCGAGCGCCGCGTTCTGCGAGACGCCGACATTGACGACCAGCGGATAGTCGGCGAGCGGGCGCACCGCGACGATGCGCGGGACGCCGTCGAATACGCCGGGCGAGCGGAAATAGCCGCCGCCGCGCGCGACCAGCCCGTACCAGGGCGAATTGGGGCGGATGACGTCGCTGGCGAGCAGCGTCACCTCGGGATAGCGCACCAGCAGGAGGCCGTCGCGGCGCAGGAACAGGAATGATCGGTCGGTGAGCGCGGAGGCCGTCTCGTAGACGTGGCGGAAATAGCTGGTCTTGACGTTGACGATGGCGGCGCCGAGGAATGTGCCGTTGGCGCTCTGCAGGCGGCGGGCGAACACGATGGCGCGCGTGCCGGTATAGCGGTTGGTGATCGGGCTGCTGACGTACAGCTGGTTCGCGCCGTCGTGCTCGGCGTGCTGGAAATAGTCGCGGTCGCTCAGGTCGATCAGCCGATTGGGCATGCTGCGCGAGCTGGTGATGATCTTTCCGTCGGCGCCGACGAGGGAGATCACGTCGGCCTCGGTCAGGCGGGCGATCTGGTCGCGCAACAGATCGAACGTATTGTCGGTGCTGAAGGCAGCGCGGAATTCCGCGGGAGTCGTGACGCGCGACGCCACGACCCGGCGCTGCAGCTCGATCAAGGTCTGGTCGATCGCCCGCACCAGATGCGAGGTCTGCTCGGCGAGCACGGTCGCGATATTGCCGGCGTCGCGCTCGGCGTCCTGCGTCGCGTCGCCGTGCAGACCGATGATGGTGAGCACGGTCGCGACGACCGCCGACGCGATCAGCGCGGCCGCGGTCACGATCAGGCCGCGGAAGGTCAGCTGTCGCTTGCGCTCGGACATCGGTGGGGCAACCCCTGGCTCCCAATCAGAGGTTCTACACAAGCGAAGTTGAAAAACCTTGAAGCGCAGGCGTTTACGCAATGGAAAGCATGCGCGCATCGGCTGCATGCGCCCCCGGCGCGCCGACCGGCGCCGCAAGGCGTTTCGCCCCAACGACGGGTCGTGGCCGCCCGGCGTCGCCTATGGTGCGCTGCACAAACGGCCCGCGCGACGGCCGTCGCGGGGCTACTCCTCCGGCGCCTCGACGATCGGGTCATAGCGCGCGGCGTCCAACCCCAGCAGATTCCACGACTGCTGCATGTGCGGCGGCAGCGGCGCCGTCACGTCGATCGCCCCGCCGCGCGGATGCGGCACCGCGATGCGGCGGGCGAGCAGGTGCAGCCGATCCTGCATACCCCCCGGCAGCTCCCAGTTCTGCTTGTCGAAATACTTCGGATCGCCGACGATCGGATGACCGATATGGGCCATGTGGGCGCGCAACTGATGGGTGCGCCCGGTCACCGGCTTGAGCGACAGCCAGGCGAGCTTGGAGCCCGCGGTCTCGACCACCGCGTAGAAGGTCACGGCGTGGCTCGCGCCCTCCTCGCCATGCTGGGCGATGCGCATGAAGCTTTCGTCGTCGCGCTCGGCCTTGGCGAGGAAAGTCGAGATGCGGCCCTGGTGCGGCCGCGGCACGCCGGCGACGAGCGCCCAGTAGGTCTTGCGCGCCGAGCGGCTGCGGAAGGTTTTTGCCAGCGCCGCCGCCGCAAAGCGCGTCTTGGCGACGAGCAGGCAGCCCGACGTGTCCTTGTCGAGCCGGTGCACCAGGCGCGGCCGCTGGCCGTCGCGGGCGGGGTCGCGCAGCACCTCCAGCATGCCGTCGAGATGGCGCGTCGTGCCCGAGCCGCCCTGCACCGCGAGGCCCATGGGCTTGTTGAGCACCATGACGTCGGCGTCCTCGTAGAGCGTGATCGAGCGCAGGAATTCGCGCGTCTTGGCGTCGGCATCCGACGACGAGCCGGCACGCGGCTTGGGCGCCTCGAGCTTGAGCGGCGGG
>DATBZM010000225.1:0-6492 GCA_036513175.1 Xanthobacteraceae bacterium | reverse complement strand
ATGAAGGGCACGCCGGCGCGCCCGCAGTGCGGCTTTTCAGCCGCCGTTGTCGCGGTGCTGCAGCAATACGACGTGCCGGTCCACGCGATCGACGTCCTGGCGGATCCGGCGATCCGGCACGGGATCAAGACGTATTCGGATTGGCCGACCATCCCGCAGCTCTATCTCAACGGAACTTTCGTGGGCGGCTGCGACATCGTGCGGGAAATGCACGAAACGGGCGAGCTGGCGCAGCTGATCGGCGCCGGCGAAAGGCACGTCGTTGCATGAGGGCTCCCGCCGCGATCGTCGTCGGGGCCGAGCGCGCGGACAAGTCAGGAGAAGTGACGTGGGCAAGCTCGAAGGCAAGATTGCGCTGGTGACCGGCGGCAGCAGCGGGATTGGTCTCGCCACCGCGAAGCGGTTCGCTCGGGAGGGCGCGCATGTGTTCGTCACCGGGCGCCGCGCGTCCGAGCTCGCGGCGGCCGTGAAGGAGATCGGCGCGGACGCAACCGGGGTGCAGGGCGATACGTCGAAGCTCGCCGACCTCGACCGCCTGTTCGGCGAGATCAAGCGCCAGAAGGGCAGGCTCGACATCCTGTTCGCCAATGCGGGCATCGCGCGCTATGCGCCGATCGGATCGATCGAGGAGGACCTCTACGACGCGATCTTCGCCATCAACGTCAAGGGCGTGCTCTTCACGGTGCAGAAGGCGCTGGCGCTGATGCCGGATGGCGCCTCCATCATCCTCAATGCGTCCATTGTCGCGAGCAAAGGGTTTGCCGCCAACAGCGTCTACAGCGCCACCAAGGCCGCCGTGCGCTCGTTCGCGCGGACGTGGACGACGGACTTGAAGGCGCGCCGCATCCGCGTCAATGCCGTGAGCCCGGGCTCGACCGACACGCCGGGGCTGAGCGACCTCCTCGCCTCCTCCGACGTCGGGGAGGAACGCAAGAAGACGATTTCCCGTGCGGTCCCGCTGGGTCGCTTCGGCACGCCCGATGAGATCGCCAAAGCCGTCGTGTTCCTTGCCTCCGACGACGCAAGCTACATCACAGGGACCGAGCTGTTCGTCGATGGCGGCTTTGCGCAGGTGTGAGGATCAAATGCGAGCCCAGGAGAGTCTGCCATGACATCGCAGCGTTCGGTCGTTTTCGCGGAGCCGGTGCGGACCGCCATCGGCACCTTTGGCGGCAGCCTCAAGGACGTGCCCGCCGCCGACCTTGGCGCGGCCGCAATCCGTGCCGCGGTCGCGCGCGCGGGCGTGCGTCCCGACGAGGTCGAGACGGTCGTCATGGGCAATGTCGTGCAGGCCGGCAACAAGATGAATCCGGCACGCCAGGCCGCCATCCATGCAGGGCTGCCGGTGTCGACGCCGGCGCTGACCGTCAACCGCGTCTGCGGCTCGGGTGCGCAGGCCATCGTCTCCGCGGCGCAGGAGATTTCGCTGGGCCATATCGACGTCGCGGTCGCGGGCGGCATGGAGAACATGGATCTCGCGCCCTATCTGGTCGCGCGCGGCCGCTGGGGCCATCGGCTCGGCGACGGTCAGCTCTATGACAGCGTGCTGCGCGACGGCTTGAACGACGCGTTCTCGGATGCGCACTCCGGCTGGCACACCGAAGACCTGGTGGAAAAATTCCAGGTCACCCGCGAGGCGCAGGATCGCTGGGCGGCACGCTCGCAGCAGCGCTTCGGCGACGCGCAGGCGGCCGGACATTTCAAGGCCCAGATCGTGCCCGTCGAGGTGCCCGGCAAGAAAGGGCCGGTGCCGTTCGACAAGGACGAGCACAACCGCCCCGACACCACGCTCGACACGCTCGCGCGGCTCAAGCCCGCGTTCCGGCCGAATGGCACGATCACGGCCGGCAATGCGCCCGGCCTCAACGATGCCGCCGCCGCGATGGTGCTCGCGGACCGCGCCTGGGCCGACAAGCGCGGCCTTGCCGCCACGGCCCGGCTCGTGTCCTACGGCATCGCGGCCGTCGAGCCCGGCATGTTCGGGCTTGGGCCCGTGCCCGCGGTCAGGCAGGCGCTGCAACGCGCCGGCTGGGATATCCGCTCGGTCGAACGCGTCGAGATCAACGAGGCCTTCGCGGCCATCGCCATCGTGGTCGCGCGCGAGCTCGGATTGCCCGATGACATCGTCAACGTGGAAGGCGGCGCCGTCGCGCACGGCCATCCGATCGGCGCGACCGGCGCGGTGCTCACCACCAAGCTGATCCACTCGATGCGCCGGGACGGCCTGACGCGCGGCCTCGTCACGCTTTGCATCGGCGGCGGTCAGGGTATCGCGCTTGCCCTCGAAGTCCTGCACTGAAGATCCGGAATCACTCGTCGTCTGCCATTCAAGCAACAAAGGAGATCAAGCCATGCCGCTCGCCAAGATCCATATCGTCGAAGGCCGTTACGACGAGGCTCGGATCGCCAAGGTATCCGGCGCCATCCAGGCGGCCTTGATGAACACGCTTCGCGTCCCGCCCGAGGACTTCTACCAGCTCATCTTTGAATTGCCGAAAAAGCGCTTTCTCCACACGCCGGCGTTTGTCGGCATGCATTATACCGACGACCTGATCATCCTCGAGATCACTTTCATCGAAGGGCGATCGAAGGAGACGCGACTCGCACTCTTGAAAGACATCAATGCCCGCGTCGCCGCGGCGGCCGGCGTGTCGCCGGACGACCTGATGATCTTGCTCTACGAGGGACCCGGCGAGAATTTCTCCTTTGGCCGCGGCGAGGCGCAGCGCGCGAACGCCGTCGCGCGCGAATGAGAATGGTGAATGGCGATGCGCGCGATCGAGGCAAGGTTCGTTGTTCGTCAGCGGATCCGTCGAGCCGATCATCGAACGGGTATATCCCCTCGCCGAGGCGGGCGAAGCCTTGCGCCATCTGATCGAGGATCGGCCATTTGGTAAAGTCGTCCTGGCGGGGTGATCGACATGGCGACCGGAGCTCTCCAGCTGCGAGAAGCCACCTCCGGGGCGCTGATGATGTGCTGCGCCCAAGGTGTCGGAAGGACTTTCAACGCGACGCGTGGATGCACCTGATTGTTCATGGTGATCTCACTCCTCGAAGTCCGTGCTGTACGCCAGGTCCCTGCTCGCCTTGTGCTCCGCTTGCAGCGCATCGAGCCTCGATCCGATTATTTTATAAGCGTCGCTGCCAAGAATGATCCGGTGCAATTTGAGATTGGAGTTCTGCACCGTGAAAGGTGGTCCGTTCATCCCGACCACCTTGAGAACGACGCGTGCCGCCTTGGCGGGATCGCCTGGCTGCTTGCCATTGTAGCTTCTCTGAAATCGAACGGCCTCGCCGACGGTGGAGTCGTAGTGGGCGCGGCCGCCCGATATTTTGGTCGATGAGCCTGCGAAGTCGGTCCGGAAGCCACCCGGCTCGATGATGATGACCTTGACTCCGAGCGGCGCCATCTCGGTCGCCATGACTTCAGAGAAACCCTCGACAGCGAACTTGGCGGCGGAGTACGGAGCACGTCCCGTCGAGCCCACACGCCCGCCGACGGAGGAGAAATTGACGATGTGCCCAGAACGCTGCGTGCGCATGGTAGGAATAGCGGCTTTAGACAGGTTGATGACACCGAACAGATTTGTCTCGATCTGGGCATGGAAGTCCTCGATGCTCGTATCTTCGATCGGGCCGAGATTCCCGTACCCAGCCACGTTTGCAACCACGTCCAGCCGGCCGAAGGCGCTTACCGCCGCCTTCACGGCTTCACACGCGGCCTGGTAGTCGGTCACGTCGAGTGGGAGCGTTATGACCCGATCGCCAGCCTTTTGGGCCAGATCGTCGATCTCACCAGTCTTGCGAGCGGTGGCGACGAGATTGTCTCCAGCCATCAAAACCGCCTCGGCCAGCGCGCGGCCAAGCCCGCGCGAACATCCGGTGATCAGCCAAGTCTTCGGCATGTGGTTTTCCTCTTGGGGTCGAAGGCCTTTTCTACAAAATGATGCTCGGATTGCGGATGCTCTGATCGCAGTCGATCAGGTTCACCTGCTTGGCCTGGATCTTCCACGCCGCGCCGTCGCGCACCACGCGATGGCCGGCCCAGCCGGTCAGCACGCGCGTCTCGTCGCCCCAGAACTCGCTGATCAGGAAATTCGAGCGCAGCATGCGCTCGTCCTCGCGCCCGGTGGCAAAGGCTTCCACATTGGTGATCAGCCGCACGGTGCGCGAGGCCGGCGCCTGCGACCAGGCGAAGCCGGTGCGAAAGCGGTAGATGCGGTCCTCCAGCCGGCGGCGGTCATCGAACATCACCGAGATCTCGCGCCGCGGATCGCCCGCGGCCGGCGTCGACGGCACCCAATAGATGCACTCCGCCGCGTAGAGCGAAAGCCAGTCGTCGTAGCGCAGCTGGTCGAGCAGCCGTGCCTCGCGCTCGAGCAGCATGCGGAAGCGGTCGCGCTCGGCCGCATCGGCGATCGCGCGCGCGTCGTCCTGCCAGCCGGTGAAGTTGGCGATCAGCTCGCGATAGAGCGCGTCGGTGACGTAGTAGGAGTGACGCGACGGATCGGGTTGCGCGGCCGCGGTCATCTCACGGCTCCCGCTGGATCGCGAGGTTCGGCCGCGCCTTCATCAGCCGCTTCCACTCCTTGAAGTGCTCGCGCATGAAGGCCTCGTCGGTCGCCGGCGCCGTGATGCTGCCGTCGGGATGCGTGGTGATCCGGTCGGGCAGGCCGAGGCCGCGGTTCATGTAGACCCACTCGTCCTCGAGCGCCATCAGGCCGCGCTGGATCTGCTCGAAATTGGCGACGTCGTCGACCTCGCCGAAATTCGGGAAGCCCTCCTGCGTGCGCATGCGCAGCGCGTTCACGTCGCGCGTCACGTCGTCGCCGAGCGTGCCGTCGTCGACCACCATGGTGCCGTACCAGACCGCGTTGGTCTCCTCGACGCCGAGCGGCTCGAACACCTGGATGTGGTTGCCGAGCAGCGAGAAATTGGGAAACACGTTGATGTTGACCGGCTCGGAGCCGGCGAGGTCGAGCAGCGCATGGGCGCGCTCGCCGTAGCGGCGGAGGAGCTCGGCCTCGTAATGCTCCATGCCGGGGTGCGCGGATTCGAGCGCCCACAGCCCGCCCGGACGCTTTTCCAGGTTCGGCCGCTTGTCCTTGAAGTGGTTCCCGCGGCCGGTGTAGCGCATGTACATCGGCTGGCTGTCGGGCGAGCTCTTGTAGTACGACATGCCCTTGGCGTTGTCGCCGGCGAAGCGGTTCTCGGTCTCGAGCAGCGAGCGGTGTGAATAGGCGACGTGGTAGCCGTCGCACGAGTTGTCGTAGGCGAGCTTCCAGTTGCCCTTGTACTTGATGCGGTTCGCCTCGCACACGACGACCTTGCCGCCCGGATTGCGGTCGAGCCACTCGTCGATGATCGGTGCGATCGGTCCGAGATGCTCGACGAGCGGCAGCGCGTCCATGTTGAGCGTGCCGAAGATGAATCCGCGATAGGACGCGACGCGCGGCACCTGCGCGACGTTGTACTTCGAGTCGCGCAGGTCGGCCGCGTAGCCCTCCGGCCACGGCACGCCGCGCAGCTTGCCGGTGTTGAGGAAATTCCAGCCGTGGTACGGGCACTGGAACGACCTGGAATTGCCCCGCTCCCAGCGGCACAGCGTGGTGCCGCGATGGGTGCAGCGGTTGTAGAGCGCGCGGATTTTTCCCTCGCCGTCGCGCACGATGATGAGCGGGCGCAGGCCCATCCGGCGTGTGATGAAGTCGTTGTCGTTGGGGATCTCGCTCTCGTGCGCCAGATACGTCCAGGTGCCGCCGAAGATGTGCGTCATCTCGGCCTCGAAGACGGCGGGATCGGTGTAGATCAGGCGATGCGCGCGGTCCTCCTGCACGAGATGATCCCAATCGTACAGCGCGGTGCCGCCGAGCCGGGTCGGTGATGGTCCGATCTTTTCCAGCGCCGTCATGGGACACTCCCAATGTCAACTTCGCAGGGTGGGCAAAGCGAAGCGTGCCCACCGTCCGACACCCGCGTGGGCACGCTTCGCTTTGCCCACCCTACGTCAAAAGAAATCGAAATACTCGTTCTGCTCCCAGGCGGTCGGCTCCTCGCCCGGCGTTGCGCCGGCCTGGTCGAGGGCGCGCTGATAACGGCCGGCTTCGGTGCGCTTGAGCATGACGAAGTAGTCGACGAACGTATCGCCGAGCGCGCCGCGGAACAACGGCGCCTGGTCGAGCGCGTCGAGCGCCTCCGCCAGGCTCTTCGGCAGGCGCGGGCGTTCCGCCGCGTAGGGCTCGTCATCGGCCGGCGGCGGCGCCAGGTCGGCCTCGATGCCGGCCAGCCCGGCGACGACCTGCGACAGGATGTAGAGATAGGGATTGGCGGCCGGCTCGCCGACGCGGTTCTCGATCCGCGTCGCCGGATCGCCCTCCCCGCCCAGCACGCGCAGCATCGCGCCGCGGTGGTCGCGCCCCCACGCGGCGCGGTCGGGCGCGAGCGAGTTGGCGCGGAAGCGGCGGTAGCCGTTGACGGTCGGCGTCGTGAATG
>DATBZM010000224.1:0-16982 GCA_036513175.1 Xanthobacteraceae bacterium | reverse complement strand
GAAGAGGGCCTTGGCCTTGTTGACGCATTCCTGTTGTTCGTTTTCGGGGCTCGAATCCGCGACCACGCCGGCGCCGGCCTGCACGTACATGCGGCCGTCCTTGACGAGCGCGGTGCGCAGCACGATGCATGAATCCATGTCGCCGGCGGCCGAGAAGTAGCCGACGCAACCCGCATAGAGCCCGCGCTTCTCCTTCTCCAGCTCGTCGATGATCTGCATGGCGCGCACCTTCGGCGCGCCCGACACGGTGCCGGCCGGAAAGCCGGCCGCGAGCGCGTCGAGCGCGTCGTGCTTCGCGTCGAGCCTGCCCTCGACGTTGGAGACGATGTGCATCACGTGGCTGTAGCGCTCGACGAAGAACTGGTCGGTCACCGTGACGGTGCCGATTGCGGCGACGCGGCCGACGTCGTTGCGGCCGAGGTCGAGCAGCATGAGGTGCTCGGCGCATTCCTTGGGATCGGCCAGCAGGTCCTCCTCGAGCTGCTTGTCCTCGTGCGGGGTCGCGCCGCGCGGCCGCGTGCCGGCGATCGGGCGGATCGTGACGGTGTCGCCGCGCGCGCGCACCAGGATTTCCGGGCTCGACCCGACCACGGCGAAATCGCCGTAGTCGAGGTAGAACAGGAACGGCGCCGGATTGATGCGGCGGATCGCGCGGTAGAGCGCAAAGGCCGGCAGCGCGAAGGGCGCCTCGAAGCGCTGCGACAGCACCACCTGGAAGATGTCGCCGGCCGCGATGTAGTCCTTGGCCTTGAGCACCATGCGCTTGAATTCGGCCGGCGTCGTGTTCGAGTGCGGCGCGATGACGATCGGACCGGCCGCGCCGTTCGCCTGCTCCTTGTCGAGCGCGCGGTCGAGATCGTCGACCACGGCGGCGAGGCGCTCGGTCGCGCGCGCAAACGCGGTCTTGGCGGTGACGGATCTTTCCGGCCGTACCGGCGTGACGACGGTGATCGTGTCCTTGACCGAGTCGAAGATGACGACCACGGTCGGCCGCACCAGGATCGCATCCGCAATGCCGATCGGATCGGGATTGGGTGGTGCCAGCTCCTCGATCAGCCGCACGGTGTCGTAGCCGAGGTAGCCGAAGACACCGGCCGCCATCGGCGGCAGGCCATCCGGAATGTCGATGCGGCTTTCGGCGATGAAGCTGCGCAGCGCCGCGAGCGGCGTCTCGCCGCACGGCGCGAATGCATCGGGCTTGGCGCGCGCCGCGCGGTTGATCTCGGCGCTCGCGCCATTCGCGCGCCACACCACGTCGGGATCGAGCCCGATCACCGAGTAGCGCCCACGCGTCGCGCCGCCCTCGACCGATTCGAGCAGGAAGCTCAGCGGGCGGCGGTTGGCGACCTTGATAAAGGCCGAGACCGGCGTCTCGAGATCGGCGACCAGCGTCGTCCACACGACCTGCGGCTGCCTGGCCGCGTAGCTCTCGCCGAAGCGCGCGGCCGCCGGCTCGATCTGCATCTGCGGTCCTACTGCGGGTTCGAGCCGAGCGCCTGGTTGAGCTCGGCCTGGTCGACCTTGACGTTGAGGTCGTCTTCGATCTTGCCGACGAATTGCGAAAAGATGTCGTTGTCGATCGAATCGCGCAGCGCGTCGGCGAGCTGCTTCACGTCGGGCGCCGAAGCGGTGAAGCTCGGCACCGTCACGTCGCTCACCACCATGACGATGCGCTCGGTCGGCTGCTTGCCGTCGACGACGGCGGCCTCGCCCTTGGCGGTCTGAAAGAGGACCGCTACCGCGGCGGGCGGCAGGTCGCCGTCGCCGCCGCGCCGCTTGAGCCATTTGGTCTTCTCGACCGGAACTTTTTCCGCCGCCGCGAGATCTGCGAGCTTGGCGCCGGCCTTGAGCTTGGCGAGCATGTCCTTGGCCTTGGCGTCGAGGCGCGCGATCACCTGCTCGTCACGCCAGCGCGCCGTGACCTGGTCCTTGACCTCGTCGAGCGTGCGGTCGCGCGAAGGCGTCACCGCATCGAGGTTGTACCAGATGATGCCGCCATCCTGTGTCTGCAACGGGTCGTTCTCGACATTGACGTCGGCAGAAAAGATGCCGCCGATGACGTCGGCGCCCTTCGGCAGCGTGATCGGCTTGCCGTCTGGCCCGCGCCCGGAGCGGTCGATCGCGGCGATCGTCGTAACCGACAGCTTGAGGTTCTTGGCGATCTGGTCGAGCGGCGTGCCGCTGCCGATCTGGTCGTCGACCTTGTCGCGCATCTTCTTGATCTCGTCGCGCGCGCGCTGCAGCGCGAGGTTCTTCTTGATCTCGCCCTCGACCTCGGCGAACGGCTTGATGCTCGCCGGCTCGATTTTGGTGACGCGCACGATGGTCGAGTTGTAGAGCCCGTCGATCGCATCGCTCACCTGACCGACCGGCAGCGTGAAGGCGGCATTCGCGACCTTTTCGTCCGGGATCTGGAACTTGACGATCATCCCGAGGTCCTTGAACTTGTCCTTGATCTGCGCGTCCTTGATCAGGTCGTCGAACGGGGTGCCGGCCTTGAGCCGCTCGGCCGCCTTGTGCGCCGCGTCCTTGTCGAAGAACAGGATCTGCTGCACGTCGCGCTTCTCCGGCGCGCCGAACATGCCGTTGGGGTTGCGGTCGTAGACGGCCTTGACGTCGGCATCCGCGATCTCGATCGTCGGCGCGATCGCTTCGGGCGTGAGCGCAAGCATCGTCGCCTTGCGGTATTCGGGCGCGCGAAACAGCACCTTGTGCTCGTCGAAATACTTGGCGAGCACGTCGGGCGCGGGCGGCGCGATGTCGCCGGCCTGGGCGGGCGTGAGCACGACGAAGTCGGCGTCGCGCTGCTCGTTCTGGTAGCGGTTGAGCGCCTCGACCTCGGCGGTCGGCGCGTTGAGGTTTGCGGCCAAGGTGGCCATGAGCTGGCGGCGCAAGGTGTCGCGCCGCTGCTCCGCGATATAGCCCTGCTCGCTCAGGCCGTTCTCGCTCAGGATCGCCCGGAAACGCGCGGCGTCGAACGCGCCGCCCGGGATGCGGAAGTTCGGGTCCTCGGTGACGTGCTGGACCACGTCGGCCTCGGCAATGCCGAGCCGCAGGCCTTGCACATACTGGTCGAGCGCCGCGTTCTGGATCCATTCGGCGAGCACCTGGCGGTCGACGCCGAAGATGCGGGCCTGCTCGGGCGTGATCGGCCGCTGCACCTGACGCGACAGCGCCTGCAGGCGCGTGTTGAAGAGCTGACGGAACTGGTCGGCCGACATTCTGGCATTGCCGACCGTCACCAGCGCGCCGCGCGTATAGCCGCGGAAGATGTCGCCGATGCCCCAGAAGCCGAAGCTGATGACCAGGAAGCCGACCACGGCGGCCATGATCGTCTTGCCGAGCCAACCGGCGGAGGCGTTGCGGATACCGCGAAGCATGGGCCTATCGTCTTTGCGTGGGACTGGTGGGAACGCGCGCGCCAAAGCGCCGCGAATGACGGCTATCATAGGGATCGCGGCGGCCGACCGCAACACGTTGAATTAACGGCGGGAATGTGTCGCTGCCCCCTTCCGTGCGGGCCGGCTGTCTGGTAACGCGAGCGTCAGATCGTGGGGATGCCTGAATGGCCGCGGCGCGCCGCCCTTTGGTTGCCGGCAACTGGAAGATGAACGGCACGCTGGCGTCGGTCGCCGAGCTCGACCGGATCATCGCCGGAGCGCCTCCGCTGGCGGCGAAAGCCGATCTGCTGGTCTGTCCGCCCGCAACCCTGATTGCGGCCTTTGCGGCGCGTGCGGCCGGCAGCGCGGTCACGATCGGCGGCCAGGACTGCCACGCCGAGCCGGCGGGCGCCTTCACGGGCGACATCTCGGCTGAAATGCTCGAGGATGCGGGCGCGCGCGCCGTCATCGTCGGCCATTCGGAGCGGCGCACGCTCCACCACGAAAGTGACGCCGAGGTGCGCGCCAAGGCCCTGGCGGCGCGGCGGGCGGGGCTTGCGGCCATCGTCTGCATCGGCGAGAGCCGCGACGAGCGGGCCGCCGGCAGGACGCTTGCCATCGTCGGCGGACAGCTCGACGGCTCGCTGCCGGGCGGCGCGGAAAATCTCGTTGTCGCCTACGAGCCGGTCTGGGCGATCGGCAGCGGGCTCACGCCGACGCCGGCGGATGTCGCCGAGGTGCATGGCTTCATCCGGGCGCGGCTCGGTCGACGGTTCGGGCCGGGCGCCGGCGGCGTGCGCATTCTCTACGGCGGATCGGTGAAGCCGGCGAACGCCAGGGAGCTGATGTCGGTCGCTGATGTGGACGGCGCACTGGTCGGCGGCGCGAGCCTCAAGGCGGACGAGTTTCTGGCAATTGCCCGAGGGGCGTATAGTGGATAGCGAGTAGCGAGTAGCGAGTAGCGAATAGCGACAGGATCTATTCGCTACTCGCTATTCGCCATTCGCAAAAAAGCAGGGGAAGGGGCGCGGAATGCGAATCTGCAGGTTCGACGATGATCGGCTCGGCGTCATCAAGGGCGACATGGTGCACGATGTGAGCGCCGCGCAGGAAGAGATCCGCAAAGGCGTGCGCTACGACATGAACGGCGATGCCGTGATCGCGGCGCTGCCAGCCTGGCGCGAGCGGCTCGACGAGATGGCGGCGTCGGTCCCGGGCAAGCCGCTGGCGCAGGTGAGGTTGCTGCCGCCGGTGGCGCGCCCCAGCAAGCTGATGGCGGCGCCCACCAACTACAGGAAGCACATCGAGGAGATGAACCACGTGGCGGAAGCGCTCGCCGGCGGCGTGCGGCGCTTCTCCACCGACATCGGCGAGGCCGGCATCTTCCTCAAGGCCAACTCGGCGCTGGTCGGGCCGTCGGAGGGCATCCCGATCCGCTTTCCCGACAAGCGCAACGATCACGAGATCGAGCTTGTGCTGATCATCGGCCGCGAGGGCAGCCGGATCCCGCGCGACAAGGCGCTCGACCACGTGGCGGGCTATTGCCTCGGCCTCGACATGACGGTGCGCGGCCCGCAGGACCGCAGCTTCCGCAAGTCGTGCGACGGCTACGCGGTGCTCGGGCCCTGGATGGTCACGGCGGACGAGATCGCCAATCCGGACGACGTGCCGCTGTCGCTCACCGTCAACGGCGAGACGCGGCAGGACACCAACACGAGCTACTTGATCTACGACATCCGCCGGCTGATCGAGTTCGCGTCCGAGTACTACACGCTCTATCCGGGCGACGTTTACTACACCGGCACGCCGGAAGGCGTCGGGCCGGTCAAGCCGGGCGACCGGCTGATCGGGCGCTCGGCCGCGGTGCTGGGAGAGCTGCAGGTGAACGTGCGGGCGTAGGGGCGCGCGCTACGGGATGCCCACGCCCACCCTGCGTCTCTCAGCGGCCATACGCTCGCTAGCTTGGCGAAAGGCCTCGCGAAGCGCATCGGCCTGCTGAGGCTTTCCGGCCGCGCGCAAGGATTCGACGGTTGGGGACAGGAGGTCGAGCGAGGCAAGACCGAGCGCGACGTCCTCGGCTGGCGATGCGGCACGCGGCTGCCCCCTCAACACGTCGAATGAATGCGTCGTCGGAATTCGGTCGTCCATCGCGAGCTGGACTACGTCTTGGCCGAGATCGCGACCGGCGGATCGGCCATCCGTTGCGGCGGCCAACCATACGTGCAACGCCGTCGCCACAATCTCGGGACGGGAATCATGCAAGGATTGCCGCAGAAAATCCGTTGTTCCGTCCTTGCAGCGCGACAACGTTGCAAGAAACGTTGCGTCGTCGCTTGCGTCCTGGGTCCAGGGGAGCGCGCGCGCAATCCGCACGGGATTGGTACAAACCGGCGCGCTGCCCCACGCCGGCACGGACGAACCAATTCCGGCGAGATATCGGACCAGCTGCCGGTATCCCGGCCGCAGTGCGAGCGACGCATCCGCATCGAGGTCGGCGAGCAACGCTTCCACCAAGCGGCGATTTCCGATGATGATCTCGGCGATCCGCGGCAAGTTTGTTGCCTTGTCGCTTTGCCCATCGCGTGTTTCGCGCCGCGTCGAGGGATCGGGATCCGACAGGAGGTCCGCGATCTCGCGCTTCAGCGCATCCGCGTATGGAACGTTCATCGCTACGAATATTTCCAACGTGATCCAGCGATCGCCGGGAACGCCCAGCTTGCTGCGAATGGCCGGAATAACCCGGCGCTCGAATTCTTCCCGGCCCAACACGCGGGACCGCTCCGCATCGAAGGCAATGTCGTTCCATACCGGCGAGACGAGAAACGCAGCGTCGGACGACGTCTCGGTGAATTCCACCGCGGGGCAAAACCCACGTTGGAGGAGAGGCCATATGAATGCGCCGTATTGGCGCAAACCGACGATCTTGCGGGCGATGTCGACGCGACCGTGCGGACACTCCCGGCCAGTGGCCCAATCAGCCGAATACCGGATGCGATGGCCGCGGCCGAACAGATTGATATCGATGATGACGGCCCGCGAGCGATCGCCCAGGAGCCAGGCGTGGCATGCCTCGCCGTATCCTTCCGCCGCATCGAGCGCGATCGCACCCGACGCATCGGTCCGCCGATCGGCAAAGCCGGCGGCGTGGCCGGGATCGCTCCAGGTACCGGCGGCGAGCAGCAGGATCAGGAGGACACGAAGGACCGCCATGGAAACTCGCAACCTCGTCCGGTACGGCTTGCGGCACATTCGCGGCCGAACCAGGGCAGGCTAAGAAGCCATGCGTTGATAAGCCAGCGCGAAATTTCCTAAAGTCCTGCGCATTTCTATTTGTACGCCGCAGCCAAGCGAGAGGTTCGCCAATGATCCAGGTTCGTCGCCTCGGCCACGCAAGCTTCTCGACGCCCGATTTCGACGGGCAGGTCAGCTATTATTCGGATGTCCTTGGCCTGCGGGTCATCGAGCGTGGCAAGGATCGCGCGTTTCTTGCCTGCCGCAGCGGGCTCGAGGCGATCGCGCTCGAACGGGGCGAGGCGGTCGCGCTGCAACGGCTGAGCTTCCAGGTCGCGCCCGGCAGCGATCTTGCGGCGCTGGCACGCGAGCTGTCCGCGCTCGGCATCAAATGCGAGCATCGCAGCGGCGTCTCGCCCGGCATTTCGGCGGCCCTCGTCTTTGCCGACATCAAGGGAACGCTGATCGAGCTGTTTGCGGACTACACGTTCGCGGCGGACGATGGCGTGCAGGCGGTGATCACGCCGCTCAAGCTCGGCCACGTCGCCTATCGGGTGGCCGACGTGGCGCAGGTGACGAAATTCTACACCGACGTGCTCGGCTTCCGCGTCTCCGACTGGCGCGACACCACCTTCGCGTTCCTGCGCTGCAACACCGATCACCACACCGTCAATTTCGTCGTCGATCCGGCGCCGCAGCTCCATCACATCGCGTTCGAGGTGAAGGACTGGCCCGAGATCCACCGCGCCTGCGATTTCCTCGCCCGGAACAACATCCGCCTGGTGTGGGGCCCGGCGCGCCACATCATCGGCCACAACATCGCGGCCTATCACCGCAACTCGGACAACGTGCGGGTCGAGCTGTTCTGCGAGATGGACCAGATGAAGGACGAGGCGCTCGGCTATTTCGACCCGCGGCCGTGGCACCAGGATCGGCCGCAGCGGCCGAAAGTGTGGGATAAGGACACGCTGCGCAACTATTGGGGTTTTGCCTCACACGGAGCGTTTCCGGGCTATCCGTGATCGCGGCGCGTCAGCGCGCGAAGCGCCAGACGTTGGCAGCGCGCAGGTCCAGCCCGCTCGCATCCTGCCGGCTCGCGCCCTGCGGCTGGGCGCCGAAGAACTGGCAATCGCGCGTGACCAACACCTCGTAGCTGTCGACCTTCTCCAGGCGATCGACCGGCAGGTCGGCGCGGCCGGGATCGCCGATCAGGACCGCGCAGCCCGCGGCGCAGCAGCGGGAGAGGAATGCAATCGCGCGCGCCGCGAGATCGGGCGTGTAGAAGATGTCGCCGACCAGCACGACGTCGAAGGCAGCCGGATCGAAGCCGCTGTCGGCGGGCATCAGATCGTCGACGTTGGCCTCGATCGCGACGCCGTTGAGGTCGGCGTTGAGCGAAATGGCGATGACGGCGAGGGGATCGACGTCACTGGCGGCAACGACCGCCGCGCCGGCCTTGGCGGCCGCAATGCCGACGATGCCGGAGCCGGCTGCGAAATCGAGCACGCGGCGTCCGGCGACCAGCGCGGGATGGTCGATGACGTGGCGCGCGAGCGCGAGACCGCCGGCCCAGGCGACAGCCCAATAGGGCGGGCCGTAACGCAGCTTGAGGTCGCGCTCAATCTTCTGCCATAGCGGCGCCGTCTCGACCGCGAGTCGCAGCGTGATCTCGGGCGGATAGGGCAGGCGGGTCGGCTGCGTCTCGCGCTGCACCAGCTCCGCCATGGCGGTGAGCCACGGCGCGAGCTCGGGTTCGGCGGTCTTTTGCTCGGGCAATGACGTGTCTTTGCGGTTCGTTGCGGTGCCCGCTGAGGCATTCGAATCGCGCAAGAGGCTAAGCCAATCGCGAAGGCAGCGCCAATGCGGGACGCGCGAAACCGACCCTTTCGGTGGTGTCGACATGCCTCTAATCTCGATCTGCAATAAAATGGGGCTGTCGATGGTCTTGAGTAGCCTGGGGCGGAGCGCATTCGCGGCACTGACGATTGCCTGCATGGGGATGCCCGGCTCCGCGGCCGAGCCGTATCCGTTGCGGCCGATCCGCATCGTGGTGCCCTACGCGGCGGGCGGCGCCACCGACCTCATCACCCGCGTGGTCGCCAAGGACCTGACCGCGAGCCTCGGCGTCAGCGTGATCGTCGACAACCACGCCGGCGGCGGCGGCACGATCGCGACCAAGATGGTCGCGCTCGCCGATCCGGACGGCTACACGCTGCTCACGGCCACCAATGGCCCGTTCGCGATCGGTCCGGCGATCTACCAGAACATCGGCTACGATCCGGTCAAGAGCTTTGCGCCGATCGCGTATCTCGCGGGCGCGCCGGATCTCCTGGTGGCGCGTGCCGACCTGCCGGTGAGGACGCTGCCCGAGCTCATCGTCTACGCCAAGGCGCACCCGGGCCAGCTGAACTACGGCGCCGGCGCCGGCACGCCCGCAAACCTGATCATCGAATGGCTCAAGAAAAAGGCCGGTGTCGACATCGTCTACATCCCGCATCGCGGCGGCGCCCCGGCGACGAGCGATCTGCTCGCCGGGCAGACCCAGCTCGGGATCGAGATTCTCGCGCCGCTGCTGCCCTACGCGCGCGCCGGCAAGCTCACGCCGCTCGCCGTGACGGGCGCGCGTCGCAGCCCCGAATTGCCGCAGGTTCCGACGCTGATCGAAAGCGGTTTTCCGGGCGCCGACTTTCGCGCCGCGTTCGGCATCGTGGCGCCGGCCGGCACGCCGCCCGCGATCGTCGACAAGCTCAATCGCGCGATCAATGCGAGCCTCGGCTCGGATGCCATGCAGGCGACGCTCAAGCAGATCGGCTTTGCGTCGAACATCGGCACGTCGCAGGATCTCGCGCGCTTCATCGCCGCCGAGATGGCGCGCTGGGCCGAGGTCGCCAAGGTGACGGGCGTGAAGATCGAGTGACGCGGATGCCCCGATGGACCTGATCCTGCGCAACGCCCGCCTTGCGTCCGACGCCTCGCGGCTCATCGACATCGGCATTGCGGGCGGCAAGATCGCGGCGCTCACGCCGCAGCTTGCGGCGGAGGCCGAGACCCTCGATGTCGGCGGCCGGCTGGTGTCGCCGGGCTTCGTCGAGACGCACCTGCATCTCGACAAGGCCTGCATCCTCGATCGTTGCGCGGCCGGGGGCGATCTCGGCGCCGCGATCCGCGAGGTGACGCGCCTCAAGGCGGCGTTCACGGCGCAAGACGTCTACGACCGCGCCAGGCGCACGCTGGAACGCTGCATCCTGAACGGCACGACGCATGTGCGCGCGCACCTCGAGGTCGATCCCGGCATCGGCCTGCGCGGGCTCGACGGCGTGCTGCCGCTGGTGCGCGAATATGCCTGGGCGGTCGATCTGGAAATCTGCATCTTTCCGCAGGACGGGATGCTCAATAATCCGGGCACCGAGGAGCTGATGGTCGCGGCGCTGCGGCGCGGCGGCAACCTGATCGGCGCCTGTCCGTACACCGACACGGATCCGCAGGGACAGATCGACCGCGTCTTTGCGCTGGCGCGCGAGTTCGGCGTCGACGTCGACATGCATCTCGACTTCGACCTCGATCCTGACCGGATGGACCTCACCTATGTGTGCCGCCGCACCGAGGAAACGCGCTACGGCGGGCGCGTCGCCGCCGGCCACGTCACCAAGCTGTCGGTGCTCGAGGCGGACGCGCTCGCGGCCGCCGCGGCGCGGCTGCGCTCGGCCGGGGTCGCGCTCACGGTGCTGCCGTCGACCGATCTCTTCCTGATGGGGCGCTCGGGCGCCAATCGCGGGGTGCGGGGCGTGACGCCGGCGCATCAGCTGTTGACCCATGGCGTCAACTGCTCGCTCGCCACCAACAACGTGCTCAACCCGTTCACGCCGTTCGGCGACGGCTCGCTCATCCGCATGGCCAATCTTTATGCGAACGTGTGTCGGGCTGCGTCGGATGCCGAGATTGCCGAATGTTTCGCCATGATCACGACGCGGGCGGCCGCGCTGATGAACGCCCGCGGCTACGGGATCGCGGTCGGCCACGATGCCGATCTGGTTGTGCTCGATTGCGAGAGCACGCAAGCGGCCGTGCGCGAGCTTGCCCCCGTCCTGCATGCGTTCAAGCGCGGGCGGCGGACCGTGACGCGGCCGCCGGCGGTGCTGCATCGACCCTGAGCATTTCAGGTCCATTTAGCGTCATGCCCGCGAATGCGGGCATCCACGTCTTTGCGGAGACGCCCTGCAGCAAGACGTGGATGGCCGGGACATAGGCGAGCGAAGCGACGCCGTCCTTCGAACGGCTACGCCCGGCCATGACGTTTGCGCCTGCGGCCATCTATCCGTTTCCGTCGGCGCCGGCATCGGCTAAGCTGAGCCGCGTTTCCTGTGGGGGGAGTTGGTGGGCGTCAACTACTGGCTGATCCAGGCCTTCAACGGCATTTCCTATGGCGCCCTCCTGTTTCTGGTCGGCAGCGGCCTTTCGCTCATTTTCGGGGTGATGCGGATCGTCAACCTGTCGCACGGCTCCTACTTCCTGCTCGGCGGCTATGTGGCGCTCACGGTGATCTGGACCACCGGCTCCTGGGTCCTGGCGATCCCGGTCGCGGCGCTGGCGATCGGCGGCGTCGGCCTCGTCATGGAGCGGGTCTTCCTGCGGCCGCTCGGCTTCGATCCGCTGCGCCAGGTGCTGCTCACGGTCGGCTTTGCGTTCCTGTTCCAGCAGGCGGCGCTCGACATCTGGAGCGGCAACAATTTCGATATCGAGCCGCCCGCGCTGCTGACCCGGAGCATCCAGGTCGGCGGGCTCTATCTCCCGCTCTATCGCGTCTTCATGATCGCGATCGCGGCGGTCATCGGCCTCGTGCTGTGGCTCGCGATGGAGAAGACCCGCATCGGCGCCATGGTGCGGGCGACCGTCGACGACGCACAGATGGCGCGCGGCGTCGGCATCGACACCTCGCGCATCTCCATGTTCATCTTCGCGCTCGGCGCCGGGCTGGCGGCGCTCGGCGGCGTGATCGGCGGCGCCTTCCTCGGCATCTATCCGGGGCTCGATTTCGAGATCCTGCCGCTCGCCTTCGCGGTCGTCATCATCGGCGGCATGGGGAGCCTCGGCGGCGCCGCGATCGGCGCGCTTTTGGTCGGGCTCGCCGACAATTTCGGCAAGGCGCTGTTTCCCGAGATCTCCTATTTCACGCTCTACGCCCCGATGGCGCTGATCCTCGCCGTCAAGCCGACCGGCCTGTTCGGACGCGAGTGAGCCAGATGACCGGCCGGCTCAAAATCTCGTTGGTTGCCGCGGCCGTGGCGGTGCTCGCGGTCGGCGTGCCGTTCACCACCTCGTTCGTGATCCTGCTCGTGACCCGCGCGCTCGCGTTCTCGATCCTGGTGATGAGCCTCGACATCCTGCTCGGCTTCACCGGGCTCGCCTCGCTCGGGCAGGCGGCCTATTTCGGCGTCGGTGCCTACATGACGGCCATTCTGGCGACCAAATATCAGATCGGGCTCGGCTTCGACTTCTGGCTGGTGGTGCTGCTCGGGCTCATGATTGGCGCGGTGCTCGCCGCGGTATTCGGCCTGCTCGCGATCCGTGCGAGCGGCGTCTATTTCCTGATGATCACGCTCGCGCTCGGCCAATGCGTGTGGGGACTGGCCTACCGCTGGAACTCGCTCACCGGCGGCGACAACGGCATCAACATCCAGGTGCGGCCCAAATTCGGCATCGACCTTTCGAACGAGGTCACGTTCTTCTACGTGGTGCTCGCCATATTCGCCGCCTCGCTACTCGCCATGTACGTGCTGGTGCGCTCGCCGTTCGGGCGCAGCCTCGCCGGCATCCGCGAGCGCGAGCTGCGCATGAAGATCCTCGGCTACAATACGTGGCTGCACAAATACATCGCCTTCGTCATCGCGGGCGCGTTCGGCGGACTGTCGGGCGTGCTGTGGGCGCACACGGCCGGCATCGTCAGCCCCGACAACGTGGTGCTGACCACCTCGGTCGACGCGCTGCTGATGGCGGTGCTGGGCGGCGCCGGCACCCTGGTCGGCGGCGCCATTGGCGCCTTCATCGTCATCGCGATCCGCGAATATCTGAGCACGCTCGTGCCGTGGTGGCAGTACGTGCTTGGCGGCATGTATGTGCTGACGATCTTCTATCTTCCGAGCGGATTGATGGGAATTCCGGCGCGCCTTCGCCGACGCCGCGGCGCGCCCGGCAGCCCGGGCGGCGAGGAGAAGCTGGCGGCCGCGCCATCGTGAGCGGGGCGCGGCAAGCCGAGTGTAGAGAGCGGTAAACAGGGAGACGAAACGATGACACGCACAAGGCTAGGCGGACTTGGTCCGCTGTTGCTCGCCGGCGCGCTTGCCATGGGGGCGGGGTCGACCGCGTCCGCGGAAGAGCTGCGCATCGGCTTTCTCGCCGCCATGACCGGCCCGTTCGCGGCGGTCGGCAAGGACATGGTCGACGGCTTCCAGCTCTATCTCGACGAGCACAAGAACGGGTTCGGCGGCGCGCAGATCAAGTTCATTCTCGAGGACGAGCAGGCGAAGCCCGACGTCGGCGTCACCAAGGCGCGCAAGCTCGTCCTGCAGGACCACGTGCATATGTTCATCGGCGGCATCCTGGCGCCGACCGGCTATGCGCTCGCGCCGGTGAGCACGGCGGAGAAGACCGTCTACATCGCGTCGATCCCGGCCGCCGACGACCTCACCCAGCGCCAGCTCGACAAGTATCCGTATTTCATCCGCACCGGCTGGAGCTCGTCGCAGCCCAGCCACCCGTTCGGCGAATGGGCGTGCCAGCAGGGCTACAAGAAGATCGCGGTGGTCGCGGCCGATTACGCGTTCGGCTACGAGGTGGTCGGCGGCTTCCAGAAATCGTTCGAGGAATGCGGCGGCAAGATCATCCAGAAGATCTGGCCGCCGCTCGGCACCAAGGATTTCGGGCCCTACATCCCGACCATCAAGCAGGACGCCGACGCGATCTTCACGCTGATGGTCGGTCCGATGTCGCTGCAGTTCCCGAAGCAGCTCGCCGCGGCCGGCAACAAGCTGCCGGTGATCGGCGGCGGCACGAGCTATGACGAGTTCACGCTGCCCGCGATGGGCGACGAGGCGATCGGCGGCGTGTCGCCGCTGCAGTACAGCGCGGCGCTCGAGACACCGGCGAACGAAGCCTTCGTCAAGGCCTATCGGGCGAAATACAACAAGGTCCCGTCCTACTTCTCGGAGAGCAACTACACGACCGCGATGATGATCGACCAGGTCATGCAGAAGACCGGCGGCAAGTGGCCGGGCGCCGAGGAATTCATCAAGATGATGCAGGCGCTCAAGGTCGATGCGCCGCGCGGGCCGGTGAGCTTCGACGACATGCGCAACCCGGTGCAGAACATCTACATCCGCAAGGTCGAGCGCAAGAAGATGTTCGGATACGACAAGGCCGAGCTGTGGAATACGGTGATCAAGACCTATCCGAACGTGAGCCAGTTCTGGAAGTACGACAAGGCCGCGTTCCTCAAGCAGCCGGTCTACAGCCGCGACTATCCGCCGTGTAAGTCCTGCGAGTAGGAATTTCGCAAGCGACGCCGGGGCCGGCCGCGGCCCCCGGCATGCACATTGTTTGAGCATGATCTTTTCCGACAACCGCTACACACTTTTCGGGATCATGCTCTAACCAAGGAATCGAGTGTGGATCAGGTGACCGAAGGGAGCGGGGCGACCCCCGTTCTCGAGCTTGCCGGCTTGTGCAAGAGCTTCGGCGGGCTGCAGGCGGTGCGCGGCGTCGATCTCACGATCATGCCGGGCGACCGCAAGGCGATCATCGGCCCGAACGGCGCCGGCAAGACGACGCTGTTCAACCTGATCACCGGCATCCTGCCGGCGACCTCCGGGCAGGTGCTGCTGTTCGGCCGTGACGTCACGCGCTGGCCGAGCCACCGCCGCACCACGCTCGGCATGGCGCGCACGTTCCAGATCACCAGCCTGTTTCCGCGCCTGACCGTGCTCGACAACGTGCTGCTCGCCATCACGGGCGTGCAGGCGTCGAAATTCGTCGCCTGGCGCTTCATGTCGTCCTATCGCGACGCCTACGCCAAGGCCGACGGGCTGCTGGAGCGGGCGGCGTTCCTCGATCGCCGCGACACAGAGGTGCGCAACCTCTCGCATGGCGAGCAGCGCCAGCTCGAGATCGTGCTCGGGCTCGCGAGCGATCCGAAGATCCTGCTGCTCGATGAGCCGGCCGCCGGGCTGTCGTCGGGCGAGTCGCACGAGATGGCGAAGTTCCTGATGCGGCTCGATCCCGGCCTCGCGATCCTCCTGATCGAGCACGACATGGACGTCGTGTTCGGCGTCACCGACCACGTGTCGGTGCTGCATTTCGGCCAGATTCTGGAAACCGGGAAAGCCGAGACGATCCGCAAGAGCCCGCGGGTGCAGGAAATCTATCTCGGGACCGGCTGACGCACCATGGCGATTCTGGAAGTCCAGGACATCCACACCTACTACGGCGACGCCTATGTGCTGCAGGGCCTGTCGCTCCAGGTCGAGCCGGGGCAGATCCTCGGCCTGCTCGGCCGCAACGGTGTCGGCAAGACCACGCTGGTCAATTCGATCGTCGGCTTCGTGCCGCCGCGGCGCGGCAAGATCGTGTTCAAGGGCGCGGACGTCACCGCCAACACCTCGTTCGCCACGGTGCGCAGCGGCATGGGCCTTGTGCCGCAGGGGCGGCGCGTGTTTCCGACGCTGAGCGTGGAAGAGAATCTGCTGGTCGCGGAGCGCAACATCGACCGACACAAGTGGACGCTCGAGCGCGTTTATGCGCTGTTTCCCCGCCTGCGCGAGCGGCGCCACCAGCGCTCGCGCACGCTCTCGGGCGGCGAGCAGCAGATGCTGGCGATCGGCCGCGCGCTGATGACCAACCCGGACTGCCTCGTCATGGACGAGCCCTCCGAGGGGCTTGCGCCGATCATCATCCAGGGCGTGTGGGAAGCCGTCGGCAAGCTCCGGGCCGAGGGCCTGTCGATCCTCCTGGTCGAGCAGAACGCCGCGCTGGCGATGAAGCTCGTCGACTACGTGCACGTGATGAGCAAGGGCAGGGTGGTCTATTCGGCCAAGCCCGCCGAGCTGTGGGCGAACGACGACATCAAGTCGCGGTTTTTGGGGATTTGAGCGAAGAGTAGCCCGCATGGAGCGAAGCGGAATGCGGGGACGCCGGTCCCGGATTTCGCTGCGCTCCATCCGGGCTACGCGCTACGAGCGCACGCGGCCGCCGTCCACGTTGAGCTTCTGCCCCGTCATGAACGCGGCATCGTCGCTGGTCAGGAACGACATCGCGCCGACCAGATCCTCCGGCACCTCGCCGCGCTTGATCGCCTGCATCTGCGCGACCGCGTCGAACTCCTCGTCCATGCTCTTGAGGCCGGCGCGCGGCGCGCGCGTCACCGTGCCGGGCGTGCGCGTGAGGCCTGGCGAGATGGCGTTGACCGTGATGCCGTAGGGGCCGAGCTCGGAGGCGAGCGCGCGGGTGAAGCCGACGATGGCGCCCTTGCTCGCGACGTAGTGCGTAAAGCCGGTGACGACCGAGCCGAGGGTGCTCGACGCCATGTTGACGATGCGGCCCCAGCGGCGCTGCTTCATGCCGGGCACGAAGGCCGAGGCGCAGAGAAACGCGCTGTCGAGGTTGATCGACATGAGGCGGCGCCAGTCCGCGAAGGTCATGTCGTCGAAGGCCTGCTGCGGAAAGATGCCGGCGCAGTTGATGAGAATATCGCAGCGACCGAAGCGGCCCTGCACTTCCTTGGCCATGGCGGTGACGGAGTCGGGCGAGGAGACGTCGCATTTGCACGCAAGCGCCTCGCGTCCGGCCTGCGTGACGAGCGCCACGGTCGCGTCGCCCGGCGCGAGGTCGGCGATCGCGACATGGACGCCGTCCTCGGCGAGGCGTTTCGCAAACGCCTGGCCGATGCCGTTCGCACCGCCGGTGATCACGGCGATCTTGTCACGATGTCCCTTGCCCATCCGCGTTCCCCTCCTGTCGCGCTCGCTCGCGCGGCGCGCAGCATATCATCCGGCTCGACTTTGTCAGGCGGTGCGCCAGCGCATGTTCCGGCGAAGTGGACGCCGGTTCGCCGACAAGAACATGCGCCAAATAAAGAAAAGCTAGAGCATGTTCCGATTCCAAAGGATCGGAACATGCTCTAGCATGGCCGCAATGGCGGAACGACGGCCGTCGCACGGCTGAGCCGCGGGAGGAACATCATGGTCGACGACACGCGCCGGAAATTTCTGCTCGGCGCCGGCCTTGCCGGCGCCTACGGCGCGGGCGACCGCACGTACCGCTCCGGCCCGTTCCACCGCGGCACGCCCGAGCAGGGCTACCAGCTCGCGCTCACGCCGCGCG
>DATBZM010000223.1:0-2663 GCA_036513175.1 Xanthobacteraceae bacterium | reverse complement strand
CGTCGAGAGCGCAAAGAACTCGCCGCCGAGATTGAACAGCACGATGGCGCGGCCTTTCACCTCGACCCGCTTGCGCGCGCCGGGCGCGATCTCCGAGACGGTGGCGACGACGTGCTTGGGCATGTGCGGTGGCTTCCCTCGAGCGCAATCTAGCGCGCCGCGAAATCGCGGCAAGGTCGGTAGCCACTGCGCCGGGCCATGCGCTACAGTCCGCCGCCTTCATTTCCAAGGGAAACGCCAGCCATGATCGATCTCTATGCCTTGACCAGCCCCAACGTGCAGAAGATTTTCCTCATGCTCGAGGAGCTGGGCCTGCCCTACAAGATGATTCCGGTCGACGTCTGGAAGGGCGAGCAGTACAAGCCCGAGTTCATCAAGATCAGCCCGAACTCGAAGATCCCGGTGATCGTCGACCACGACGGGCCGGGCGGCAAGCCCTACACGGTGATCGAGTCGGGCGCGATCCTGATGTATCTCGCCGACAAGACCGGCAAGTTCCTGCCCAAGGACACGGCCAAGCGCTACGACGTGATCCAGTGGCTGATGGTCCAGCTCACCGGCGTCGGCCCGATGTTCGGGCAATGGACCCATTTCAAGCTGTTCGCCGGCGCCGGCGGCAATGAATATTCGATGACCCGCTACCAGACCGAGGTGAAGCGGCTTTACGAGGTGCTGGAAAAGCGGCTCGGCGAAAGCCAGTATCTCGGCGGCGACGAGTATACCATCGCCGACATCGCGACCTTCCCGTGGACGCGCAACCACGACAACATGGGCGTGAAGTGGGAGGCGAACCCGAACCTCAAGCGCTGGTTCGAAACAATCGCGGCGCGCCCGGCGGTGAAGAAGATGATCGAGATCACCGGCACGATCAAATCGAACCGCGAGACCGCCTCGGACGACGACAAGGATCGGTTCTTCAACCGCGGGAAATACGCGAGGGCGTGATTTTGCTTCTCCCTCTCCCCGCAGGCGGGGAGAGGGAGCGCGCAGTGCTCGTTGGGAGGAAACGCATGAAGCTGCGCCATCTCACGGCGCTCGCTGCGCTCGTCATCACGTCTGCTGCGCCCGCGCGCGCCGAGGACACCACCATCCATGTCGGGCTCGTGCGCTCGATCTCCAACGGCGCCGAGCTGATCGCGCTCGATCGCGGCTACTTCAAGCAATACGGCCTCAACGTCGTGATCGACGACATCGACACCTCGGCGGACACGATGGTGTTGCTCGCCACCAACCGGCTGCAGATCGTCGCCGGCGGGATCGCGGCCGGCTATTTCAATGCGCTGCAGAAGGGCCTGCCGGTCGCGACCATCGCCGACCGGGTGTCGACGCCGATCCGCCACAACCTCATGCTGCGCCCCGACCTCAAGGACGCGATCACGGACCTCAAGCAGCTCAAGGGCCGGGTGATCGCGACCAACGGCGTGGGCTCGGTGTCGACCTACGAGATCGGCAAGATGCTGGAGACGGTCGGCCTCAAGACCTCCGACGTCGACCTCAAGATCCTGCGCTTCCCGCAGATGGCGGCCGCCTTCACCAACAAGGCGATCGACGCCGCGCTGGTGATCCCGCCCTTCACCTACGAGTTTCTCGACCGCGGCATCGCGGTCGATTTCGCCGAGCCCGACCGGCTGGTGCAGCCGAGCCCGATGACCATCGCGGTGATCATGGTCAACACCGATTGGGCGGCACAGAACCGGCAAGCGCTGCAGAGCTACTACACGGCCTATCTGCGCGGCGTGCGCGACTACTGCAACGCCTATCACGGCGGCGCGATCAAGCAGGAGATGATCGACACGATCGTGCGCCATGGCTCGGAGTCGCGGCCCGAGCTGCTGCGGAAATATCCGTGGGTCGGGCGCAGCCCGGACGGCCGCCTCAACATCGCCAGCATGCTCGACATGCAGGCGTGGTACGTGGCGAACAAGTTCTCGACCGCGAAGCTTCCGGCCGAGCGCGTGGTCGACATGAGCTATGCCGACGCGGCGGTGAAGCAACTCGGGCCCTTCGTGCTGGAGAACAAGGCGTCGACGCTGGCAGGGTGTCGGTGAGGCGCCCTATGCGTTGGGCCGCGTTCGGCAGCCATCGAGAAAGTGGCGCACCGCGGCGCGCAGGCGGCGCGCCTCGACCCGAGGCGGCTCGCGCTGGCCCAGCAGCGCAAGCCGTTGCGGGATGCTGACGACGGCGACGAAGAACTGCTCGGCCGTGAATTGCGCGGCGGCAAGCTTGATCTCGCCGCGCTCCGCGTAGAATTGCAGCACGCGCTCGATCCCGCCGATGCTGCGATGGCGGTTGCGGGCGATGAAGCTCCGGGTGAGGTCGGGAAAGCGCGGCGCGGCCGAGATGAACAGGCGCTGCAACGCCAGGGCATCAGGTTGCAGGGCAAGCTCGAGCAGCTTGCGGCCGAATTCGACGAGGCCCGACTCCACCTCGCGCCGCGACGGCACGTAGGCATGCAGCGCTTCGAGGCGGCCGGCGAAATAGTGCTCGATGGCGGCGACGAACAGCTCGGACTTGTTGCGATAGCGCCCGTAGATGAAGCGCTTGGCGACGCCGGCCTGGCGCGCGACCTCGTCGATCGACACGACGTCGAGCCCGCGGTCGATGAACAGGCGGGCCGCCGTCTCGAGCAGGACGGCGTGGCGGCGCGCGGCCTCCTCGCGGGT
>DATBZM010000222.1:0-10505 GCA_036513175.1 Xanthobacteraceae bacterium | reverse complement strand
GATCGGCAGGACAAAGGGGACGACGATGAAACCATTGTCGAAAGCGGTGCTGCTCCTCGCCGTGGCGGCGGCGTTGACCTTGAGCGCGAGCCACGTCTTCGCGCGGGGTGGCGGCGGTCACCCGAGCCAGGTGAAGACGTCCGGCACCTCCACCACGCCCTCGGGCTCAGGCAGCGGCGGCAGCCAGTCCCAAAAAACAGCGTGTCGCTACCACCACTGCATAACGGTGCCTCGACAGGGCACCACCCCCGCCGGCGGTGGTGGTGGCCCCAACCGGGGTGGAGTGGATAACCCCGCGCTTCATCCGAAATAAACGCCGAACATTTGCGACGGGCGTGACGATCCAATGTGATTGATCCGGCGAAGATCCTGTGGCGGCGCGAGCGACGTTGAGTTTCACAAGCAGGTGACAAAAAGGCCAGTGATCAACTTTCGCGTCACGACGAACGGATTTGCGTTGGCGGCGATCTGCGCCTTGGGCGTGCTATTCCCTACGGATAGCTCTGCCACTCTGTGGACTCTTGCTTGTCATGCCATCCGGCACCTGTCATAGGCCCATCTGCATTGGCTGAAACAATAATTGTCCTCGCAAGCATCGAAGCAACCCTCCGTCAATCAGCCTTGACGCCGGCGGCGCGGACCACCTTGCCCCATTTGTCGGTCTCGGCTGCGATGAACCTGCCGAAATCGGCCGGCGTGCCGGCCGCGACCTGCCCGCCGAGCTCGGCGAGCCGCGCCTTGATCTTGGGGTCGGCGAGCAGCGCGTCGATCTCGCGATTGAGCCGCTCGATGATCTCGGGCGGCGTCTTGCCCGGCGCGCAGACGCCCTGCCACCCGCTCGCGTCGTAACCCGGCACGAACTGACCGATCGTCGGGACGCCGGGCAGCAGATCCGGTTGCGGCGCCGCCGTGGTGACGGCGAGCGCGCGGAGCTGGCCGGACTTGATGTAGGCGAGCGAGGAGACCGCGGCGTCGATCATGACCTGGACCCGGCCCGCGATCAGATCGGTGATCGCGGGCGCCGCGCCGCGATAGTGCACCGGCACCATGTCGATGCCGGCCATCATCTTGAAGTATTCGCCGTAGAGATGCTGGGCGCTGCCGGCGCCGACGGTCGCGAAGTTGAGCTTGCCTGGATTGGCCTTGGCGTAGGCAATGAATTCCGCAACGGTATTGACCGGCAGGTCGCGGTTGACCTCCAGCACGAACGGCGTGCGCACCACGCCCGCGACCGGCACGAGATCGCGCAGCGCGTCGAAACTGAGCTTGCCTTCGTAGAGCGTCGGATTGATCGCGATCGCGGTCGACGCATAGAGCAGCGTGTAGCCGTCCGGCTTCGCCCGCACCACGTACTCGGTCGCGATATTGCCGCCGGCGCCCGAGCGATTGTCGACGACGAAATTCTGCCCGAGCCGCTCCGCCAGCCACTGGCCGATGAGACGCGCGTTGATGTCGGAGGCCGAGCCGGGCGAGAAGCCGACGACGAGATGCACCGGCCGGGACGGATAGACGTCCGCTCGGGCGACGCGCGCCGCTGCGGGGAGCGCTGCGACGCCACCGGCAAGACCGAGGAAGCGGCGACGAGGCATGTTCATGGCATTTTCCATCAACCGAGGTCAGAGCGTCATCGAGCCGCCGCCGTCGACATACCAGGCGGTGCCAACGACATAGCTCGATCGCTCCGAGGCCATGAAGGCGACGACGCCGGCGACCTCGTCGGGGCGGCCCATGCGGCCGACCGGGAGTTTCGAAACGCGCTGCTGGCGCACCTCCGCCTCGCTCTGGCCGGTCACGTTCGCCCATTCGCGCATGGTGTCGTCCTGCCGCTCGGTGGCGATGATATAGGGCACGACCGCATTGATCAGTATCTGGTCCTTGGCGAGCTCGACGGCGAGCGCCTTGGTCAGGTTGAGCATGGCGGAATTGTTGAGGGCGGCCGGCACCACCTGGAAATGCGGCTGGCGCCCGGCGAGCCCGGAGATGTTGATGATGCGGCCCCATTTTCGCCGGCGCATGTGCGGGACGGCGTGGCGGATGCAGCGCGCGGCCGGATTGAATTTCTCCTCGAGCAGATTCGCCATGTGCCCGTCGTCCATCTTGAAGAAGTCCTGCGGGATGACGGTCGCGGCCGAGTTCACCAGGATGTCGATGCGGCCGCAGCGTTCGATCACCTGCGCGGTCATCGCGGCGATCGCGGCGTCGTCGGCGAGATCGGTCGGGATGCCGAGCACGCGGTCGGGGCGAAGCTCGCCCAGCTGGCGGACCGCCGCAGCATTGACGTCGGGATTCTTGCTGACGAGCACGACGAATGCGCCTTCGGCCGCAAGCTCCACCGCGCACGCCTTGCCGATGCCGCGGCTGCCGCCGGTGACGATCGCAACCCTGTCCTTGAGCCCGAGATCCAAGTGGTCCTCCTGGGAAGAAGCGTGCCGTCGTTTGGCGAGCCGAGGCGCACGCAAGGGGAAAGCGTGTACCGCGATGCGTCAAGCTCGTGCAAGACGGTGGACCACCTGCGTCAAGCGATGCGACGGCATGTCGGGAGTAACCGGACCGAGCATCGTAGGCGAGGACTACTTGACGCCATATCCCGCATAGATGTCGGCAATGTCCTATTCGGCCGCTACAACAGCCCGCGGACGGCCAGGATCGCGACGGCCTGCGGACGGGAGCGCGCGCCGAGCCTGAGGCGAGCACCGTCGACGTGGAAGCGCACCGTCGAGGACGAGACCTTGAGGATCATGCCGATCTCCCAATCGGATTTTCCCGCCGCGACCCAGCGCAGGCACTCGAGCTCGCGCGCGCTCAATCCGAATGGCCGCTCGCCCGGCGGGGCGGTGTCGCGCAAGGCGTGGCAACGCGCATGGGCGACGAGGGCGGCGAGCTGCAGGTGGGTGCGGCGCTCGACGCCGAGATCGAGATCGCGCTCGCGGCTCGCCATGCCCACATAGGCAAAATAGCCGTCCGGACCGTGCACCGGGACCACGAAGCCGTCGATCCAGCCCCACTCGTAGGTCGTGCTCAGGACCCGGTGCTCGTCCGCGGTAAGGCGGCAGCGCGCGATCTCCTCCCAGGTGAAGGGCACAAGGCTCTGCCGCGCCCGGTGCAGGATGGGCGAGCACGCGCCGAACCCGCGCGCGTCGCTGAGCTTCCGCCAGCTTTCCGGCCAGTTGCGAAAAAGCGGCCGCAGCGACTCGCCGCCCGTGCTCGAGACGAGCCGGCACATTGAGGACACATAGCCGTGCCGGGCGACCTCGGCGCGGAAAAGGTCGCCGACCTCGTCCAGCGTGGAACAGGCCGCAATTCGCTGCGAATAGTCGCCGAGATCGCGCATCCAGGAATCCGCCAACGCGAGCGATCGGCTCGTCCGGCGGATTTGACCGCAAACCGCGAGCCTGGTCCACTTCCATCGACAGTCATTGCGCCCGAAATATCGCCAGCGCGCCCCGGCATGTCGCTGGCAAGTCGAGCGACGGCCTGCCCATCGGCCACCTCACGCGCTCAGCGCCGCGAGGCCCTCGGCGCGCCCCGGATAGATGCCGAACATCGCCGCAAAGCCGCTGATGTCGAGGACCTCACGCACCTGCTCGTTGACGCCGCACAGCGCGAAGACGCCGCCGGACGCCGCGGCTTTCTTCACCAGTATCAGCACCGCGCGCAGCCCCGCGCTGGTGACGTGATCGATGTCGGTAAAATCGATCAGGATTTTTGGATGCGTCCCGCTGATCAGCGCGCCGACCTCCTTGGCGAAGGCGGTGCTGTAGATGCCGTCGAGGCGCCCATGTGCCGTTACCACATGGGCGTCCCCCACCTGCTCCTTCTCGATTTCCATGGTCCCTCGCCTGCGTGACGCTGCGATCGGATGCGGCTTACGATTCGGCGTGAAGTGTAACAAGCGGCGTGACCCGCATCATCCCGCCTCGGCACCAATCCAGGTCATCCCAAGATGCAGGAAAGCGTCGGCGCCCGGTCGCGCGGGTCACAAGAATAAGCCCTCGGCACACGCCGAAGTGAATTGAATTGAAACCGTATTTGCAATTCTGATTCCTGGTAGGCTACATGGGTGCGCCTGCGCGGCAATCCGCGACGCAACGCACCTGATCCCGCCGCTACGGCGGCGTCTCTCCCGCAAGGTGCGGCCATGCGACAAAATCCCCTGGGCGACGCGTTCGCGTTCCTCACCAAGGCAAGCTGGACCACCGCGGTCTTCTGGCTGCTGCTCATCGGCGCCATCGCGGCGGCCGTCATCGCCTGGCGGCGCGATCCGGCGCAGCGCTCGCTCCACCACGCCGGCATCGCGCTCATCCGCGTCGTTCTCGGCTGCATGTGGTGGCAGCAGTCGCTGTGGAAGATCCCGCCCCACTACGACTGGGGCTTGATCCATTGGATGCAGGAGATGATCGACCACGCCTCCACAGCGCTGCAGAGCGACCTCGTGCGCGACCTCGTGCTGCCGAACATCGCAGTGTTCGGACCGCTGGTCTACGCGATCGAGGTGGCTATCGCGGTCTCGCTGATCCTCGGTGTCGCGACGCGGCTTGGCGCGCTGCTCGCCGCGCTGATGGCGGTCAACCTCTGGCTCGGGCTCTACAACGCGCCCGGCGAGTGGCCCTGGACCTACATGTTCCTGGTGCTGCTCTCGCTCATCTACCTGATCGATCCGCCCGGCCGCAGCCTCGGGATCGACGCGATCGCGTGGCGGCGCGAGGGCGCGGCTGGCGCCGGCTCGCCGCTGCGCTCCATGCTCGCCTGAATGGCCGATCCGTCGGCGCGGCCTCAATCCGCCTTGCGCGCGGAGATGAGCGTTTCGCGCCAGCAATCGCGCGGATCGTGACCGCCGACACAATCCTTTTCGCCCGCGGCACCGACCAATGCATGAAGCAGCGATCCCGCGCTTCCTGCAACAGGAGAAAGTGCCATGAACCCGATGAAAACCTTGACCGTTGTCGCGCTCGCCGCGGCGGCGCTCGCCGCGACGGCGGTCCCCAGCCAAGCCCTCACCCGGCTCTTCCCCGGCCACGGCCCGGTCGTCCTCGGCAACTTGTTTGGTACGCACAAGATCACGTGCCTCGCCTGCAACCTGCCGCGCCCCTATCGGCCATTCCCGATCTGGGGCCACGGCCAGCGTTACTGGGGCCATGACTGGTACCGTTGGCACCCGGTGTACTTCCGCGGCGGCGCGCCCGTCGCGACTGCACCGGTCGCTGCGGCGGCCACGAGCATGGCGGCTCCGCAGGCGCCGACCGGCGCATGCAACTGCCTCACCAAGCAGATGCTGCCCAACGGCGCCGAGCTCCTGCAGGACATCTGCACGCAGCAGAGCGCGGTCGCGATGCCGCAGGCGACGGCCGCTCGGTGAGCCCATGGCATGGTGCCTGCGCCCCTCTCCCCCTCAAGAAGGGGGAGAGGGAGCGCGACCTGCGTGCAATGGGCGAAACCATCGACCGGATCGCGACCCGCAAGCTTACGGGGCTGCGAGCGGCTCGATCACCCGCAACAGCTTGCCGTCCTTCACGGCGAGGAGCGCGATCACAGCCGCCTCTTCGTCGAAGGCCGGACGATAAAGCGCCTGATAGACATGCGGCCGCACGCGACCGTCGATGACGAGCTGCTGGCCCGCCTCGGTCTCGACCAGATAGGCGTAGTGCTTGCGGTCGGCCGGGATCAGCAGCGGGCTCCTGATGCTCCGGTATGGACCCTCGCGTTTGTCGCCGACGATCATGTAGGACGCCGCCGCGCCCTTCTCGACGCAAGCCAGCGCCGTGCCCCACAAGACCGTGGAAAACGGCTCGCACTGGCTCTTGTCGCGCAGCATCACGGCCTGCACCAGCGCCGCCGTGTCGACCTGCGGCCCCATCATCAAGGTCGTGCCCACGGGCCGTCCCTGATGGTCGACGATCGCCGCAACGGCGACCCCCGGCGGCCGCATCGCGGTCGGCAGCTTCTGTCCGTCGAGGAACATGGTCCCGTTGTCGCCCTCGCGCACGTAGAAAGCCACATGCTGCGAGTCCGCGCTCCACATCGCCGCATATCGGTGGCTGCCGCTCATATAGTAGAAACGCCCGTCGTAACCCGAATAGGTCTTGTCCCCGGCCACCAGCGTCCACGTGGCCCCGGTGCGCGCCCAGAAGGCGAGCTTCTTCTGGTCCGGGCTGATCGCGATGTCGGCGATCTCATCGTAGTCGCCGGGCAGGTCGGCCGCGCCGAGCCGCGCGCGGTATCTGTCGGCGATCTTGTACGCATAGGCGACGACACCATCGTCGCCGACCGCATAGTCGACCACTTCGCCCGGCAGCTCGCTTTCCTTGTCGTCGACGACGAGGACCGCCTTGCCGGCGCGCTTCGCCCAGAGGACATAGTGGTCGCCGTTCGGCGACATCCGCGTTTCGTACGACGTATCGTAGGGGCCGAGCGCCTGGTTGCCGTGCACCTCGACGATCTTCTTAAACGCCGTCACCCCATAGTACTTGATGCGGCCGGCGACGAAGATAAGGCCTGCCCCGATGCTGTCGTAGCCCTGGCCGGGCGCGCCGTTGACGAACACCGCATGCTTGCCGTCGGCGGTGCGCGCCGCGTAGGCGAGCAGCTCCCCGTTCGGGGAAAACCGCAGCTCGGCGGCGCGCGTCTGCGGCACGAACGCGTTGCCCTCGAGCGTCGGCGACCAGGAGCTCAACGGCCAGAGCAGCGCATCCTGCGCGTACTTCTCCACGCCATCGACCACGACGACCCACTTGCCGGCCTTCTCGGCCGCGAACGCGATGCGCTTGCCGCCGTCGCCGAACGCGACCACGCCGCTCACATCGACATAGGGCCCGAGCCGCTTGCCGTTGAGGTCGACATAGGTTGCCTGGTCGGCGGCGTCCTTGTCGGGTGTGACGATATAGGCGACCCAGTAGGGCGAGAAACCGCCGTTGCCGTTCTGGCGGTAAGGCGCGCGCTCGGTTTCGGAAAACGGCGCCGAAACGCTGCGTGAAAGGCGGAACGGCAAGCCGTAATGGACAATTCCGACAACCGCCAAGATGACCATCAAGACCGCCACCAAGGCCACCAGCGCCACGCCCACACCCACGATCAGGCGGGCGACCGGCACCGCCGCGGGATGGCCCCGCCAGCCGTCCGGCGCGACCGGCGCACGTTCCGGCGGCGCGCCGCCTTCCACCTGCTCGATCGCGTGATCGAGCGCCACCATCTCGCGTGCGCGTATCGCGCCGTCCGCGATCTGGCCCGCCAGCGTCTCGCGCGCGCGCCGATAGAGCGCGTCGCGCGCCTCTGCGGAGTCCTCTTCAAGGCTGGCGACCGCCCGGGCCATGAGCGGATAGTAATCGGCCATCGGCAATTCACCTGTTGAGGGGCGTGGTCGAACGCGAGCCCGCAATGCCTTGCGATCAATGATCGCATGCTATCAGGCCGACCCAAAGGCGAAATCGCCCGCGGCGCCGAGCGGAAAGCCTATCGTGCCTCGACCACCTCGCCGATCCACGCCGCGAGCGCGTCGAGCACCTCGTCGAGCACCTGCGCATCCGTGCGGCCGCTGCGGGCGGGCACATGGAACGAATGGTCGGCGCTCTCGAACAGCCGCAGCGTCGCACGCGGCCCGAGCGTGGCGCACAGCGGCTCGAGCTCGGCCAGTGACGCGAGCGCATCGCGCGTGCCCTGGAGAAACAGCATCGGGATTGCGACATCGAAGAGATGCTGGCCGCGCTCGGCGGATGGCTTGCCGGCCGGATGCAGCGGGAAGCCGAGAAAGGCGAGGCCGCGCACCGACGGCAGGGGCGCCAAAGCCTGCGCCTGCGAGGTCATGCGGCCGCCAAACGATTTTCCGCCGGCGGCGAGCGCGACGCCCGGCAGCAGCAGCGCGGCTTGCGCTACGGCGGCGCGCACGATCGCGTGCGCGACCGGCGGACGATCCGGTCGCTTGCTACCCTGCTCCATATAGGGGAATTGATAGCGCAGGGTCGCGATGCCGCGCGCCGCAAGCCCCGCCGCAACTGCCGCCATGAACGGATGCGTCATGCCGGCGCCTGCCCCATGCGCCAGCACGTAGCAGGCGCGCGGCTGCGGCGGCGCCTGCAGCAAGCCGGAGACGCGGATTGCGCCATCCGTGATGGTGATCGGTCGGGCGTCGCCACCCTCGCCTTTCTTGCCCGTACGCTTCATCCTGGAATCCGCTGCCGCAGCTTGAAGAAACCTTCCCACGGGTCGCGCCGCAGGAAATCGAGCCGTTCGCGCAGGTTGTCGACCGTGAAATGGCCGCCCCGCACGCCTTCGCTCAGCTCCTCCCAGGCGAGCGGCGTCGATACCGGCGCGTGTGGACGCGCGCGGGTCGAGAGCGCCGCAACCGCGGTCGCGCCGCGGCCGTTGCGCAGATAGTCGATGAAGATGCGCCCGCGCCGCGCCCGCTTCGACATGATCGCGACATAGCGGTCGCGATGGTCGCGGCTCATCTTCTCGGCGATCGCTTGCGTGAAAGCCTTGGCGTCGTCCCAGGGCAGGCGCGGCTCGACCGGCACCACCACGTGCAGGCCCTTGCCGCCCGACGTCTTGACGAAGCTCGCAAGCCCGATCGCCTCGAGCTCGCCGCGCAACGCGCGCGCCGCCGCGATCACGTCGCTCCAGGCGACGTCCTCGCCGGGATCGAGGTCGAAGATCAGCCGGTCGGGCCGCTCGAGGTCGTCGGCACGCGAGCCCCAGGGGTGAATCTCGACCGTGCCGCCCTGCACGAGCGCGAGCAGCCCGGCGAGATCGTCGATCGCGATCATCGGCTCCGTCTCGCCGACGTCGACGCGGCGCACATGCTCGAGGCCCGACCACGGGTGCTTGGCAAAAAAACTCTTCGCCCGCGCGCCCGAGGGCGCGCGCACGAGGCTCAGCACCCGCCCGGCGATGTGCGGCAAAATGTGATCGGCGATCTCGGCATAGAACTCGGCGAGCGCCTGCTTGCTGACGCCCTCGTCCCATAAGAGCCGGTCCGGGTGCGTGAGCCTGACGCCGGCGATCTCGCCGCCCGCGTCCGACCTCGCAGCCTCCTTCGCTTTGGTCGCGCGCGGCTTCTCCTCCAGCACCACCTCGTCGGCCGACTTGTCCTCGCGCAGGCCCTGAAACGACGACTGGCGAATGACCCCGTCCGCGGTCCAGCCACGGTGCTGCACGTCGGCGACGAGGCGTGGCTCCGCCCAGCGCACACCCTTGATGTCGGCGCCGGCCGGCAGCGGCTTCCCGAACGCGGGCTTGTCGCCCGCGATCTGCTCCAGCGCCTGCTTGAGCGCGGCCGCCTCGGCGCCCGACCAGCCGGTGCCGACGCGGCCGGCATACATCAACTTGCCGCCGTCGTAGTAGCCGAGCAGCAGCGCGCCGACCGCGCCGGCCGCGACCGACGAGGGGCTGTAGCCGATGACGACGAGCTCCTGGCGCGCGACGCATTTGCTCTTCACCCAGTCGTCGCTGCGTCCGGAACGGTAGGGCCGGTCCTTGCGCTTCGACACGATGCCTTCGAGGCCGAGCCGGCCGGCGTGCTCGAACATGGTCGGGCCGTCCGTCTCGAGATGCTCGGAAAAGCGCACCGGCGAGCCCGCCGGCAGCCCCGCGAGCACCTGCGCGAGCAGGCTCTTGCGCGCGAGCAGGGTCGCGGGCGTGAGATCGAAGCCCTCGCAATAGAGAATGTCGAAGGCGTGGTAGCGCATGCGGTCCTGCCGGCCCGACGAAAGATCGGCCTGCAGGCCGTTGAAGGTCGAGATGCCGCTCTCTTCCTCGACCACGATCTCGCCGTCGAGGAGCGCCGAGCCGAGATGCAGCGCCTCCAGCGCACCCGCAATCGCGCCGAAGCGCTCCGTCCAGTCGAGATTCTTGCGCGTGAGCAGGCGGACCTTGCCGCCATCGATGCGCGCCTGGATGCGATAGCCATCGTGCTTGATCTCGTGCACCCATTTCGGCCCGCTCGGTGGCCTGTCGCCCGCCGCCGCGAGCATCGGCGCAACGAAGGTCGGCAGCAGCTTCTTGCGCGCGCCCGCGATCTTGCCGATGTCGGGCAGCGCGACCTTGCGCGCGCCCTTCGCCGCAGTGCGCGCCGCATGATCCTTGCGTAGCGCGCCGTCCGCCGCGACCTCCGCCGACGTGCGGCCGGTGAGGTGCGAGGTCTCCGTCTCGGTGACCTCCGGCTCGCCCGGCGCCCGGGCGAACTCGTCCTCCGATTTGATCAGCAGCCACGGCTCGGCTTTCTCGCCCTGCTTCGGCCGCATGCGCACCAGGTGCCACTTGCCCTTGAGCCGGCTGCCGTCGAGCGTGAAGGCGAGATGCCCCTTGTTGAGCCCGAACTGCGGATCGCCCTCAGGCGTCCAGGTGCCGCGGTCCCACACGATCATGGTGCCGCCGCCGTACTCGCCCTTCGGGATATTGCCCTCGAAGTCGAGATATTCGAGCGGATGGTCCTCGGTGTGCACCGCGAGTCGCTTGTCGCCGGCGACGAGGCTCGGGCCCCGCGTGATCGCCCAGCTCTTGAGCACGCCGTCGAG
>DATBZM010000221.1:0-4315 GCA_036513175.1 Xanthobacteraceae bacterium | reverse complement strand
GCAATCCGGCGCAGGTGCCGGATTTCGCGCAGTTCTTCCAGCGCGTGAAGGACGAGAAGCCCGACTGCTTCTACGTGTTCATCCCGTCCGGCAACCATGCGGCGGGCGTGGTGAAGGCGTATGGCGATCTCGGCATGCGCGCGGCCGGCATCAGGCTGATCGGCCCGATGGACGTGGTGCCCGACACCAAGCTGCAGGACATGGGCGACGCCGCGATCGGCACCATCGTGATGGGGTTCTATGCGGCCGATCTCGACAACGCCGCCAACCAGGAGTTCGTGAAAGCATTCCACGAAGCCTATGGCCCCAATCGCTATCCCGACTTCATGACCGCGGCGGCCTGGGACTCGATGCACGCGATCTTCGACACCATCAAGAAGCTCAACGGCGACCTCAGCGACGGCGCCAAGGTAATCGACGCGCTCAAGGGCTGGTCGACCGACGGACCGCGCGGCCACGTCTCGATCGATCCGGCCACCCGCGACGTCATCCAGGACGAGCGCGCCATGGAGGTCTACCGCAAGCCCGACGGCAAGCTCGGCCTCAAGGTGCTCGGCACGATCTCGCAGGTGAAGGACCAGTGCAAGGAGCTCAAGATTGGCCGCTGCGCGCAGGGGCAATAGGCGTGGCGCAATGATAAAAAACCGCCGCCGCGGCAAGCCCGCGGCGGCGGTTTTGTGTTAAGTGAATGCTGAATTGGTGACCCGTCATGCCCGCGCTTGGCGCGGGCATCCACGTCTTGCTGGCGTGGACGGGCCAAGACGCCATGACGCTGAGTGTGGGGCTCAACGGATCGCCGGTGCAAAACATCGTCATCAGCATCCTGTTCGAGGGACTGGCCTACGCCATGTTCCTGTTCATCGTCTCGGTCGGCCTGTCCGTGACCATGGGACTGATGGGCTTCGTCAACCTCGCGCATGGCGCCTTCGCGATGGCGGGCGGCTACCTCGTGCTCAGCGCGATGAACGATTTCGGCGTGCCGTTCTTCCTCGCGCTGCTGCTCACCTTCATCGTCGTCGGCGCCGTCAGCGCCGTGTTCGAGCGGCTGTTCTATGCCCGCCTCTACAAGGCGACCGAGCTCGAGCAGGTGCTGCTCACCATCGGCCTCGCCTACATGGCGATCGCGACCTACACCTATTTCTACGGCCCGCGTCCGCAGACGATCCATCTGCCCGAGTATCTCACCGGCCAGCTCGGCTTCGCGGCGCGCACCTTTCCGACCTACCGGGTGTTCGTCATCGCGGTCGGCGCGGCGCTGACCGCCGTGCTGTGGTACGCCTTCGAGCGCACCAATGTCGGCGCCCGCATCCGCGCCGCGGTCGACAACCGGCGCATGGCGCAATCGATCGGCATCAATGTCGATCGGCTGTTCACGCTCACCTTCGCGGTCGGCAGCGGGCTTGCGGCGCTCGGCGGCGGCCTCGCCATCGAGATGTTCGGGCTCACGCCGAGCTTCGCGGTGCTCTACCTGGTGTTCTTCCTCCTCGTCGTCGCGGTTGGCGGCCTCGGCAGCCTCAAGGGCACGCTGCTCGCCGCGATCCTGCTCGGCGTGTGCGACACTGCCGGCAAATACGTCTTTGCCGGCGCCGGCGGCTTCTTCATCTACGCAGTGGCGATGCTGATCCTGCTGATCCGGCCGGCGGGGCTCTATGGCCGCGAGTGACGCAATCGCGGCCGCCCTGCCGGCGACCGATGTCCGCACGCGGGCGATCGCGTATCTCGCAACGCGCCATCGCCTGCGCCTGTGGGAGGCGCTGCCCTGGCTGATCGCGGTCGCGGCTTTTTTCATCTTTCCCGATCGCATGGTGTTCGGCAGCCAGGTGCTGGTGATGGTGCTGTTTGCGCTCTCGCTCGACCTCATCCTCGGCTTTGCCGGCATCGTCTCGCTCGGCCATGCGGCCTTCTTCGGGATCGGCGCCTATGCGGCGGCGTTGCTGACGCAGCGTTGGAGCTGGCAGGAGCCGATCAGCGGGCTCGTTTTCGCCGCCGCGGTCGCGGCCGTCGCCGGCGCCGCCTCCGGCTCGCTCCTGCTGCGCTATCGCGGCCTCACGCTGCTGGTGCTCACCCTCGCCACCACCATCATGCTGCAGGAGCTGGGCAACCTGTCGCGCGACCTCACCGGCGGCTACGATGGCCTGCCGGGGCTCACCTACACGCCCTTGCTCGGCGTCTTCGACTACGACCTCTACGGTCACGTGAATTATCTCTACGCGCTCGCGGTGCTGTTCGTGCTCTTCTTCGTCGTGCGCCAGATCGTTTATTCGCCGTTCGGCCAGGCGCTCGCCGGCATCCGCGAGAACGTCGCGCGCATGCACGCGGTCGGCTCGCCGGTGCATGGCCGCCTGCTCACTGTCTATACGATCGCGGCCGCGATCGCCGGCGTCGCCGGTGCCCTGTTCACCCAGACCAACGCCTATGTGACGCTCGGCGTGTTCGATTTCGACAATTCGGCCGGCGTCATGGTGATGCTGGTCCTCGGTGGCGTCGGGCGGCTCTACGGCGCCTTCGTCGGCGCCGTCATCTACATGGTGCTGCAGGACACCCTGTCGAAGGCGAGCCCGCAATACTGGCAGTTCGCGGTGGGGCTGCTGCTGGTGCTCACCGTCCTGTTCGCGCGGCGCGGCCTGCTCGGCCTGATCGAGGATGCGGCACGCCTGCTCGTGCCGGGGCGCAAGCCATGACGGCCGCGCTCGAGATCAAGAACCTCAACAAGAGCTTCGGCGCGCTTGCGGTTGCGCGCGATATCGCGCTGGCGCTGCCGCGCGGCGCGCGCCATGCGCTGATCGGCCCGAACGGGGCGGGCAAGACGACGCTGGTCAACCTCATCACCGGCGTGCTGCGCCCCTCGGCCGGACAGATCCTGCTCGACGGCGAGGACATCACCTCGCTGCCGCAGGCAGCGCGCACGCGGCGCGGCATCGCCCGCACCTTCCAGATCAACCAGCTCTTCCGCGGGCTTACGGTGCTGGAAAACGTCTATCTCGCGGTCGCCGAGCGCATGCGCGTCGCGCATCGCCTGTGGCGCCCGGCCGGCGCCGAGCGCGAGGTGATCGACCAGGCGCTCGCCCAGCTCGAGGCGCTCCACCTCGCCGACGATGCATTGAAGATCGTGCGCGAATTGCCCTACGGCCGCCAGCGCCTGGTCGAGATCGCGATCGCGCTGGCGCTCCATCCGCGCGTGCTGCTGCTCGACGAGCCCGCCGCCGGCGTGCCGTCGTCGGAAAGCCACCTCATCCTCGACGTGATCAGCGCGCTCGATCCCTCGATCGCGATCCTGATCATCGAGCACGACATGGACGTGGTCTTCCGCTTTGCCGCGCGCATCACCGTGCTGGTCGCGGGCGCGGTGCTCACCGAAGGCAGCCCGCAGGACATCCGCGCCGATGCGCGCGTGCGCGCCGTCTATCTGGGCGAGGAGTTCCCGCATGGCTGAGCCGGCGCTGCAGCTCGATGGCGTGTCGGCCGGCTACGGCGAGACCGTGGTGCTGGAGGACATTTGTCTCACGCTCGCCGCCGGCGAGACGATCTCGATCATCGGCCGCAACGGCGTCGGCAAGACCACGCTGCTTGCGACCGTGATGGGCCACAACACGCTGCACGGCGGCGACATACGGCTGCACGGCGCGACCATCGCGCGGTTCGCGCCGCACCGCCGCAACTGGGCGGGCCTCGGTTACGTGCCGCAGGAGCGCGAGATCTTCCCCTCGCTGACGTTGCGCGAGAACCTCGAGGTGGCGGCGCGGGCGGGCGCCTGGACGCTCGACAAGGTGTTCGCGCTTTTCCCGCGCCTCGCCGAGCGGCAGGCGAACCGCGGCAACCAGCTTTCCGGCGGCGAGCAGCAGATGCTGGCGATCGCCCGCGCCCTCGTCGGCAACCCGTCGGTCGTGCTGATGGACGAGCCCTCGGAGGGGCTCGCGCCGGTCATCGTCGAGGAGCTCTCGCGCGCCGTGAAGCGCCTCGCCGCGACCGAGGGCCTCACCATGATCGTGGTCGAGCAGAACACCCGGCTCGCCCTCGACATCTCGCCGCGCACCGCCGTGATGGACCGCGGCCGCATCGTCTACGACGGCCCGAGCGCCGACTTGAAGCGCGATCCCGACAAGCTGCACCGGCTGATCGGGGTGGGGTAGGGCGGTGCGATGCCGCGCGGCTCTTACCCTCCCGCCCGTTGGCGGGGAGGGTCGGCCGCGTGAGCGAAGCGAACGCGGACGGGGTGGGGGGACTACGCTTGCTCCGAATCTGCGGTGAGGTTCCGTGACGCTTGCCCTGCGCAAGTGAGCGGCCCCCACCCCCGACCCTCCCCCGACCCCTCCCC
>DATBZM010000220.1:0-5762 GCA_036513175.1 Xanthobacteraceae bacterium | reverse complement strand
AGCTGATGAAGGACTATGCATTGCCGACGGCCGTTGCGACATAGGAGGTCCGATCCGTGCAATCATGCCGCGCGGCGGCGCCGGCTGGATCGCAAGGGAGTCCCGTGAACTTGGTGGACGGTGGCCAAGACTAAGGAACGAAGCTTGCTTCGCGCTCGGGTGCATTGATGGCTGCCCCCGTCGCAAGGCATGATGCTTCGGCAGACGGCGCAGACGAGCTTTGTCGGATCGATTCCATGAACGAGATCGTCCCTCCTCCGTTGCCTCCTCTGCCTCCTCCTGTGCCCGCCCGTTTGCCCCTTCCGGTGCCGCAAGCGTTCGAACCGCTCCCGTTGCCGCCGGCGTCGGTGCATTTCACCGGCGCCACGCGCAGCTTCCGCAAGCTGATCGTGCGCGGCGCGCTGCTGCAGCTTGTGAGCGTCGGCATCTATCGCTTCTGGCTCACCACCGACGCGCGCCGCTTTCTGTGGGTCAGTACGGAAATTGGCGGCGACAGCCTCGAATATACCGGGACCGCCATGGAGCTGTTTCTCGGTTTCCTGATGGCGGTTGCGCTGCTCGTGCCCATCTATGTGCTGCTGTTCCTCGGCACGCTCGAGCTCGGTATGGTCAGCCGGCTGTCGAGCCCGGTTGCCTTCGTCTTTCTCGCCGTCTTCGGCCAATACGCCTATTTCCGCGCGCGCCGCTATCGGCTCACGCGCACGGTCTTCCGCGGCATTCGCTTCCATCAGAGCGGCTCGCCGTGGGCCTACGCGCTGCGCTCGCTGCTGTGGTGGATCGCCATCGCCTGCAGCGCGGGCTTCGCCTATCCGTGGGCGCAGGCGAGCCTCGAGCGCTACAAGCTCGCGCATACGCATTACGGCGATCTCAACGGCAGATTCACCGCCACGGGGAGCTCGCTCTTCCTGCGCGGCGCCGCGCTGTGGCTGATCACGGTCGTCGTGCTGATCGCCTTCTTTGCGTTGATCGGCTATTTCACCCAGAAAGGCATGCGGTTCGGCACGGCGAGCCCGAGCCCGCAGGACCGCGCCGCCGGAGCGATTATCGGCATTGCCACCTTGGCGGTCATGATCCTTGCCTTCATCGGCTACGCACTGCTGCAGGCCATCATGATGAAATGGTGGCTGGCCGGCCTGCGCTTCGGCGTGGTCGAGGTGCGGACAACGCTCAAGAAGCGCCGCATCTTCGGCGCCTACTTTCGCTGCCTCGCCTACATCGTGCTGGTCCTGCTCGCCCTGTGCGTGATCTTCGGCGTCGTGGCCGGCGTCGGCGCGGCGATCCTCAAAGTAAAGCCCGCGCAGGAGACCATCCAGAATCTCACCCTCGCGGGCGTGGCCTGCGTCTATCTCCTGCTGGCGATCATCGGCTGGATCATCTACCAGATGACCATCAAGCTGCGCATCTGGCGGATGGCGGTCGATTCGGTCACGGTCCCGGGGTTCGACGTCGTCGAATGGGTGCGGGCCGACGACAGCCTGCCCAGCTCCGCGGTCGGCGAAGGGCTCGCCGATGCGCTCGGGGCTGGGGGTATTTGATTTGCCATGATCCACCGATAGCTGTTCAGACAGGCATGATCACCTCCAGCTCAGCGGTCTTTTTCGACGGCGTGACCAGCGCCCGCCACCTCGTGACGATCGAGCTTGCGGCGGCGGGCGTGCAGATCCGCTCGCTCGCCGGCGAAGTGCTCGCCGAATGGGCCAATGCGGACATCGTCGCGTTCGCGGCGCCCGACGGCGTGCTGCGCCTCGGCCGCGCCGGAAGGCCGATGCCCGCCCGCCTGGAAATCCGCGATCCCGCGCTCGCGGCGGCCGTCACGGCGCACACCGGCGCGATCCCGCAATTCGGCGCGATCAGCCCCCGCACCCGCGTCAAGGTGGTCGGCTGGAGCCTTGCGGCCGTCGCTTCGGCGGTGCTGGTCGCGGTGTTCGGCGTGCCGGCGATCGCCGCCCGCGTCACGCCGCTCGTGCCGGTGCGCCTCGAACAGCGCCTCGGCGTGAGCGTCGACGCCCAGGTGCGAAGCTTTCTCGTGCGCGGGCGCGCCGACCAGTTCGAATGCGGCAATACGCTCGACGCACGGCTCGGCCGCGCCGCCTTCCAGAAGCTCGTGCACAAGCTGGAAACCGCCGCCGCCTTGCCGTTGCCGTTGCATGCCGACGTGGTGCGCCGGCCGGAGGCGAACGCCATTGCGCTGCCCGGCGGGCGCGTCTACGTGTTCCAGGGCCTCATCGCCAAGGCGGACAATGCGGACGAGCTCGCCGGCGTGATCGCGCATGAGATCGGCCACATCGCCCATCGTGACGGCGTGCGGACGGTGATCCAGGCGGGCAGCCTGTCGTTCCTGTTCGGCATGCTGATCGGCGACTTTAGCGGCGGCGGAGCCGCGGTGATCGCGATGCGGACGGTGGTGCAATCCTCCTATTCACGCGAAACGGAAGCAGCGGCCGACGCCTATGGGGCAAACCTGGTGGCCAGGCTCGGCCGCGATCCGCGCGCGCTCGGCACGATCCTGATGCGCATCGCCGGCACGCCTGGCCCGATGGCGAAGATCCTGCTTGACCATCCGGAGGCGCGCGAGCGCGCCGCTGCGATCGAGGCGATCGCTGCCGCGCTCGGGCCGTCGCCGCGAGCGGCCGCGCTTGCCGACGGGACCGGCGGCGGTGGCCCGCCGGGCCTGCTCGACGCGGCCGAATGGGCCGCGCTCAAGCGCATCTGCGGCGGGGCTGCGCCGATGCGCTCGCCCGGGAAATAGCCATGCCGGTGCGCCGCATTGCCGATGAGCCCGCCTCCCGGCTCGCCATCTGGGCGCGCCGCATCGCGGGCTTCGCGCTGCTCGTCGCGCTCCTCGCAGTCGTCGTCGCTCGCACCGACCTGCTCGAGACCGTGCCCGTGCTCGCGACCTTCGCGGCGTCGCTCGGCATGGCGGTGATCGCGATCCTGCTCGCGCTCGCCTCGCTCATCGGCATCTGGCGGCACGGCAGCGAGGGCCTTGGCGCGGCATTGACCGCGCTCCTGATCGGCGTCGCGCTGCTCGCCTATCCGTCCTATCTCGCGGCGCGCGCCGCCCGCCTGCCGGAGATTTCCGACATCACCACCGATCCGCTCGACCCACCGCGCTACGAGAAGATCGGCCAGCTGCGTTCGCGCGGCGCCAATCCGGTCGCCTATGCGGGACTCTATGCGGCGCAGCAGCAGAAGGCCGCCTATCCGGACGTGGTGCCGCTCGAAACCGACGCGAGCGCGCAGGCGACCTACGATGCCGCGAAGGCGGCGATCGCCAAGCGCCACTGGCAGATTGTCAACGATCGCCCGCCGGTTCCGGCGCAGCAGGGCCAGTCGGCGCGCGACGGCTATATCGAGGCGGTCGCGCGGACGCTGATCATGGGCTTCCGCGACGACGTGGCGGTACGCATCCGCGCGGTCGGCGACGGCGCGCGCGTCGACGTGCGCTCATCCTCGCGCTACGGCCGGAGCGATTTCGGCATCAACGCGGCGCGCGTGCGCGCGCTGCTCGACGACATCGAGGACCTTGCGGGCGAGGACAAACCCGACGTGCCGGAGCGCCCGGTGCCGAAGGTCAAGCCGGCGCCGCAGCCGCAGCAGAAGCCCAATCAGAAGCCGAAGCGATAGGTCCCGTCGATCGACGGCACGCCGTCGGTCGCCACCATGCCGCGCGCGACCAGATCCTCCAGATGCGCGAGCACCGACAGTCCGGCGGCGCGCGTGAGCCGCGGGTCGAGACCGATATAGATCGCGCGCACCAGTGTCGGGATGTCGGCTGCGCCCTTGCCAAGACGATGCAGGATCGAGGCCTCGCGGCCCTGGCGGTGGCGGATATAGGACTGCACGAAGCGCGGCGCGTCGCGGATGACGTCGCCGTGGCCGGCGAGGTAGACGCTTTCCCGGCGCCCGGCGAGCTTGTCGAGCGATGCCATGTAGTCGCTCATCGCGCCGTCGGGCGGCGCGACGATCGAGGTCGACCAGCCCATGACGTGGTCGCCGGAAAACAAGAGGTCGTGCCCGCGCAGCGCATAGGCCATGTGGTTCGCCGTATGGCCGGGCGTCTTGATCGCCTCGAGCGCAAAGTCCTTGCCGCTTACGACGTCGCCCTCGGCGAGCGGCTGGTCGGGGCGGAAATCCGTGTCGTTGCTGGCGTCGAGCCGCGGCGCCTCGCCGACATGCAGCGGCCGCGCCGGCCGGTGCGGTCCCTCGCCATGGGTTTTTGCGCCGGTCGCCGCCTTGACGCGCGCCGCGCCCGGCGAATGATCGCGATGGGTGTGGGTCACGAGGATGTGGGTGACGGTCTCGTTGCGCACCGCGTCGAGCAGCGCCGCGATGTGCCGCGCGTCATCCGGGCCCGGATCGATGATCGCGACCTCGCCGCGGCCGACGATGTAGCTCATCGTGCCCTTGAAGGTGAACGGGCCGGGATTGTCGCACAAGAGGCGACGCACGCCGGGCGCCACCTCCTCGACCGTGCCGGGCGCGAGGGCAAGATTGCGGTTGAAGGGGATGTCGTCGGCCATGGATGGGCGAATGGCGAGTGGCGAGTGGCGAGTAGCGAGTAGCGAGTAGCGAGTAATGAGTAGCGAGTAGTGAATAGCGGGTCGCCGGCCCCGCGGCTACAGCCGAATCCGCCCTCTATTCGCCATTCGCCACTCGCTACTCTCCGCAATCGGGCTTTATGCGGCCCTTATGCGAACATCCATCCGCTCATCTCGAATTCCTACGGGCGAATCACGAGATTGACCCAAGCGGATCAAACGCTCCGCCTCGGCCGGTGGCCGAATCTCCTTCCGCAGGGTGAGAGCCATGACCGTGTCCCTGTCCACGCGCGCTTCCGATCGCGTCATCGAGCCGATGATCGGGCTGGCACGCTGCACGCCCCTGCATCGCATCCTGGTGGCGGGTGCCAAGAGCATCGAGCTCGTGTTCGAGCTGCAACGGCGCGGTTTTGCGCGCGTGGCGGCGACGGCGAATTGCGGCCGCGCAGACCGTCAATACGACGCCGCGCTGGTGGACTGGCGCCGGCGCACCTTTCGCGAGCTCGAGACCTCGCTCGATTGGCTCGCCGGGTTCCTCAAGCCGGCCGGCGTCCTGGTGATCTGGACCGATCCGCAGAAGCCCGCCGCCATGGACCAGCTTCGTGCGGCGCTGCAGCGGCGCGGCTTCGAGGTCGAAGCCGGAACGGTCCGCGACGACGGCTACGCCGTTTCGGCACGGCGGCGTGAAGCAAAGCCGCTCAGGCAAGCGGCCTGACGCGATCGTTGCCGCTCGGCAAACGGCGGCACGGGTACCTTCGGCCGCGCTAAGGCTTTGTTGACCAATCCCGTGAAACCGGGGGACCCGTTAGGGTTGCTTCATCTTCCGGTCATAAGGTTACCGCCGAACACCGGACGGTGGCCGACCCGTCGCCCCCCGCCCGTCGCCGGGAGGAAACCATGCGTCGTTTTGCGGCTGTCCTGGTAGCGGTAGCGACATTCCTTGCGGTTCACCCATCGAGCGGAGCCGAGTTCGGCTCGCGCGATGAGGCCGTTGCCATGGTCAAGCGCGTGCAGAAGATGTACGCCGAGGCCGGCGCCGAGGCGACCTTCAAGGCGGTGGACGACAAGTCGAATCCGCTCTTTCACGACCGCGACCTCTATCCGTTCATCTATGACCTCGACGGCGTCTGCGTGGCGCACGGCGCCCGTCCGGCGCTGGTCGGCAAGAGCCTGATCTCGCTCAAGGACCAGAACGGCGTCTACCTGATCCAGGAAATGATC
>DATBZM010000219.1:0-9290 GCA_036513175.1 Xanthobacteraceae bacterium | reverse complement strand
CGCGATGCGAGAACCGCGTGTCGGAGGTCCATGCCCTCACCAAGACATCGAGCCCCTCGTCGAAGCGCGCTTCCGCGTCGTCGATCGAGGCGGCGAAGCCGTGGAACTCGCTGTGGCGATAGCCCTTGCCGATGCCGAAGTCGAAGCGGCCGCCCGAGATCAGATCGAGCGTCGCCGCCTGCTCGGCGAGCAGCACCGGATTGTGCCAAGGCAGCACGATCACGGCCGTGCCGAGGCGCAGCGTGGTCGTGCGCATCGCCAGCGCGGTGAGCAGCATCAATGTCGCCGACACCTGGTACCAGCCGGTGAAGTGATGCTCCACCAGGAAGGTCGACCGGTAGCCGAGCGCCTCGGCCTCGACGTTGTCGTCGAGCCAGTCGCGAAAGCCCTGGCCGGTCTCGGGACCGAAATCCCTGCTGTTCGCCTGCGCGGAGCCGAAGAGGCCGAATTTCATCAGACGCCTTTTATATTCGGCGCATGTCCTTGTCGGCGAACCGGTGTCCACCCCGGATCAAGTCCGGGGCAGGCTTTCGCCGGGACATGCGCTAGAACCGCGGGATATCGGGAAACGCGACGTTGCCGCCGCGCACATGCATGCGGCCGAGCTCGGCGCAGCGATGCAGCGTCGGAAAGACCTTGCCGGGATTGAGCAGGCCCTTGTCGTCGAATGCGCATTTGAGCCGCTGCTGCTGGTTGAGGTCGATCTCGGTGAACATCGCCGGCATGAGGTCGCGCTTCTCGACCCCGACGCCGTGCTCGCCCGTGAGCACGCCGCCGACCTCGACGCACAGCCGCAGAATGTCGCCGCCGAACGCCTCGGCACGATCGAGCTCGCCCGGCTTGTTCGAGTCGTAGAGGATGAGCGGATGCAGGTTGCCGTCGCCGGCGTGAAACACGTTGGCGACGCGCAGGCCGTACTGCGCGGACAGCTCGCGCATGCGCGCGAGCACGCGCGGTAACTGCGCGCGCGGGATCGTGCCGTCCATGCAGTAGTAGTCGGGCGAGATGCGGCCGGCGGCCGGGAACGCAGCCTTGCGGCCGGCCCAGAACAGGAGGCGTTCCTCCTCGGACGTCGAGGCACGGCAAATCGTCGCCCGGCATTCGCGCGCGATCGCCTCGACCCGCGCGATCAAATGGTCGACCTCGGCCTGGGGGCCGTCGAGCTCGACGATCAGGAGCGCCTCGACGTCGAGCGGATAGCCGGCATGGACGAATTCCTCGACCGCGTGGATCGCCGGGCGGTCCATCATCTCCATGCCGCCCGGAATCATCCCGGCGCCGATGATCTGCGCAACGCATTGGCCGGCATCCTCCGAGGTCGGAAAGCCGACCAGCACCGCGCGCGCCGTCTCCGGCTTCTTGAGGATGCGCACCGTCACCTCGGTGACGACCCCGAGCAGCCCCTCCGAGCCGGTGACGATGCCGAGCAGGTCGTAGCCGCCGGCGTCGAGATGGCGGCCGCCGAGGCGGATGACCTCGCCGGTGATCAGCACCATTTCCAGCCCGAGCACGTTGTTGGTGGTCATCCCGTATTTGAGGCAGTGCACGCCGCCGGAATTCTCCGCCACGTTGCCGCCGATCGTGCAGGCGATCTGCGAGGACGGATCGGGCGCATAGTAGAAGCCGCGATGCGCGACCGCGGCCGAGACCGCGAGATTGGTCACGCCCGGCTCGACCACGGCGACGCGATTGTCGAAGTCGATCTCGCGGATGCGGTTGAATTTCGCCATGCCGAGCAGCACGCCGTCGGCGAGCGGCAGCGCGCCACCCGACAGCGAGGTGCCGGCGCCGCGCGGCACCACCTTGACGCCATTGGCGTGGCAATAGGCGAGCACGCGCGAGACCTGATCCGCCGTCTCCGGCAGCACCACCACCATGGGGAGCTGGCGATAGGCGGTAAGCCCGTCCGACTCGTAGGGGCGCATCTCGCGTTCGCCGGCGATCACGCCTTCGCCCGGGACGATCGCGCGCAGCGCGGCGACGATCGCGGCGCGGCGCGCGAGCACCGCCGCGTCCGGCACCGGCATGGTCACCGACATCGCTGCTCTCCTTCGCGTTTCTCCCGCGTTGCTACCTTATAGCGCGAACGTCGGGCAAAACACCCATCTGTCGCGACCGCGGCCGGGCGATCCTGCACGACGGCATGGTTTTGCCGCCTTGCGCTTGCTGCGCCGTTCGGTCAGTTTCCGGCGCGGGCGGGGCGTAACGACCAGACGGCAGGTGCCCGGTCTGGGAGAGATCGAGGAGATGGAGATGAGACATCTGGTGATCGCGGCCGTGGTCATGGTCGCGTCGACGGGGACGACATGGGCGCAGGACGTGGACGCCGGCGCTTCCGTCTTCAAGCAATGCGGCGCCTGTCACAAGATCGGGCCCGGCGCCACCAAGTTCGTCGGGCCGGAGCTCAACGGCCTCGACGGCCGCAAGGCCGGCAGCACCGACTATTCCTACAGCGACGACATGAAGAATTCAGGGATCACCTGGGACGAGGCGACATTCAAGGAATACATCAAGGCGCCGAAGGCCAAGGTTCCGGGCACCAAGATGACCTACCCGGGCATCAACGGCGAGGGCAGCGACAAGAAGATCGCGAACCTGTGGGCCTACATCAAGCAGTTCGACGACAAGGGCAACATCAAGAAGTAGCGCGGACGCGTCGGCGGGCGCGGATTGATCCCGATCAACGCCGGCTGCACGTTTGCGCGCCATGTCGGCGGGCTGTGACGCCGGCGCGCGAGCGCGGAGCGGGCGCATGATCAAGGACCTCGTGGTCAATCTCGCCATCGGCAAGCCGCATGACGTGGCAGCCGAATATGCGGTTGCGATTGCGCGCGCGTTCGAGGCGCATCTCACCGCGGTCGCGTTCGCCTATGAGCCGGTGGTGCCGCCGAGCGTGATGGGCGGCATCCCGGCCGACGTGATCGAGGCGCAGTGGGTCGCTAGCGACAGCGCCGCCGACAAGGCGATCTCCCGTTTCGAGGCGGCGGCGAAGCGCGACGGCATTGCGGCCGAGCACCGCAAGCTCACCGCCTCGATCGGCGGCGCCGGCGACCTGTTTGGGCGCCTCGCGCGCCGCTTCGATCTTGCGGTGATGGCCCAGGCGGAGCCGAAGCAAGGCCCGGCCGAAAGCCTGGTGATCGAGGGCACGCTGTTCGGCTCCGGCCGTCCCGTGATCGTCGTGCCCTACATCCACAAGGGCGGATTGCGACTCGGGCGCGTGCTGGTGTGCTGGGACGGCAGCCGCCCGGCCGCGCGCGCCATTGCGGATGCGATGCCGTTCCTCGCGCGCTCGGCCGCGGCCGAGGTGGTCATCGTGGCGAGCGGCCGCGAGAAGAGCGGCGAGATCGCCGGCGTCGACATGGGCGAGCACCTCGCCCGCCATGACGTGAAGATCGAGGTCAAGCGCATCGTCTCGGCCGACGTCGACGTGCCGAACACCATCCTGTCGCACGTGGCCGACAGCGGCGCCGACTTCATCGTGATGGGCGGCTTCGGCCATTCGCGGTTGCGCGAGTTCGTGCTCGGCGGCGCCACCAACGGCATCCTCGCCGCGATGACGGTGCCGACCCTGATGTCGCACTGACGGGAACCGCCGGCTACCGGCACGGGAACTCTTTCCCGGCTCACGGATTATATTCGGGCGGCGCGCCAGACTTGCGGCGAACGGAAGAAATGTCTCCAGAATACCGACGATATAACTGCGACATCTCAGGTAAAATCGGACCTTTGTGTAAACTTGATGGCGCATAGGAAAATATCCAGTCAGTTATTCTTCGTACGCTGCCCATCTGAACTTGCCGCCTCCACGTAAAGATCGACACTTCGGGTGAGATGGGGAGATTCAATCATGAAAGGCGCCTACACGATCGGAATAGAGGAAGAGTACTTCCTGGTCGACGCCGCGACCAAGACGGTCACGGAGGAACGACCGGAAGCCTTCTTCGCCGCCGTGAAGGCGGCGCTCGGCTCCCAGGTCAGCGGCGAGATGCTGCAGTCGCAGATCGAGGTCATGACCGAGCCGCACCACGACATGGCGACGGCGCGCACCGAGCTGCGCCATCTGCGCAGCACCGTCGCCTCGGTGGCGGCCGAGCATGGGCTGGCGATCCTCGCCTCCGGCACGCATCCGACCGCGTCATGGGAATGCGCGTTGCAGGCGCCGGCCGAGCGCTACGACGTCGTGATGCACGACCTGCAGATGATCGGGCAGCGCAATATGCTGTGCGGCCTGCATGTCCATGTCGAGCTGCCGGACGGCGAGGACCGCGTCGACGTGATGTGCCGGATGCTGCCGTACCTGCCGCTGTTCGTGGCGCTGGCGACGTCGTCGCCGTTCTGGCGCTCGCGTCCGACCGGCCTCAAGGGCTACCGGCTCGCCGCCTATGACGAGCTGCCGCGCACCGGCGTGCCGGAGCTCTTTCGCAAGAGCGAGGAGTTCGAGGCCTATATCGCGGCATTGACCAAATCCGGCATCATCGACGACGCGAGCTACGTATGGTGGGCGCTGCGTCCCTCGCTGCAGCACCCGACGCTCGAGCTGCGCGCGCCCGACTGCTGCACCTTCGTCGACGACTCGATCGCGATCGCGGCGCTCTACCGCGCGCTGGCGCATCGGCTGGTGCGCAATCCCTGGCTCAACGCCGACATCACCGCGGTCACGCGCGCGATCGTGGTGGAGAACAAGTGGCGGGCGCAGCGCTACGGCGTCAAGGGGACCTTCGCGACCCTCGACGGCGGCGGCGCCGTGACGGTCGCCGAGATGCTCGAGCAGGTGCTCGCCGAGGTCGCGCCCGACGCCGAGGCGCTCGGCTGCTCGACCCATATTTCGCGCTGCCGCGCGATCGTCGGCGCCGGCACCTCGGCCGACGCGCAGATCGCGGTCTTCCAGGCGCACGAGAAGAGCGAAAGCCGCGAGCGCGCGCTCGAAGCCGTCAACGACTGGCTCGCAGCCGCGACGCTGCAGTAGACGCGGGCCGGCCGCGGCAAATTCCGATCTACGTCGCGTCCCCCTCCGGCAGCGCGGACTGCACGACGAGGCCGCGCGCGCGGGCGTCGACGACGCCGAGCGCGCGCAGCGCAAGCAGCGTGATCGTCTGCACGTTCTCACGCGTCTTGCCGGCGTCGGTGGGCGGCGCGAGCGGGCCGATCAGCCCCTCGATCAGGAGCCCGACCAGCGCGGCTGCGGCCGCGCCGGCATCCTGCTCGGGCAAATGTCCGCGCGCGATTGCCGAGCGGATGCGCGTTTCGATCTCGGCCGCGAGCGCGCGGCGCGCCGCGAGGCGAAATTCGTCGACCGCGGCGTCGACTGGCTCGGCGCTGACCGCCCAGGCGAGCCGGCGATGGCGTAGCGCGCGCGCCGCAAAGCTGACGAGCGCGGCCGCGAGCGCCGACAACGGCCCGGGCGCCGCATCGGCCGCCTTGCGCAAGGCCGCGATCTCGCGCGCCGATATCGCCTCGATCAGCGCCCGCACGAGATCGGTCTTGGCCGGGAAATAGCGATAGACCGTGCCGGCCGCGATGCCGGCGCGCTGCGCCACGGGCACGATCTGCACTGCCGCAAGCCCCTGCTCGGCCGCGATCATTCGCGCCGCCGCGACGATCGCGTCATGGCGAGCCGCGAGATGCTGCAGGACGCGTTCAGTGCGGCGATAGGCCATCGGCGCGAATCGAGAGGCAGAGCCGGAAAAGCAATGAATCAAGATTCATGAGACTTGGCAATGATCTTTGGATCACCGACGCCCAGTTCGATGATCAGCGTGTCTCAGCCGTAAGGTGAACAGGGGTGGGCGGACGCTCGCCGGCGCGACCTTCACCCGCGGTCGCGCGAGCGCTCCTTGCCCAGCTTGAACAGGAGCAGCGACCGTCCCGTGACCACGTAGTCGTGGCCGAATCGGAAGGCCTTGGGCTTGTCCAGCTCGGGCTGGTTGGTGTCGACGAGGACGCGCCAGTCCTTCCCGCCGACCACCTTGGGCAGCTTGAACACGACCGCCTCGTGATAGGAATTCATCACCAGCAGCATCGTCACGTCGTTGCCACGCCGGCGGATGCCGGTCGGCTGCGCGCGTCCGTCGAGCAGGACGCCCATGGCGCGGGCCATCGGATCCCTCCAGTTGGCCTCGGTCATCTCCTCGCCGCCCGGCGTGAGCCAGGTCACGTCCTTGACGTCGAGCGCCTCGTTGTAGGCGCCGGAGAGAAAGCGGCCGCGCCGCAGGATCGGGTTGTCGCGGCGCAGCTCGATTGCGAGCCGGGTGAACTCGATGAGCGCTTTGCGGTCTGCGTCGATGCCCTCCCAGTCGATCCAGCTGATCTCGTTGTCCTGCGCATAGGCGTTGTTGCTGCCCTTCTGCGTGCGTGCGAACTCGTCGCCGGCGAGCAGCATCGGCGTGCCCTGCGAGAACAAGAGGGTCGCGATCATGTTGCGCATCTGGCGCAAGCGCACCTTGCGGATCTCGGGATCGTCGCTCGGCCCTTCGACGCCGTAGTTGTGCGACAGGTTTTCGCCGTGGCCGTCGCGATTGTTCTCGCCGTTCGCCTCGTTGTGCTTCTCGTTGTAGGAAACGAGGTCGGCGAGCGTGAAGCCGTCATGGGCGGTGATGAAGTTGACCGAGGCCCACGGCTTGCGGCCGCGCTTATTGAACAGGTCGGCGGACCCGGTGATGCGGGCGGCGACCTCCGCGAGCTTGCCCTCGTCGCCGCGCCAGTAGGCGCGCATCGTGTCGCGATAGCGGTCGTTCCACTCCGCCCAGCCGGGCGAGAAGTGCCCGACCTGGTAGCCGCCCGGCCCGCAGTCCCACGGCTCGGCGATGAGCTTCACCCGGCTGAGCACCGGATCCTGCCGGCATGAATCGAGAAATCCGCCGCCCTCGTCGAAGCCGTACGGCTCGCGCGCCAGAATGGTCGCGAGGTCGAAGCGGAAGCCGTCGACGTGCATCTCCTCGGCCCAGTAGCGCAGCGAGTCGGTCACCATCTGCAGCACGCGCGGATGGCTGAGGTTGACCGTGTTTCCCGTGCCGGTATCGTTGATGTAATGGCGGGGCTCCGGCGCGAGCCGGTAATACGACGCGTTGTCGATGCCCTTGAACGACAGCGTGGGCCCGAGCTCGTTGCCTTCCGCCGTGTGGTTGTAGACGACGTCGAGGATGACCTCGATGCCGACGGAATGGAAATGCGCGATCATCTCCTTCGTCTCATTGACGAAGGGCGTGCCGAGGTAGCGTGGCTGCGGCGCGAAGAAGCCGATGGTGTTATAGCCCCAGTAGTTGCGCAGCTTCTTGTCGAGCAGACAGCTGTCGTCGACGAAGGCGTGGATCGGCAACAGCTCAACCGTGGTGACGCCGAGGCGGCGGATGTAGTCGACCGCCTCGGCATGCATCAGGCCCGCGAAGGTGCCGCGCAGCTCCGGCGGAATCTGCGGATGCCGCATCGTGAAGCCGCGCGCATGCAGCTCGTAGACGATGGTGCGATCCCACGGGATTTGCGGCCGCCGTACCGCGCCCCACGTGAAGGCCGGATCGATCACCCGGCATTTCGGCACGAAGGATTGACTGTCGCGCGTGTCGAACGACAGGTCCTTGTCGGGAGAATCGAGCGTGTAGCCGAACACGGCCGGGTCCCATTTGACCTCGCCGACCAGCTGCCTGGCATAAGGGTCGATGAGAAGCTTGTTGGGATTGAAACGGTGGCCGGCGGCCGGCTCGTAGGGACCATGCACGCGATAGCCGTAGACCGTGCCGGGGCGCGCATCCGGCAGGTAGCCGTGCCAGACCTCGTCGGTGAATTCGGGCAGCTCGATGCGCTCGAGCTCCTTCTTGCCGTCGATGTCGAACAGGCAGAGCTCGACCATCTGCGCATGGGCGGAAAACAGGGCGAAATTGACCCCCGTCCCGTCCCAGGTGGCGCCGAGCTGGAAGGAATGGCCCTCGCGCACCCGCGAGGGCTTGAGGATCTGCGGCGACGTGACCGGCTGGTCCGGCGTCTTGCCGGCCGGCTTGTCGGCGGGCTTGCCTGCTGGCTTGGCGGCAGGCGGGGTGGTCGGCTGGTCGACTGGCTTGTCGGCCGGCATATCGATCGTCTGGTCCATGCCTCACCCCTGCTGGCGCGCGTTGCCGGCCGGCCGTGTCTCGTCGAGCCAGCCCTCGTTGGATAAAGCCTGGCGGAGCTGACGCGCCGCCGCCGCGAGATCGCGCTTGCGACGCGTGCGCAGCGCCGCCTCGAGGAGGGCGCGCGCGAAGGTCCAGCGCGGCAGCCGGCGCAACTCGGCCGGCAGCTCGTTGTCGATCAGAAGAAGTCCCTCGTTGACGTTGCGGACCACCGGACGGCAGCGCGGCGCGCGGATGCGCACGGCCGCCGGGAATTCCAGCGGGTCGGGGCCGCCCACGGCCCCCTGCGCTTCAGGCGGTCGGCTGCGCCGCGCGCGAGCCATGGTGAGGGTCTCCTGCAGCGCCCCAATGACAGCGCGGTCGGCGCCGATCGCCGACCCCCGACAACGCGCGGGGTGGTTTTTCGATCCGTGGCAAAGCGCCGACGTCGCCGGGCAGAATCGACGCCGTGTGGGACGAAACGAGGCTACTGCGCCTCGATCCCCAGCTCGCCGATCAGCTTGTCGTAGGTCGCCTGGAAATCGTCGATGTGCCGCGTCAGCGCCGCGACGGTATTCTCGGCGCGGCTCGGCACCTGCAGCCCGAAGCGGGTGAGCCGATCGCGCACGTTCTCGTCCTCGAGCGCGCCGGCGAACGCGGCGTTGAGCCGCGCTTGCAGCGGCGCCGCCATGTCCTTGGGGCCGAGCACGAAGATCTGGCCGCGGTAGGCATAGTCGACGAGGCCGGTCTCGCGCACGGTCGGGACATCCGCCAGCGCCGGCAGCCGCTGCTCGCCGGTCACCGCGAGCGCGATCAGCTTGCCGTCCGCGACGCGCGGCAGCACCAGCGTCGGCGTGTCGAACACGATCTGGACCTGGTCGCCGAGCAGCGCCTGGATCATCGGCGCGTTGCCGCGATAGGGCACGTGCACCATGTCGAGGCCGGCAAGCTTGACGAATTGCGAGCCGCCCAGATGCTGCGGGCCGCCGATGCCCGACGAGCCCCAGTTGAGCTTGCCCGGATTGGCGCGCGCATAGTCGATGAACTGGCCGAACGTCGCAAAGCGCGGCTTGCTCGCCGCGTTGGTCGCGATCACGAACATGTAGGAGTAGATGCTGGCGAGCGGCGAGAAGTCGCGGCTCGGATGCCACGCGAGCCTGGCGAGCTTCGGCAACGTCGCGTGCGCGCTCGTGGTCATCAGCAGCGTGTAGC
>DATBZM010000218.1:0-13248 GCA_036513175.1 Xanthobacteraceae bacterium | reverse complement strand
TTGCCGGCCTGCCCGGCGCCGCAATCTACAAGGCGATCAACACGGCCGACAGCATGATCGGCCATCGCACCGATCGGCATGCGGCGTTCGGCTGGGCGGCGGCGCGGCTCGACGACCTGGTCAACCTGCCGGCGTCGCGTCTGTCCGCGCTGCTGCTGGTCGCGGCGGCCGCGCTCACCGACCGCAAGCGTGCGGGCGCCGGCTGGCGCACGACCTGGCGCGACGCGCATCGGCACCGCTCGCCCAATGCCGGCTATCCCGAGGCCGCGATGGCCGGCGCGCTCGGCCTCGCGCTGGCGGGACCACGCGTCTATGGCGGTGTTGCGGTCGATGATGCGCTGATGGGTGACGGCCGGCGCGACGCGAGTGCGAAGGATGTTCGGGCCGCGCTCACGCTTTATCGAAGGGCGGATGGGATTTTGATCGGGCTCGTGGCGATCTGCGCTTTGCTCTTTGTGATGCGCTGACGTCGCCAAACTGCAGGCGGCCCTCTCCCCCGCTTGCATCCGAAATCGGGCTTCCCCGATTTCGGCACTAACTGTCGGTCGAAGTCGGATAAATCCGACTTCGACTGGAGAGTGGAAGAGGAGGCGGCACTTGCGCAGGAGCAAGCGGCTTCCCCCTCCCTACCCTCCCCCGCAAGCGGGGGAGGGGCGCAAGCTCTGAGCAAGCTGCGTAAAAGCTAGCGCGCCAAGCTCAGCAGCCGATCGAGATCGATGCATTCGGCAAGATGCGCGGCGAGCCGATCGAGCGTCTCCTCGACCTGCGTCTCGTAGGAGATCGCAGCCCCGCCGGCGCCGAGGCGCGCGAGCCATGCGGCGCGCTGGCGATCGTCGGCGAAGAGGCCGTGGATATAGGTGCCGAACGCGCGGCCGTCGCGCGACACGGCGCCGTCGGGCGCGCCGTCATCGAGGCGCGCGAACGGCCGCGCGCGATCGGGGCCATCCGTTGCGCCCATGTGCATCTCGTAGCCCGCGAAAGGTTCGCCATCCGCGGTGGTGCCGCTCACGCGGGTCAGCCGCTTGTCGTCGTCGAGAACGGTCGCGACGTCGATGAGGCCGACGCCCGCGACGCTGCCGGGCGGCCCCTCGTGCCCGGCCGGATCCGCGATGGTGCGGCCGAGCATCTGGTAGCCGCCGCACAGGCCGAGCACCAAGCCGCCGCGGCGCATATGCGCCGCGATGTCGATGTCGAAGCCGGCGGCGCGTAGCGCATTCATGTCGGCGATGGTCGCCTTGGAGCCGGGCAGGATCACGAGCCGCACGTCGCCCGGCAGCGCCATGCCGGGCTTGACGCGCACGAGCTCGACCGCTGGCTCGGCGTCGAGCGGATCGAGATCATCGAAATTGGCGATGTGCGGCAGCACGACGACGGCGATGCGCGCGCGCGCCGCGGGCTTGGGCGGCGGCGCGTGATCGAGCGTGAGCGCATCCTCGGCCGGCAGCAGGCGCGCCGCGGGAAAGAAGCGCACCAGGCCGAGCGGCTCCCAGCCGGTGGCGCGGGCGATGCGCGCCATGCCGTCGGCAAAGAGCGCCGGGTCGCCGCGGAACTTGTTGACGATGAAGCCGCGGATCAGCGCCGCGTCGGCGGGCTCGATCACCGCCTTGGTGCCGACGAGGCTTGCGATCACGCCGCCGCGGTCGATGTCGCCGATCAGCACCACGGCAACATCCGCGGCGCGTGCAAAGCCCATATTGGCGATGTCGTTCGCGCGCAGATTGACTTCCGATGCGCTGCCCGCGCCTTCCACCAGCACGAGGTCGGCCTCCGCGCGCAGGCGCGCGAAGCTCTCGAGCACGGGCCGCATCAGCTCGGGCTTGAGGCCCTGATAGTCTGCCGCCTTGGCGGTGGCGAACACCTTGCCCTGCACCACGACCTGGGCGCCGACCTCGCTCTGCGGCTTGAGCAGCACCGGGTTCATGTGCACGCTCGGCGCAACGCGCGCGGCGCGCGCCTGCAGCGCCTGGGCGCGGCCGATCTCGCCGCCATCCGCCGTGACGGCGGCGTTGTTCGACATGTTCTGCGGCTTGAACGGCCGCACGCGCAGGCCGCGATCGGTGAAAGCACGCGCAAGCCCGGCCACGATCAGCGACTTGCCGACGTCGGAGCCGGTGCCCTGGAACATCAGCGCGCGGGCGGCCATGTTCATCCTTCGCGGCCCGCCCTATGCGCGGGCACCCCAGGATGACGGCATTCCGTCCGCACGGTCAGAACTCGATGCCGGGCTGCGCTTTCACGCCGGCGGCGAAATGATGCTTCACCAGCGTCATCTCGGTGACGAGATCGGCCGCCGTAATCAGCTCCGGCTTGGCGTTGCGGCCGGTGACCATGACGTGCAGCCCGGGCCGGCGCGCGGTCAGCGCCGCGATCACGCCGGCGAGGTCGAGATAGTCGTAGCGCAGCGCGATGTTGAGCTCGTCGAGAATGACGAGGGCGAAACGCTCGTCCGCCATCAGCTCGAGCGCGCGCGTCCAGGCGCGCTCGGCCGCCGCGACGTCGCGCTTCAAGTCCTGCGTCTCCCACGTAAACCCCTCGCCCATGCTGTGCCACACCATCTGGTCGCCGAAGCGGGCGAGCGCGTCGCGCTCGGCCGAGTGCCAGGCGCCCTTGATGAACTGCACCACGCCGATCCGGTGGCCGCGGCCGAGCATGCGCAGCGCGAGCCCGAACGCCGCCGTCGATTTGCCCTTGCCGGCGCCGGTGTGGACCATCAGCAGGCCCTTCTCGACGGTCTTGCCGGCGACCTCGGCGTCCTGCACGGCCTTGCGCTTTTCCATCTTGGCGCGATGGCGGGCGGCGGCGGTGTCGTCGATGGATTTGCTCATGCCGGTCCTTTTACGACGAGCGGCAGGCCCGCGACCATCAGCACGACGCGGTCGGCGCGCGCCGCAATGCGCTGGTTGAGCCGGCCCTGGGCGTCGCGAAAGCGCCGCGCCAGCGCATTGTCGGGCACGATGCCGAAGCCGACCTCGTTCGACACCAGCACGATGGGTCCCCTCGCGCGCGCGAGCGCGTCATCGAGGCGATGGGTATCGGCGTCGATGTCCACATCCGCCAGCATCAGGTTGGAGAGCCACAAGGTAAGGCAATCGACCAGGACGGCGCTGCCGGCCGGCGCGCCCGAGATCGCGTCCGCAAGATCGCGCGGCACCTCGGTCAAGCGCCAGTCGGCGCCGCGCCGCGCGCGGTGCGCCGCAATGCGCGCCGCCATCTCGTCGTCGCGCGCCTCGCCGGTCGCCAGATACACCCACGGCGGCGGACGTGCACTGACAAGGGCCTCGGCGTAGCGGCTCTTCCCCGAGCGAGCGCCGCCGATCACCAGGGTGATCTCTCTGTCGGAGATTGCCGACAAATGACCTCTCATGACTGGGAGGGCTGAACGAAAATCAACAGCGTGGATTTGAGATACTGCGCCCGGCTGTGTGTGTCAAAAAAATCACAGTCCGCAGGAATCGACCAGAAGGGTGCCCTGCAAGTCTCGCCATATCGCGACGCGCCATGCGCGGCAGGCCGAACGTTCTTGGCCGCCTGTTCACGCAGAGAACTCGGTGTTCATGAAGGGCAGGACACCGATGCCCACTCGCACGAACCGATCCATTCACTCACGGCAAGCAGCGTCCCGTGCCACTTCGCGGTCTTGACAACGGCGGTAGCGTAGTCACGCTGCAACCACGGCGGGCGCTTTGGGTAGATCTTTCAAGCGGTGGGGAGCCCGTCACGAGCTTCGCGTTTTCGAGGCTTGAGGGGGCGGCGATGTTGAGCGTTGGGCTTCTCGGCGTATTCCGAGTGGCGGGCATTGATATGCGTGTCTGGTGCGAGCTCGGACCAGCCGCAAGAGGACTGGCCAGTTTCCTATTCACATATCCGGACCGCGGTCATCGCCGCGAAAAGCTGGCCGAGCTGTTTTGGCCCGAGCTCGACGCTGAACGCGCCCGCCGCGCGATGAACTCCGCCGTTTGGCGCCTGCGCAAGCTCCTCGCCACCCAGCCTGAGAGTGCAGGCGGCCAGAACCTGCAGACCTTGGGCAGCGAGACCATCCTCAAGAACGCGCCCTGGCTCGATGTCGACATCTGGTCGCTGCAGAACCTGACGGCGCCCGTGCTCAAGGAGCCTGCGGCATTCCTGGAGCCGCACAGGCTCGCGGCCATCACCGCCATCCTGCATCGATATGAGGGGCCATTCCTCGACGGCGACGAGGGCGACTGGATCCTCGAAGAACGCGAGCGGCTCCATTCGATATTTCTGCGCACCGCCACGATTGCGGTGCGTTCGCTGGGAATCGCCGGACAATACCATGACGCCATAAGTCTCGCGCGGCATGCGCTCCGATTCGATCCGTTCCGCGAAGAGTTGATGCGAAATCTTTTGGTGCTGCTCGCACTTGATGAACGACGATGCGAGGCTATTCGCAGCTACCAGCATTTCAGCAACCTGCTCAAGCACGAGCTCAACATCGCCCCATTGCCCGGCACCCGCAGGGTCATCGAGGAGATCCAGGCGCTCGACAGCGCCGAGGGCTTCCAGCGCTTGCGGGACCGGCTTTCGACGCTATTACCCGCGCGTTAGGTCGCCAATCCGGCAGTCCTCGAAATGCCGACCGCGTGAAGCGGGGCGCCCGCGTTGCGCATTTGCGTCTCCCTATTCCGTGATCCTGCCGTGATCCGCCGGTGAGCGCGCGCGCGCGCGCCGAACACCCACGCCGTATCGCGGGCGGACCGTGCCGACATCGCCGTCGAACTCGCCCGAGAGCGAGGCGTGCGATCGTGCCGGCGAATATCGGCCCGAGGTCGCCCATGTCGTCGGACGAAGTCTTCATCCTGAGGTTCTGGCTCGAAGAGGCCGGCGTGGACGACCAGGTGCGTTGGCGTGCTCAAGTCAAGAACATCAACACTCGCCAACGACAGATCGCGGACGACATCGATTCGGCATTCGTACTGATCTCCAACCGGCTGCGCGCGGCACTGGCGACGGAGTCGGGAGAGAAAGAGGGCCCGCAATGACGGCGGGATGGGGGGAAGTTATGTCAGTTATCCGGAATAACCCAGGTGAGAGCCGGCATTGTTCGGCCCTTCGACGAAAGCGGCACCTGGGCTCGGGCGTTTGGGTGGCTATCGCCCTGCTACCGCTGATCGCGGGCTGCGCATCGAGCCAAATCGGCCCAACTCGTCCTATTTCCATTGACGAGGACATCGCCGCCGCTAGGCCCGTCGCCGTCTTGGACGGACTCGCCGATTTCTACAATTATTCGCCCACAAAACAGGCGTCCGTTCGCAATGAGATCCTGACGATGCGGATGTATCTGGCCGACTTGGAGTACCACAAATACGAGGCGAGGCTCACCAAAGAACTGCAAGAGGAGGGGTTGGCGGCCACGCTGGTCAGCCTGGGGCTGACGGGTTCGGCGTCACTGCTCACCTCGGCCACCACAGATCGAATTCTTGCCGGTGTCGCAACGGTCGTGACCGGGGCTGACAAGGCCTACAATGAAAAAGAGCTGCTGAGCAACACGATCCAAGCCTTGCAGGCGCAGATGCGGGCGGATCGCAAGGCGCAAGCCGCCGCGATATTGATCGCAATGATGCAGAACGGGCGGCCGACGCCGATCGACCAATACCCGCTGGCGCTCGCCCTTTCGGACGTCGATCACTATTATCAAGCCGGCACGGTCGCGTCCGCGCTCATCGGCCTGTCGAAGACCGTCGCAAATGCCGACACAAGCGCGTCCACCGCCCGAGACCTTGCCGGCCCCAACGGGGATCAGGTGGCGGCCATCAAGGCGATCGCCACTCCGCCACCGAGTTCCAGTCCCTCATCGCCCGCGTCGCCGCCGCAACGGGTCTACGTGGCAACGGCCGCTACCGACCCCAGTTATCCGCTGCTGCGCGGCCTTCTCTTCCCGAACGGGAAGCTGGACACGGCGACGCGCGACTACGCCAAGTCACTCGTAGGTCCCAACGTCGCGCTCGGCGTCATCTTGACGACGAATCCGAAATACGCGGCCCTGCGCAGTGCGATTGCCGGGTGCATCATCTCGCATCAGAAGGGAACGGATTGTCCGCCGAACTCACTTGCTGACCAGGTCAAGTAGGGAGAGCTTCGATGTCGCAAGTGGTCGAAATTCATGGACTGGCATCTGAAGCCGAAGCGCAACAGCGAGCAGAGGATTTCGGGATTGACGGCGTTCCGGTAGATGTCGTTAAGGAGACAGACGGGACCTTCACGGTACGCGCCACCTATCCGGACGACGCCGTTATTCCCGGCGCCCCACAGACGAGCGGATCAACGACCGCCGGAACCGGCACTGGGGATGCCGGTTCACCGTCGCAATCGTCGACAAGCGGATCGACGACCCCCGGCGTATTGAATCCCAGTTTCAATGCGTTCTTCACCGCCCTGGTACCCGGAGGATTCTTCAGCTCGGATCCCAATGCCTCCGGTGTTCCGCGATCGATCCGGACAAATAATCCCGGGGCGCTGAATATTTCGACTTGGCAGAAGTCGCGTCCGGGATTTGTCAGCGTGACGGCGGACGACGGCAAGGGAAACGTCACCAGTATTTATTGCGCCCCCGAATATGGCGTCGCGTCGTGGTATCATCTCCTCGCCCAGGTCTACGGCTTTGCCGCCGCCGGCTCCTTCACGATCGAACAGCTGGCCAGCAAATACGCGGGTGGAGGCGCGGCGCAATCGACCGTCGACAATTACGTCAACGTCTGGTGCAGTGTCGCCAACCCGAAGCTGGCCGCCACCTCCGTCATCCAGTTCAGCGACGACAATGCGATGCTCAATCTCGCACGTGCGATGTATCGCAATGAAGCCGGCAGGCCGACTCCATTGAGCGACAGCCAAATCCTGTTCGGGATCCAAAACGAGCGGAACAACTCTTTACCCCCTCCACCCGCCAAGCCGGCGGGCGGGTAGCTCACCCTGGCGGAGAAGCGGATCGCCATTGCACACGGTGATTAAAGGATCTGCTACCGCGCAGGTTCTTGGATGATCGAGGCCCCTGATGTTGCCGGCAGTGGAGAACCATGATCTTGCCGAGGCAGAAAGCCCGAACGTCGCGCTCCGCGTCATCTTGACGACGAATCCGAAATACTCGGCCCCTGCGCACTGCGATTGCAGGATGCATCATCTCGCATCAGAAGGGAGCGGACTGCCCCCGAACTCACTTGCTGGCCGAGTCAAGTAGGGAGAGCTCCAATGTCGCAGGTGGTCGAAATTAAGGGATTGGCATCCGAAGCCGAAGCACAACAGAGGTCTGAGGATTTCCAGATTGATGACGTTCCGGTAGATATCGTTCAGGAGACAGACGGGACTTTCACGGTACGCGCTACCTATCCGGACGATGTCAACATTCCGGGCGCCGTGTTCGCCCCTAGTCCGGCTCAGCCGCCGGTCAACGGGCCGCCGCCACCATCTGCTGCGGGTACGTCAGGGGCAAAGACAATCGGCGCCAACGGAACCGCATTGATCAAAGCCTTTGAAAGCTGCATGAGGGCCGTTACTGGAGGCTTTCAGGCATACCTCGATCCCGTCGGTGTGCTGACCATTGGGTGGGGGCACACCAACGACAACGGAACCAAGTTCGATTCCAGCACGGTTTGGACGCAAGCTCAATGCGACGCGGAGTTGTTGCGGGACATGGGAGTCTTCGAAGCCGCCGTCAATAACCTGGTCAAGGTGCCCATAAATCAGGATCAATTCGACGCTTTGGTCTCGTTCGCATTCAACGTAGGCGCGGGCAATCTCGCGAGCTCGACATTGTTGAAGAAGGTGAATGCGGGGGATTTCGCCGGTGCGGCGCTGGAGTTTCAACGCTGGAACAAGGCCGGCGGAAAAGTGCTGGCCGGACTGACCCGCCGCCGCGCCAGCGAGGCACTGCTGTTTCAAAGCATTCCGGACAAGAACTTCGACGGCGTTCCCGATTGACCCCGCGCCGCAGTGCCTGAGAACGACTGCAAGCTCTTCGAGGATGGAGGTCTTTGATGTTGCCGGTAGTGGAGATCCACGATCTCACCGAGGCCGATGCCAAGCAGCGCGCGGAAGATCTCTCAATCGACGGCCCGACCATCGAGATCGTCAACCAACCAGATGGAAAGTTCACGGTCCGCGCAACTTATCCCGAAGGAACGATCATTCCGGGCGCGACGTCCTCGGTGCCTGACAACAGCGCTCCATTCGAGATCCCGGGATTGAGCCAACAGGCGGCCGACGCTGAGGTCGCGTTTTTCCGCGACAGCGGCGCGACCGTCAACGTCGTGAGTACGGGCGCCGATACGTTCACGGTGCGGATCTCGCCGCCCCCCGCACCTGCCCTCGTCGAGCCTCCTCCAAGCATCGCCGCCCCCGCTGCTCCCGATCTCGACGGCTACGTCTTTTGCCTCGACCGGATTCGCAGCGAACGCAGGCCCGGCATGGCGTTCGATCGAACTGTGTCGCGCTACCAAGCCTATTTCAATCGTGCCGCGATCCCGGAAATTTCCGGCATGGCGGTCGAGCGCCAGGGGCCCGGCGACAATGGTCCGACCGGCGTGAGCCAGCATCGGTGTCTTGCGGCCGGGACGTACCCGCTGTTCACGCACGCGAGCGGCGACACTAACAAATACAGGACAATCGGTTACTCCACCCCGGCGAATATCTCGGTGAGACCGTGGCCGTGTCTCGGCGTCGAGAATACCGGCAGCCGATCGGGCATCCTGATTCACTGCGCAGCGGGATATTTGATGAGCATCGGCTGCATCAACTTGACGTCGAACGTTGCCGACGCCGGGACAAATCTGCTTTTTTCCGATAGCTGGGCGCGGGTGACGGCACTGATTGACAATATCAGGTCTCACCTCGGCAACGGCTTTCCCGGCCAAAACAACACCGGGCTGCCGGCGACCTCATTGGTTATCCGGCAGGATTTTTGACCAATCCGCCCTGCAGCCAGTTCCGAGGAAGAGCCTGGCGCGCCGACGGCATGGCAGATGCCGACGGATGCTCTTCGTCTCCGCCCGATTCGCTAATGTTCCCAGCGATCCAACAGAACGGGCAGATCGACCACCTCACCCCGCTTGTGCAGCTCGCGCAGCCGCTCGAGCGCCGCCGTCATGCGGGCAATTTCTTCGCTTAGCGCGAACATGAGATCGGGCCCTTCGCGCCGGCGCCAAGGTCCTTCGATCACCTCGCCCATATCACCTCGCCCATGGGTGGCCCCTCCGCATCCCCATTTCCGGATTGGAGTAATGACTGATTCGCGGCGTCTTTGCAGCCCGCGAAACCCGAGGATCGCGTGCATCGCCAAAGCGTTCGGCGGACCGTCTTCGGTTCTGGACGCATTTTCTGCGGCGAACCGGCTTCCACTTCGCCGGAAAATGCTATAGTGCCCGCCATCGACGGTCTCTCGTTCCGAGAGCGAACAGGGAATGCGGTGCGGGATTGAGACATCCCCAGTCCGCAGCTGCCCCCGCAACTGTGAGCGGCGAGCCCGAGCCACTGAGCCACTGGGATATCCCGGGAAGGCGGTGACGGGCGCGGAGCCGCGAGCCAGGAGACCTGCCGTCGTGACGATTGCCGGCCCGGGCGGGGTGCCTCGGGGCGGGATCGCAGCGCATACGGCACCCCAAGGCGAAGCTCTGCTTCGCGGAGCATGCGCGATTGAGCGAAGAAACTCTCGCGACCGTCTATGTCTGCATCACGTGCCGGCGCGTCGACGAGGCGGAGGCGGAGCCGCGCCCCGGCGCGTTGCTCGCTGAGGCGACCGCGCGCGCCGCGCAAGGCAGCGGCATCGCGGTGCGGCGCGTGCGCTGCCTCGCCAATTGCACGCGCGGCCCGAGCGCCGCCGTGCGGGCGAACGGCGCCGCCACGTCATGGACCTACATCTTCGGCGGTCTCGATCTCGCGGCGGCCGATGCGCTGATCCAAGGCGCGCGCCTGCTCGCCGACGCCGCCGACGGCCTGATGCCGTGGCGCGGCCGGCCCGAGCCGCTCAAGCGCGGCCTGATCGCCCGCGTGCCGCCGCTCGATTTCACCGAGGAAATGCCATGAGCACCGACCGCGTGCCAACTCGCGTACCTTGCACGATCGTCACCGGATTCCTGGGTGCCGGCAAGACGACCGTGATCCGCCACGTGCTCGCCAATGCGGGCGGCCGGCGGCTTGCGGTGCTGGTCAACGAGTTCGGCGACGTCGGCATCGACGGCGAGATCCTCAAAGGCTGCGGCGACGCGGCCTGTCCGGCGGAAAACATCGTCGAGCTGGCGAACGGCTGCCTGTGCTGCACGGTGGCCGACGAGTTCGTGCCGGCGCTCGACCTGCTGCTGGCGCGCCAGCCGGCCGTCGAGCATATCGTGATCGAGACCTCGGGCTTAGCCCTGCCGAAGCCGCTGGTGCAGGCGTTCCACTGGCCGAGCATCAGGAGCCGTGTCACGGTCGACGGCGTCGTCGCGGTGGTCGACGGCGCAGCCCTCGCCCAAGGCCGCGTCGCCGCCGACCTCGCGGCGCTCGCGCGCCAGCGCGGCGCCGATACGGCGCTCGACCACGACGATCCGATCGAGGAGGTGTTCGCGGACCAGATCGCCTGCGCCGACCTCGTGGTGCTCAACAAGCGCGATCTCATCGATCCCGCCGGCATCGCGACGGCGATCGCGGCGATCGCGCGCGCGCTGCCGCGCGCCGTCAAGGTCGTGACCGTCGCGGACGGCAAGGTCGATCCCGCCGCCCTTCTCGGCCTCGGGGTGGCGACCGAGAACGACATCGCCAACCGCCGCACCCACCACGACGACGAGGCGGACCACGATCACGACGAGTTCGACAGCTTCATCGTGGCGCTGCCCGAGATCGCCGATCCGGCCGCGCTCGCGGCGCGCGTGTCGGCGACGGCGGCGGCAGAGGGCGTGCTGCGCATCAAGGGTTTTGCCGCGGTGCCGGGCAAGTCGCTGCGCCTGCTCGTGCAGGCGGTCGGGCCGCGCGTGGCGCATCATTACGACCGGGCGTGGAACGCCGGCGAGCCGCGCGCCGGCGCGCTCGTCGTCATCGGGCTCAAGGGCATCGATCGCGCCGCGATCACGCGCGGTCTGTTGGGCTAGCATGCATCTGCTCACGACCAGCGCTGCGTCGCTCGACGACATCGTCGTGCCGGTCGACCTCGGCCAGCCACCGGGCGACATCGCGGTGCTGTCGTTCGCGGACAGCGACCTCGGCGGACTTGCGGCCGCCTGGGCCGCCGAGCGCGAGCGGCTGCCGAGCGTGCGACTGGTGCAACTGCGCGACCTCAAGCATCCGATGTCAGTCGACCTGTGGATCGAGCGCGTCGGCGCGCACGCCAGGGTGATCGTGGTGCGCCTGCTCGGCGGGCTCGACTGGTGGCGCTACGGCGTCGAGCGGCTCTCCGCGCTCGCGCGCGAGCGCGACATCGCGCTCGCGCTGCTGCCGGGCGAGGACCGCGACGATCCGCGCCTCGCCGATGCCTCGACCTTGCCGCCGGACGAGCTGGCCACGCTGCTGCGCTTTTTCCGCGAGGGTGGCGCTGAGAATCTCGGCGCGCTGCTGCGCCGGCTCGCCCGCCACGCCGGCGCCGAGATCGAGACGCCGGCGCCGCGCCCGGTGCCGCGGCTCGCCGGCTACCTGCCACGCGCGGGCGCGATCGATCTCGATCGCCTTGCCGCCACGCTCGCGCCGGGCCGCCCCGTGATCCCGATCGTCTTCTACCGCTCGATGCTGCTCGCCGCCGACATGGCGCCGATCGATGCGCTGTGCGCGGCGCTCGACGCGCACGGGCTTGCGGCGGCGCCGCTGATGGTGCCGAGTCTCAAGGATGCGGATGCGGCGGCCTTCGTGCGCGACGCGCTCGCGCGGCTCGCGCCGGCCGTGATCGTCACCACCACCGGATTTGCGGCGGGCGGTGAACCTGGCGCGCCGACGCCGCTCGATGACGCCGACGTGCCGGTGCTGCAGGCCGTGATCGCCACCACCAAGCGCGCCGCCTGGGCCGAGAGCGCGCGCGGGCTCGGCGCCGCCGATCTCGCCATGCATGTCGTGCTGCCCGAGCTCGACGGCCGCGTGCTCGCCGGTGCGATCGCCTTCAAGGATCCGGTGCCGGCGCACGAGGACCTCGCGTTCACGGCGCTGGCGAACCGGCCCGAGCCGGATCGCGTCGAGATGGTCGCGGCGCGCATCGCCGCGCTGGTGCGCCTGCGCGCGACGCCGCGCAAAGAGCGCCGGGTCGCCATCCTGATGCCGGACTATCCGGGCGCGCCGGGGCGCACCGGCTATGCGGTTGGCCTCGATGTGCCGGCGAGCGTGCTGGCATTGCTCGACGACCTGCGCGATGCCGGCTACGCGATCGCGGCGCCGCCGGCGAGCTCGCGCGCGCTGATCGATTCGCTCGATGCGGCGAATGGCGATGCCACGCTCGCGCTCGACGACTATGCGCCGTTGCTCGCCGCGCTGCCGGCGAGCGTCGCCGATCGGATCAACGCGGCCTGGGGCGAGCCGGCTGCCGATGCCGACGTGCGCGACGGCGCCTTCCGCTTCCGCGCCAAGACTTTCGGCAACACCATCGTCGCGCTTGCGCCCGATCGCGGCCGCGCCACTGACCGCCGTGCCGATTATCACGACGCCGCGCTGCCGCCGCGCCACGCACTTGTCGCCTTCGGACTGTGGCTGCAGCACCGCGCGAAGATCGACGCGCTGGTGCACATGGGCGCGCATGGCACGCTCGAATGGCTGCCCGGCAAGGCGGTCGCGCTCACCCAGGCGTGCTTCCCCGAAACTATCGTCGGGCCGTTGCCGGTGTTCTACCCCTTCATCGTCAGCAATCCGGGCGAGGCCGCGCAGGCGAAGCGCCGCCTCGCCGCGGTGACGATCGGCCACCTGCCGCCGCCGCTCGTCGGCGCCGACCTCGGCGGCGACGCGCGCGAGCTGGAGCGCCTGGTCGACGAATACGCCCAGGCCGACGGCCTCGACCGCCGCCGCCGCGAGCGCCTCGCCGGCCTGATCGTCGACACCGCGCGCCGCAGCGGCCTCGCGCGCGAGGCCGGCATCGTGACCGACGTCGCGCCCGACGAGGCGCTGCGCCGCATCGACGCCTGGCTGTGCGATTTGAAGGACATGGCGATCAAGGATGGGTTGCACGTGTATGGACGGGGGCCCTTGCCCCAAGTGATCGCGAGCTCCCCTCCCCCCGCGAGCGAAGCGAGTGGCGGGGAGGGTGGCGCGCGGCGCGCGCCGGGTGGGGGGGCTACGCGTGCTCCGTACTTGCGG
>DATBZM010000217.1:0-15494 GCA_036513175.1 Xanthobacteraceae bacterium | reverse complement strand
GCGCGGCGGAGATCTGGACCATGAACGGGGTCTCGGTCACGTCGATGACCACGCTTGCCGGCCCGGGCTCGACCTGGCACGTCGCCGCGACCGGAGACTTCAACGGCGACGGCAAGTCGGACATCCTGTTCCAGAACTCGGACGGCACGCCGGAGGTCTGGCTGATGAACGGCACCAGCGTCACGACGCAAGCGACGCTCGGCGGTCCGCAGCCGAGCTTGCACATCGTCGCCACCGCCGACTTCAATCAGGATGGCGATGCCGACATCCTGTTCCAGAATACCAGCACCGGTGCGCCGGTGATCTGGACCATGAACGGTACCTCGGTGACGCACCAGACCACCGTCGGCAATCCCGGCGCCGCCACGGGCCTCGCGCTGATCGGCGCCGGCGAGTACAACGGCAACGGCCAGCCGGAGCTGCTGTTCCAGAACACCGGCACCGGCGCGCCGGTGATCTGGACGATGAGTGGGACATCCTTCACCGGCTCGACCACCCTTGCGAACCCCGGCGGCAGCAACTGGCACGCCAATACGGGCTGAGGCGCGCGGGAGCCCGCCCGCCACAAGGCGCCTTGCGCCGACGTGGCTATCCCGCGTCGGCGCTCAATGCCGCTCAATTGAAATGGTAGTTGGCGCCGAGGCGGAAGATGTGGTCGTGCACCGAGAAGATGCTGCTCGTCGTTTGCACGACGCCGGGCGTGACGGTCGCGCTGGTGAATGAGTCGTTGATCTGGCCGAGATCGACATAGAGATACTCGGCCTTCACCGACCAGCGGTCCCACACCGGGATCTCGGTGCCGGCGCCCACCGTCCAGCCGAACCGGTCGTGGCTGAAGATCCCCTGCATGGGCGCACCCGGTGCGAAGAACGGCGGCACTGCAACGAGCGTCACCATGTCCTCGACGTGGCCCCAGGCGGCGCCCCCCGTCGCGTACCAGAGCGCGCCGTTCGGCGCGACCCAGCCGAAGCGCGCGCGTGCCGTGCCGAGCCACGTAATGGCCTGGTTGTCGATGACGGCAAGCGGCAGGCCCGCGATCGGGGTTACGCCCGGCTGCAGGACCAGGCATTGCGAGACGCAGGCCGAATCCGTCTGGTGCGTCCACTGCCAGTCGACCTCGGCGCCCAGCACCCAGGAGGGCGCGATCCGCCCGTTCCAGCCGATCTGCGCGCCGACCAGGCCGCCCCAGGGGGCATGCGTGTAGGTGTCCACGCCGCCCACCGGGAATGCAACGGCGGACGCCGGCGAAAAGATGAATGGATTGAACGTGGGATTGTGCGCGATCGCACCGCCTGCATTCAGGCCGGTGTACAAGCCGCTCCACGCGTTGGTCCGTGGCGCCGCGTCATAAGCGGACGCATAGGCCATCGCCGAGTCGCCGGGCGCCCCGAAGTGATAGTTCACACCGACGCGGAAGATGCTTTCGTGAAGAGAAACCGTGCTCGTCGTCACCGCCGTGGTGGCGGGCGCAAAATTTAGCGGAGACTGGGCGAGAGCGCTCAGCGGGCTCGAGATGGTGTTGTTCAGGGTACCGAGGTTGACATAGAGATATTCGGCCTTGAGCGTCCAGCGCGGCGCGATTGGCGTCTCGATGCCGCCGCCGATAGTCCAGCCGACCTTGTCTTGGCTGAAGCTCGCCCCGACCGATGGGCCCGCCGCAAAGAAGGTGTCGCCGGTCAGCGTCAGATTCTCGTCGACGCGGCCCCACGCAACGCCACCGGTCGCATACAGCAGCGAGCCGCCCGGCGTGAGCCAGCCGATGCGGCCGCGCGCGGTGCCGAACCACTTCATCGATTCCTGGTCGGTGATCGACAGGAGGGCGGGCGGAAAGCTCGCCGGCAGGCAGGCGTAGGTGCAGACGGTCTCGGAGCTGTTCTGCCACTGCCAGTCGGTCTCGACGCCGAGCACCCAGGCAGGAGCCACGTGCCAGTTCCAGCCGGCCTGCAGGCCGAAGATGCCTCCGGCCGGCGCGTGACTGAATAGACCGGTGCCAAATTGCGGGGCCACGAATCCCGGCAGCGCCGTCGTATCGTTCGTCGGGTTGCGGCTCACCCCGATGCCCGCGTTGAAGCCGCCGTAGAATCCGTTCCAGATGTCGACCGCGACAGGCGTCGGCGCCTTGTAGACCGGCGCGGACATGTCGGCTGCCATCGCCGTCCCGCCGGACATGATGCTCAGCAGTCCGATGCTTCGGATCAGAAGACTTTTCATGCGTGTCCCCGCATCCCGTCCAGCCCCGACGCGTGTCCACACTCTCGACCGAATACCACCCATCGCCGACAAGTATAATGAACCAGCCCTGCCGGGACTGTCACCTTTTTACAACTGGGGGTAATAAAGTGGCGCATTGCGCGCCTTCTTAACAGCCTTGAAAGGCCTGCCGGTCGGCACCAGAATCAATCCGCCGAACGGCTTGGTTTTGCTGCCGCGCCAGTCTAAATTAACATGGCAGATCAGCAGTTTCACTCGCGTCTGCAGCATCCCGCCCAAGTACGTGATTGGGGTGGACGAACGGCGTCACAATGGGATAACGGTGATCGCAGGTTGAGCGTGCCAACCCACACCAGAATCATATGAATATCGCCGTCGCCCCACGTCCCGGCTTGTCCGGCCTGGCCTGCCTCGCGGCGATCGCCCGCTTCCATGGCCTCGACCTTTCGGAACCCTATCTCCTTCAGGTTGCAAGTCCGGGCCGCGACGGGCGGGTGAAGCCCGCGAATCTGGTCCAAGTCGCCCACAAGGTGGGGCTCAGCGCCAAGCTCGCGAAAATGTCCTGGCGCCGGCTCGCCGGCCTCGGCCAGGCGCTGCCCGCCATCCTGCCGCTGCGCGACGGCGAATCGGTCATCTTCTCCGGCCTCAAGGACGGCGAGGACGGCCTGCAGATCGTGGTGCGCGATCTGCGCGATCCCAAGCTGGGGTTCCTGTTCTGGGACCGCGCCACGCTCGAGGCGAACTGGGACGGCGAGGTTCTCCTCGTCAAACGCAAATACGCCCTCACCGACGCGGCCCAGCCCTTCGGCCTGCGCTGGTTCATCCCTGAGTTCCTGCGGCAGAAGCGCGCCTTCGGCGACGTCGTCATTGCGGCGCTCACCTTGCACGTGCTCGCGCTCGCCGGCCCTATCTTCTTTCAGCTGATGATCGATCGCGTGGTCGTGCACCGCGTGGAGGCGACGCTGATCGTGCTCACCGTCGGCGTCGTGCTGGCGCTCCTGTTCGAAGGCGCGCTCAACTACGCGCGCGGCATGATCCTGCTTTACGCCACCAGCAAGATCGACATCCGGCTCGCCACCACGATCTTCCGCAAGATGATCTCGCTGCCGGTCGATTTCTTCGAGCGCAACCTCGCCGGCGTCATTTCCAAGCACATGCAGCAGGACCAGCGCATCCGCGAGTTCCTGTCCGGCCGTCTGTTGTTCACGCTGCTCGACGCAACCGCGCTGTTCGTGTTCCTGCCGATCCTGATCTTCTACAGCTGGCAACTGACGCTGGTGGTCCTGCTCTGCGCCTCGCTGATCGCCGCCATCATCGGCGTGCTGGCAGCCACGTTCCGCCGGCGGCTCACCGAGCTCTATCGCGCCGAAGGCGAACGGCAGGCCATGCTGGTCGAGGCCATTCATGGCATCAACACCGTCAAGGTGCTCGGCCTCGAGCCGATGCAGTCGCGTGCCTGGGACCAGAGCTCGGCGCACGCGATCGAGCGGCGCATCGAGGTCGGCCGGGTCTCCACGCTCGCGCGTGCCGCCTCGTCGACCATCGAGAAGGCGATGCTCATCGCGGTGATCGTCATCGGCGTGCAATCGATCTTCGCCGGCACGCTGACGGTCGGCGCACTCGTCGCCTTCCAGATGCTCGCCGGTCGCGTCACCGGCCCACTGGTGCAGATCACGGCGCTGATCAACGAGTTCCAGGAAGTCTTGCTTTCGGTCCGCATGCTCGGCAACGTGATGAACGCGGTGTCCGAGCCTGGCATGTCGCGCGGCCTGCGTCCGGCGATCCGCGGCAAGGTTACATTCGAGGACGTGAGCTTTAGCTACGGCGCTTCGCCCATAACGGCGCTCGACCGCATCAGCTTTTCGGTCGAGCCCGGGCAGGTCGTCGGCATCGTCGGCCGCAGCGGCTCGGGCAAGAGCACCGTCATGCGGTTGCTGCAGGGGCTCTACGCGGTCCAGCGCGGCCTGGTCCGCATCGACGACTTCGACATCCGCGAGCTCGACAAGGTCCACCTGCGCAATCAGATGGCGGTGGTGCTGCCCGAGAGCTTCCTCTTTCGCGGCACCATCCGCGACAACATCTCCGCCGGCAAGACCGGCGCCTCCTTCGAGGAGGTCGCCTGGGCGGCGCGCCAGGCGGGCGCCGAGGAGTTCGTCGAGCGGCTGCCGCAAGGCTACGACACGCCGCTCGAGGAGGGCGGCGCCAACCTGTCGAGCGGGCAGCGCCAGCGCCTGGCGATCGCGCGCGCCCTGGTGCGGCGCCCGACCATCCTGCTGCTCGACGAGGCGACCAGCGCGCTCGACCCGGAAAGCGAGATGATCGTGCAGGACAACATGGCCCGTATCGTCGAGGGCAAGACGACCATCATCGTCTCGCACCGCCTTTCGTCGTTGCGCAATTGCGACAACATTCTGGTGTTCGACAAGGGTCAGATCGTCGGCAACGGGCCGCATGACAATCTGCTCGCCAATTGCCTGACCTATCGGCTGTTGTGGGACAAGCAGAGCAGGTCGTTCCGATGAGCGCGCGATTGATTCCCTTCCGCAAGCCGGCGACGCCGCCGGCGAAGCGCGTCGACCACGCGGCCGTCGCGTTCCAGCCCGACGCGGTCATGATCGAGGAGCGCCCGCTGCCCTTCGTCGCCCGCAGCGTCGTCTATATCATCGCCGCCCTGATCATCAGCGCGGCACTGTGGGCGAGCCTTTCCGAGGTCGACCGGGTCGTCACGGCGCGCGGCAAGCTGATCACGGTCGATCCGATGATCGTGGTGCAGCCGCTCGAGACTGCCATCATCCGCTCGATCGACGTCGGCGTCGGCGACTACGTGAAGGCGGGCACGAAGCTGGCGACGCTCGATCCTACCTTCACGGAATCGCAGGAGGTCGCCAATCGCGAGCGCCTCTACAGCATGAGCGCGGAAGCGCACCGTCTGGAAGCGGAAATCTACCAGAAGCCGTTTCCTACCGCCGCCGACGCCGCAGCGCTCGATCCGAAATATCTCGCGCTGCAGAACGCCGTGTACAGCCATCGCCACGCCGAATACACGGCCGCGGTCGCGTCGGCCGACGCCGACACCGCGCGTTACGAGGCGGCGCTCGCGACCAACCGCGAGGCGCAGCAAGGCCTGCAGGAACGCCTCAGGGTGACCACCCAGATCGAGGCGATGCGCAAGGAGCTCTATTCGCTTTCGGCTGGCTCAAAGCTCAACCTGCTCACGAGCCAGCTCGATCGGCTGAGCCTCAGCGACCAGCTCGCCGAGAAGCAGTCGCAGGAGAAGGAGCTGCTCCAGCAGGTCGCGTCGGCGCGCGAGCAGAAGGAGAAATACCTCAACAACTGGGTGCGCGATGCCGGCGAGCAGCTCACGAAGGTGCAGCAGGACATCGCGACCGCGACGCAGCAACTTGCGAGCGCGCAACGCCGCAGCTCGCTCGTCACCCTGCGCGCGCCGCAGGACGGCGTCGTGCTCGAGCTCGGCCAGCGCTCGATCGGTTCGGTCGCCAAGGAGGCCGAGCCGCTGGTCACGCTGGTGCCGATCGGAAACCGGATCGAGGCCGAGGTCGACGTCGACAGCGCCGACGTCGCGCGGCTGCGCGTCGGCGACGAGGTGCGCGTCAAGCTCGATGCGTTGCCGTATCAGCGCCACGGCACGATCGCCGGCACGCTGCGCGTCATCACCGAGAACTCGTTCCAGGACGACAAGAACGCGCGCACCCCGGCCGAGAAGCCGGACGGCCAGCCGGCGTTTTTCCGCGCCCGCATCGCGCTCGCGCCGCTGCAGCTGCGCAATGTGCCGAGGGATTTCCGCCTCATTCCCGGCATGACGACCACCGCCGAGATGGTGGTCGGCAAGCGCACGGTTATTTCCTATTTGCTCGACCCGGTCGTGCGCCTGTTCGACGAAGGGCTGCGCGAACCTTAGCTCGCGTACGGGAATAACGAATAGCGAATGGCGAATAGATTGACTGGTGCGGTTCCCTATTCGCTACTCCCCATTCGCCATTCGCCATCGCGGCGGTGTCACGCCAGCCCGGCCTTTTTGCGCGTTTCGGTCGCCGAGATCGCTTCCGTCGCCTCGTCGAGCATGATCCGCTCGACCACGTAGCCGACATCGCGGCCGTAGAACACGTGCGTGATGTTGGGCAGCGGCACGACGACGAAGCGGCCCGCATAGGGGCGCAGCGCGGCCTCGATGCGGCGGCTCACGTCGAAAAACGACAGGGGGTTTTTCTCGTCGGTGTGCTGCGTGTCGCGCACCGCGATGCAGACTTGCCCAACACGGCGGAACCCCTCCTCGATCAACCGCCGATGGCCATCGTGGAACGGCTGGTAGCGGCCGATGAACAGCGCGGTCGGGCGTTTAGGGTCGAAGGCCGGGCGCAGCACCCGGAAAATCTGCTCGGCCCAGAATTGCGGCGTCCCCTCCGCCTCGACCCGCACATCGAACCGCTCGGGCCGCATGAACACCCGGTTGGTGTCCTCGAACCGCCCAGCCTCGATGCGGTCGACGAACACCGTGAACGCCTCGCCGAAGGCGGCGCGCGTCTCCGCGGTCGGGCAGATGAAGTCCGCGATCGCGATGCCGCCGCTATCGACCACGCGGTCGCATAGCCAGCCCATGCGGCGGGCCTGCTCGACCCGGTCCTCCATGGTGAAGCCGAGGTCGCGGTTGATGTTCTTGCGCACCTCGTCGTTGTTGAACACCACGGCGTTGAGCATCGGCCCAAGCGCGCGCGCGAGCGTGGTCTTGCCCGCGCCGGGCAGGCCCATGATGAGAATCTTGCGGTTCATGACAATACCTTCTCCCGCCCCGTGGCCGGCATCTATAGTCGAAAGCGCTACGCGGACAAGGGCAGAACTAAGGGGATTTTCCGCGGATTCGGCCCTGATGGCAGCCTCCCCGCGAATCGAACGACGGAACGGGATCGTTTTTGATCTGTCTCAACTTGCGCCAGCACCGAAACGTTTAGAACAAGTCCTTGCGGTCTCCGAGAGCGAGGAAACATTCATGTCACTGACCTACGGCGGGCTTCATGAGGCGAAGGTCTCGACGAGACCGGTTGTTGCGCCCGTGCACCATTTTCGCGACCATGCCGGAGTGCCGCACTATCTCAACACCCATTACTGGTGGGCCTACGTCCATCCCCGGGCGGTCAAATTCTTCGAACGCCAATGGCTTACCAACCTCATCCTATGGGGGAATTACGGCCGCCTGCGCGATGCTGCGCTAGGCGAGCTGGGAGAGCGGCTGCCCGGCCATACGTTGCAGGTCGCCTGCGTCTACGGCGACCTGATCTGCCGGCTGAACGAGCGGGTGGCCGCCGGCGACGGCACCCTCGACGTGATCGACGTGCTGCCGGTGCAGCTCGACAATCTGCGGCGCAAGCTGCCGGCCGACGCGCCGGCGCAGCTGCTGCGCATGGACTCGACGAAGCTGGAGATGCCCGACGGCCGCTACGATCGGGCGCTGGTATTCTTTCTGTTGCATGAGCAGCCCCGCGAGGATCGCGAACGGACGCTGAGCGAGGTCCTTCGCGTGGTGCGGCCGGGCGGAACGATCGTCATCGTCGATTATGCCCAGCCGCGCTGGTGGCATCCGCTGCGTTATTTGTGGCGCCCGCTGCTCGCGACGCTCGAGCCCTTTGCGCTCGATCTGTGGCGGCGCGAGATCGCCGATTGGCTGCCGGTGGGCCGCGCCGTTCGAGACCTGCGGCGCCAGCCGTTCTTCGGCGGCCTCTATCAGAAGCTCGTGGTGACGCGCGGCGCCTGACCGCCGCGTCGGTCGCAGGCGCTTGGCGCATGCTCCGGCGAAAGCCGGCCCCCGACTTGATCGGGGGCGGACTCCGGTTCGCCGACAAGAACATGCAACATGCGCCCAATAAAGAAAGCTGGAGCATGTTCCGATTCCGAAGGAACCGAATATGCTCTAGCCGGCATGCCATCGGATGGGTGCCGATCGCGGAAATCTTTGATATTTCTCAGCGAACAGCCGGATCGCGGACCTGTTCGGATGGGCCTTGGGGCGTGAGGGAGAGGCGCATGAAAGTGATGGATGTGATGACACGCGACGTCGTGTCGATCGGGCCGGACGAATCGGTGCTCGAGGCGGTGCGGCTGATGCTGCAGCACAAGATCAGCGGGCTGCCGGTGGTCGACGCCGCCGGCAATCTGCAAGGCGTCGTCACCGAGGGAGATTTTCTGCGTCGCACCGAGACCGGCACGCAACGCCGGCATTCGCGTTTCGTCGAGTTCCTGCTTGGCCCCGGCCGGCTTGCCACCGATTACGCACATGCGAGCGGCCGCAAGGTCAACGAGGTGATGACGCCCGATGTGTATACCGTGAGCGAAGATGCGCCGCTCGAACGGGCTGTTCACCTGATGGAACGCCACCGCGTCAAGCGCGTCCCGGTCGTACGCGACGGCAAGGTGGTCGGCATCGTCACCCGCGCCAACCTGATGCGGGCGCTCGCAAACCTCGTGCTCGCCGAGCATCCGGTCGCGGCCGGCGATGCGGCGATCCGCGACCGTTTGATGACCGAGCTGAAAAAGCAGCCCTGGGCGCCGATCGGGCTGATCGATGTGGTCGTCAAGGACGGGGTGGTGAAGCTCTCGGGCGCGCTCACCGACGAGCGCGAACGTCAGGCGATCCGCATCGCGGCGGAGAACATCCCGGGAGTCAAGAAAGTCGAAGATCATCTGATCTGGATCGAGCCGAATACGGGCGTCATCGTCGAAGCGCCCGAGGACTGAGTTTTGAGCGTTTGAACGCAGCCATGGCGCTTTCGAGCGATCGCTCGAACTGTCGGCCGGCCTCGACACGCCATCGAGACCAGCGCCGCCGATGGCGTGCTCACCATGAAGGTGCCGCAGCATTGACGCCGCGCAGGTGAAGAAAGTCGCGGTCAAGGCTGCCGCCTGATCGCAGCGACGCTAAACGCGCGCCGTGCCCGCCGGCCGCATCGTCCGCTTTCTCAAGCTCGTGCGCTACTCGCCCGGCATGCGCTCGCTGCTTTCGGCGCTTTATGCCGAGCGCCGCGCGCTGTTCCGACCTGATCGGGGGCGGAAACCGGTTCACCGGAGCGAATGCGAACAGACACGACGCTCGGCGCAATTCAATGGGTCGTTGGCGGGGTTGCGACGGCCGCGCGCACGCGATCGATCAGCGCGCTGCCGAGCAGGGGCTTTTCCACGATCGGGATGTGGGCCTGGGCCGCGCGCTCGCGCAGATTACTGGTCGGATGGCTGGTGATGAGGATTGCCGGCGTCGCAATTCGCCGCCTGCGCAGCGCCGCCACCACGTCGATGCCGGTCATGCCGGGAAGCTTCTGGTCGATGACGAGGCACGCGCAGTCGGACAGCGCCGCGTCGCTCATCAGATCGTCGCCCTTGGCATAGGCGCGTACCGCGAATCCCTCGAGTTCCAGCGCGAATTTCAGCGAACCGCGCACCGCCGCATCGTCATCGACGACGATGACGAGGTGATTCGCAACCGCGGGCTCATGTGTGACGTTCGACATTGTGATCAAGGTGAAACTATCGCCGGCCCGGCGCGGCGCTTTGCGTTAGATCAACAAGCTTGCGCCGACGGCTATTCCGGCGGCTTTACCGGCTTCGGCACACTGTCACTGTCCATGATGCCGGCGATCAGCGCCATGCGCACCAGATCGGACAGGCTCGTGGCCTTCATCTTCGACATCAGGTTGGCGCGATAGATCTCGACGGTGCGCGGGCTGATGCCGTGGTCATAGGCGATCGTCTTGTTGGGGAAGCCGGCCACCAGGCCTTCCAGGACCTGGCGCTCGCGATTGGACAGCGTCGCGAGCTTGTCGATGATTTCCGCGCGGTCGGCTTCGCGCTTGGCGTCGGCTCCCTGGTGCCGCAGCGCCGCCGTGACGGCGCCGAGCAGGGCCTCGTCGTCGAACGGCTTTTCCAGAAAATCCATCGCCCCTGATTTCATCGCCTCCACGGCAAGCGGCACATCGCCGTGCCCGGTAATGACGATGACCGGCAGATTGGCATGCAGCTCTTTCAACCGATGCAGCAGATCGATGCCGGAAAGGTCCGGCATGCGCACGTCGGTGATCACGCAGCCCGGCTTGAGCGTTGCGACACGGCCGAGAAATGCGGTGGCACTGTCGTGGGTCGCGACCTCGAAGCCCGCGGTCTTGAGCAGGAAGCTTAGCGACTCCCGCATGGCCTCGTCGTCGTCGATGACGTGCACGATCGAATCAGTTTCCATCGTCCGTATCCTCCGCGGTCACGGCCCGCAGCGTAAAGTGGAAAACCGTACCGCCGCCCGGGTTGGCGTCCGCCCAGAGGCGGCCGCCGTGCCCTTCGATGATGGTGCGCGAGATCGATAGTCCCACGCCCATCCCCTGGCGCTTCGACGTGACGAAGGGCTGGAAGAGATGCGGTAGGATATCCTCCGCGATTCCCGAGCCCGTGTCGGCGACGCTGATGTCGATGGTGCCGGCTTCAGCCGGCGTGACGGCGAGCACCAGCTCGCGCCGCTCGGACTGGTCCATGGCCTCGATCGCGTTGCGCATCAGGTTGAGCAGCACCTGCTGGATCTGCACCTTGTCGGCCAGCACGAGGTCGACGGCCGAGTCGAGCCGGAAAAGCACGCGCACGCCCTGATCCTTGGCGCCGACGAGCGCGAGCGCGCTCGCCTCCTCGATCAGCTTCTTGACGCTCTCGACCCGCCGCTCGCTCTCGCCGCGCGCCACGAAATCGCGCAGGCGGCGGATGATCTGCCCGGCCCGCAGGGACTGCTCGGCCGCCTTGTCCATCGCGTCGCGCACCAGCACAGTCTGCTCGTCGGTACGGCCTTCGAGCAGCCGGCGCGAGCCCTTCATGTAGTTCGCGATTGCCGACAGCGGCTGGTTCAATTCGTGCGCGAGCGCCGAGGCCATCTCGCCCATCGCGGTCAGGCGCGAGATGTGCACGAGCTCGGATTGCAGTTCCTGCAGGCGCGCCTCGGTCTTTTGCCGTTCCGAGAGGTCGCGGATGAAGCCGGTGAAGAACCGCGAGTTGTTCGATCGCATCTCGCCGACCGCGAGCTCCATCGGAAACGTCGAGCCGTCTCGGCGTTCGCCGACGACCACGCGGCCGATGCCGATGATCCGCTTCTCGCCGGTCTGCAGATAGCGCGCGAGATAGCCGTCATGGCCCTCGCGATAGGGCGACGGCATCATCATGTTGATGTTCTTGCCGATCACTTCGCTTCCGCGATAGCCGAACAGGCGCTCGGCCGCGAGGCTGAATGATTGAATGAGTCCGCGTTCGTCGATGACGATCATCGCGTCCGGGACAGTGGCGAGAATCGATTCGAGATGCGCCTCGCGCGCGCTTGATTGCTGGACCGTCGTGCGCAGGCGCTCGCCGAGCCAGGCAATGCCCAGTCCAAGTGCCGTGAAGGTGCTGGCGCGCGATGTGACGCCGAGAAAATCCGGCGCTCCGGGCGTGAGCAGCACGGCGTATTCGCCGGTTGCATAGAGGTGGACCACGAGGCAGACGAGCGTCGCCATCAGAACTGGACCCCATCCGCCGACGATGCCGGCGACCAGCACCGGCGGGACGAGGAAGAGATAGAGCGCCTGGTTGCCGAGCGCCTCTGCCAGCAACAATCTCAGCGCAAAGGCGATGGCGACCAGCGCCAGGGAGAGCGCGTAGACAGCCGCGCGCTGGCGCAATGCGTCGCGCGTCAAGCTTCCCCAGCTCTTGCCGATCGACGTCACGTTCGCATGCACCATGCGCCTTGCCGAAAGAGCCCGCCGAAGGGCGGCCCTGGGAGCCCTTCCACTTACGGGAAATCCCTTAGGTTGATTATCTGAATTTCGGCCTCTCCGCTCAACCCGTATCAATGGCGCGTCATTTTGAGCGCGGAGCCCCGCCATGCCGATGCAGCCGAACCTCCGGAGCGTTTCCTCGACCCAGAGCGAGCGGCGCGACGCGCGGCCGGCTCCGCCGATGCACTCGCTCACCAGCCCGATCGAGATGATGGGTGCGCCGATGACCTTTCGGCGCAACGGCGAAATCTACGGCGAGGGGGAGCCGGCCGATTGCGCCTGCAAGATCGTCAGCGGCGCGGTGCGGACGTCCAAGGGCCTGGCCGACGGCCGCCGCCAGATCGGCGCGTTCTACCTCGCGGGCGACGTGTTCGGCCTCGAGGTCGGCGAGGAGCACGGCTTCTCGGCCGAAGCCATCACCGAATCGAAGGTCCCGGTGATCGAGCTGCCGAACTCCCGCCGGGTCGCGCCGCGCAACCGTCCCGCGCTGCGCCAGATGAACGCGTAAGTCCTTCCAACGCAAACACTCAGAAGTGAGAACCATGTCTGCTCCCGTTTCCTCCACCTTCGACCGATCCATCGCGCTCTACTTCCGTCTCGCGATGGCCTGGACCTTTCTCTATGCGGCCTCGCACGAGGTGTTCGATCCGCACTTCAGCGTGGTCGGCTTCCTGAGCCACACCAAGACGTTCCATGACGCCTATGCGGTGTTCACGACGCCTTCCGTCGCGCCGATCATGACGTTCTTCGTCTCGTACGGGCATCTGCTGATCGGGCTTTCGCTCGCCGTCGGCCTGATCGTCCGCGTCAGCGCCGCCTTCGGCATCGTGCTGATGCTGACCTATTGGACCGCGCACATGGACTTCCCTTACATCGAGAACGCCAACAACTTCCTGCTCGACTATCACCTCGTCTATGCGGGCGTGCTCGTCTACCTGATCGCCAAGCGCGCCGGTCATGTCTTCGGACTCGATGCGCTCGCCGAGCGGCTCACCTTCGTCCACGACCATCCGGCGCTGCGCCCGCTGGTCGCATGACGAGTCGTCAAACCCGGCGTCGGCGGCATGCGAGCGCGGCCGGCGCCACGACACAGGAGGTCGTGATGACCGCAATGGCAGCTGCCAACGACAGCCGCAGCATGCTCGGCCGTCTCGCCGATCGGTGGAGAAGATGGCGCGAGCACGCTGCCACGCTCGCGGGTTTGACTGACTGCGGCAGCGACGAACTCCGGCGGGTCGCGCACGATATCGGCGTCGACGCCGGCGACCTGCGAGTACTGGCCGGAAAGTGGCCCGACGCGGCCGACTTGGTGGTGCGGCGCGCCGCGGTGCTCGGGCTCGACGCGGCCGAGCTCGAGCGGGATCAGCCGCAGGTCATGCGCGATCTGGAACGGGCGTGTTCGCTCTGCGAAAACAAGCGAGCCTGCCAGCATGACCTGAGCCGGGGCCCGGCGAAGTTCGATTGGCAGGATTATTGCCCGAATGCCGGGACGCTTGCGGCGATCTGTGCGGACCAGAAGATCAACTGAATGTTCACCGTGCATCGAGACCGAGAGTTCCTAAGGCCGCCGCCTTCCTGTGGTCGCTCAAAAGCTGGCCAGTACGACCACATGGAAGGCGCCGCCCTGCGCATGCTGGCCGACGACGACATGGCCGAATAGGCCCGTGCGACGGCGATCGGGCAGTTGCATTTATGAGCGATCCCTGAGAGACTACTATTTGAGGTTGTTTGATACCGACGCCGGCCCAAGGAGCGATTGCCATGGCCGACCACAACGATCCCAACGCGGTCAATTCGATCTTTTCCGACATCGAGGTCAGCGCCGCGGATCTCTACGACATCTTCGGATTTCCCAGCGATGATCGCGATGGCGGCGAAAAGGTCGTGATCGCGTTGACCTTCGCGGCGGTTCCCATCGCCGGCACGCTCGACAGCGACCTGCTCTATCGCATCCGCATCGCGCCGGACCGGCGCATCCAGCGTAACGAGGACGACCAGAGCCTTGCCGGCTTGCTGCGCTATTTCGACGACGTGAAGAAAAAATACGCGAGCACGCTCAAGCCCGCGGAAGTGCGCGTGACGATCGATCCGAACAACCGCGCCATGGTCAAGTTCATCGGCTTTCCGGGCGGCGCCTTTTCCAAGCTGATCGACACCAATACCAGCCTCACCTTGCAGTCGCCTGGCGGCCATCCCATCAAGATCTATGTGGGCGGGCGCGACGATGCCTTTTTCAATGACTTGCCCGGCTTCTTCCGCTCGATCAACTACGCGCCGCAGTTCTATCACGTGCCGCATACCATGCCCGAGGCGCGCGAGCTGCCGATCCCGAAGACGTTTCTCGAGCTCGAAGGCAACGACCTCTTCAACTACGATCCGAAGAATCCCATGCTCGGCCGCGGCGTGAAGCTCGACCTGCCGCCGGGGCCGTGGAGCTGGACGGGCAACAAGTTCAAGAAGGACGCGGACGGCAATTTTCGTTTCGTCTATTCGGGCCAGGACGCCCAGGCCGGCAAGAACGTCAACGCGATCATTCTCGAGATTCCGCTCGCCTACCTCACCGATGCGCCGAACGACCACCGCGTCGTCAACGCCTGGGGCGAGAGCTGGGTGCGCAAGGCGGCGCACAAGGTCGAGAGCATCCCGGACGAGCCGTTCTGGATCGAACGGCCGTTCGATCTCGTCGGGCTGCTCGAGCTCGACGACGAGCTCAAGCAATACAAGCTGGTCGACACCGACGGGCAGGCGTTCGCGGACGCCGCCCTGAGCGAGCGCGAGGACAGCCGGCAGATGGGCGCCAACAATTTCTGGCTGGCGCCGCATTTCGTGAAGCGGCTCGCGCACCTCGGCTGGGGTTTCGGGCCGTCGGTCTCGGCGCTCGGCCTCAAGTGCTCGTTCGACCACGACAACTCGCCGGTCTCGGTGCACCGCTTCGAGCATTCGGTGCTGACCGCGTTCCCGCGCGTCAAGAAGGTGCTGTTTCAGGACCTGCGCATGCCCGACGACACGTGGAATCCGAAGGGCCTCGACATTCCGCTGCGCCGCGCCGTCGAGATCTTCATCCCCAATGTCAACTCGATCGACATGGACACGACCGGCACCTGGCCGTTCGGCCGCCGCCTGGAGGACCAGGTGGCGACGCGCTTCCTCTCGGTATTCCTCGACATGGACGCCGAGATCAAGGGCAAGAAGTACTCGGTCGAGCTGCTCAACGATCAATCGTTGTGGGACGCGGCGCCGATCGTGCCAAAGACGCCGCCCAATCCGCTCAAGAACGACGTCGAATTCCTCAAGGTCTTTCCCTATCTGGCGGAGCCGCATCCCCAGCCGGCGCAGACGTCCCCGACGGCCCCGACGTACCCATGAGTCTCGCGCAGGCGTGCGTGTCGGCGTCGATCGCGGCTTCACCCCCGTCGACCGATTTCGCGCGCGAGCTGCGGCGTGTCGACGACCGGATCGCGGCAGGAAAGGCCGCACTTGTATTGCCGACCGATACCG
>DATBZM010000216.1:0-2147 GCA_036513175.1 Xanthobacteraceae bacterium | reverse complement strand
CGTAGCTGCCAGAGATCGCCGACCACGTGCGCCCATGGGCGGCCGCTTCTCCTGCGACATACCGGGCGTCGAGCTCCGCGATGGCTGCGTCGAAGTCTTCGAGGTCGAACACGACAATTGCCGCGATCTGGTTGTCGCAGTTGATTTCGACGACGCTCAGCTGATCCATAGAGAACTCCGCGGACCCGACACCGCCGACCGAGGCGCGCGTGAGGATGAGGCGCTCTCCGCGGGCTGCGATGACGACGAACGCCGTGTACGTGATCCCGACGTCGGCGACCGCCCGCAGGTTTGCGATCTCGTCATCTCGACCGCGCTTGATCCCTGCGTTTACGGGCCGCCGGCGATCGTCGATAAGGATGTCGTCGGCAAGTACCTTCGCGAGCGCATCCCAGTCGCGGGCTGCGAAGTGCGCCGAGTGCCGCGCGGACGCATGGCTTGCCGCATTTTCCAGCCGCCGTGCCGGCCGGTGTGCCTCTTGCTCGAACCGGGCGTGCGCGGCGTCGAATTCGGCGATCGCAGCTTCCATGTCTTCGAGGTCGAAAAAGATCTGCAGGGAGATTCGACCCTCTTCGTCGATGCCGTATATCTCGAGAAATTCATCCTGCGGCGCCCCGGGGCTCGCGTCGGCAGTGCCCACCACCACTCGAGTGAGAGCCAGGCGCTCGCCTCGCACGGCGATATCGTGCGCGGTGAGGCGCACGCCGCTCGCCCCTAGAACGCGCCTAACTTCATGTGCCCAGTTTTCCGGTGGGACGATCGCGACGGCAGCCTGCGTAAAGCCGACCGCCTTTCGGCGGCTCTCGCTGAACACGTTTGGCGCATGTAGCTGCTCGTACTCGTCGAAAGCCCCGCGATTAATCGCAGCCGCCAGGCGTTTGCCGGCGCGTATGCAGGCATTGTCGAGTTCGACAACCGGCGGTGCTTCGGGTGGCGCAGGGACCGACGGGAGATCCGGCTCGCCAAGGATGCGACGTGCTCTCTCCGCAAGTGCCGCAGCCCCTTTCCGCTCATACAGATCGACGGCCCGCTCGGCAGCGATGCGTGCACCCGCAGCATCGCCGGCACCGCCCAAAACCATCGCCAGCGTTAGACAGGAATCGCCGTGATCGACCAATGCGTCGGTGCGCTCGGCCAGGGCAACGGCGGCCTCGGCGATCCGCCGAGCCTCGCCGTGTTCATGGCCGCGCGAAAGCAACCGCGCCCGGAGAGTCCGCCAAGCGATAGACGCCTTCAAAGCATGGCCCGCGAGTCGCTCACTCTCCAAACACAATTCGTCGGCCTCGGTGTCTCGGTCGAGCGCGAGACATGTGCGACCCAACAGCGCAGCAGTCTCGGCGGTGTCGGCGTCGAGGCCCATTCGGCGAAAGCCGTTGTAGGCCTGGCGGAAATGCGGCTCTGCGGCAGTCGGGTCGTCGACGATCAGCTCGACAATGCCGGCAAACTGCTCAACTTCCAGAAGGGCATGGCGCAGGCCGAGCTCGGTGACCGTGCGGCGGGCGGAGTCGATCATCCGTCGGGCCGCCTCAGCGCGTCCCCGGAAGGCCTCCAACACGGCCTGGCACCGCGTCGATGTCGCTTCGACCGCCGGCGAATCGGTCGTGATTCGCAAGAGTCGCACCACATCAAGACACCGCCCGCCCGCACGCGGGACCGGGTTCGGGCCCCACAGCGCGGCAAGTGGCGCGCCGGCCAGCACCGCGTTGACCCGGCGGTGATCACGCGCGCGCCGGGCTGCCGTCAGGGCGTCGTCCAGCGCGATTTCGCCGTCGCCGATTCTGCCGAGGCGGGCCAGGCACGCGGCCCGGACGGTGTGGGCGTTGGCTTCGCCTGCGGCGTCGTCTAATTCGGCTAGTTTTTGGGCGGCCAAGCCCAAAGCGGTTTCAACCTCGTCCAGTCGCTCGGGATGGATGAGCATCGACAGCTGGCCATCGAAACACGTAGCCCACGCCGCAAGTCGCGGCGAATTGACCGTCGCTTCCCGCAATTTGGATACCGCACCTGCCGCCGAAGCCACGTCACCGGCGGCCAACAGAGCCTCGCAGCGCGCAACCAGCAGCACGCCGGCCTGGTCCTCGCGGTCAGGCAGCTCGTCGTCAATCTCCTCCAGCGCGTGCAAGGCCTGGCCGTAGAGGTCGGCGGCGCCT
>DATBZM010000215.1:0-15042 GCA_036513175.1 Xanthobacteraceae bacterium | reverse complement strand
CGCTGCTGCAGGCGGCCCTCGCGACGGGCGACGCGCTCTCCGCGGCGCTGCCGTACGGCGACGCGGGCGAGCGGTTCGGCATCTCGCGCACGCACGTGCGCCGTCTGCTGGTCACCGCCGAAGCCGCGGGGCTCGTGCGCCTGCGCGAGCGCGGCGGACGCTGCGTCGAGATCCTGCCGCGACTGTGGGCGAGCCACGACCGCGCGCTCGCCTGCCGCATGTATCTCTACGACCTCGTCCACGTGGCGGCGAGCCAAGGCGAGGGCGCCAAGGTGCCCGCGCGCCGCGCGCCCCCGCAGATTCCCTACGTTGCGTCGCCCGGCATCGTTGCGGCCATGCCGGTCATCCAACCGGGCCTTTGACGCACGGTCGCGGCCGACGCGAATTGGGTTGCGCGTTTGCGGCGCGACGCAAGGACGAGACTGCGCCGATGTCGCGGGCGCTGCGCGGACGATGACTCGCGCGCGCACTTCCGGGGGGAGTGGAAATTCGCTAGCATCCGCGCGCCTTAATCAGAGGAATCGCGTTCAAGGGAGGAAGCTAATGAATCGGATATCGACCATGCTCGCGGCCGGTGCCGCTGCACTCGTTTTTGCGGCGTCCGCGCAGGCGGCCGCCGACATCTCAATCACCCGTCTCGACTGCGGCACGCCGCAGGAGCCCGTGGCCGTCAACCAGCGGTTCTCGGATACATTTGCGTACGGCGATATGAAGCGCCAGTTCGTCTACAGCTGCTACGTGATCAAGCACGGCGATGAATATCTGTTGTGGGATACGGGCCATGCGATGACCACGCCCAAGGTGGCGCCGAAGGTGAGCATCGTCGACCAGCTCGCCAAGCTCAATATCAAGCCCGAGCAGATCAAATATGTCGGCATCAGCCACTATCACGCCGACCATACCGGCCAGGTCGGCTCGTTTCCGCACGCGACGCTGCTGATCGGCAAGGGCGACTGGGACGCGATCACGAGCCCGCACCCGGCCGAAGGCGTCAACTACAAGCCGTTCGAGGCCTGGGCGAAAGGCGAGAGCAAGGTCGAGCCGGTCGCGACCGACAAGGACGTGTTCGGCGACGGCAGCGTGATCATGCTGGCGACGCCCGGTCACACGCCCGGCCACCACAGCCTGCTGGTGAAGCTCGCCAAGAGCAACCTGATCATCACGGGCGATGCGGCGCACTTCCGCGAGAACTACGAAAGCGACGGCGTGCCCTGGTTCAATTACAATCGCGCCGAGACGATCGCGTCGCTGGAGCGCCTCAAGAAGATCGAGGCCAACCTGCACGCAACCGTCATCATCCAGCACGATGCGCGCGACGTTGATAAATTGCCGGCATTCCCAGCGGCGGCGCAGTGATCTGACGATGTCGAAGCTTCCGCCGGCGCGTGTCGCGCCGGCGATTTGCTTGTGCTTGAGGCGATCAGATGTCGGATAGCGACCAGCACGCCGTTGCGGCAAAACCGGCGGAGCTCGATCCCGCGGCCGCCGGCTGGGAGCCCTACCGGGACGAAGGCTTCATCGGCCTCGTCGGCCCGTTCTGGTCGCGCCCGGACGGCGACGCCTATCGCTATGCCTTCCGCGCCGAGCCGAAGCATCACAACCGCCGCGGCATCGTGCAGGGCGGCATGCTGATGACGTTCGCCGACCGCGCCATGGGCATGACCTGCTGGTACGCGAACGAGCGCCAGCCGCAGGCGACCGTGCAGCTCGACATGCATTTCGTCGATGCCGTGCAGATCGGCGAGTTCGTCGAGGCGCACTGCCGGGTGGTGCGGCGGACGCGCTCGGTGGTGTTCATGAGCGGCGAGCTCGTGGTCGGCACGCGCGTCGTCGCGACCGCGCACGGCGTGTGGAAGACGCTCGGCAAATAGGCGTGGAGCGCCTCCGATCAGGCGCTCGACGTCGGCATTTGCCACGGTCGCCGCCATTCGCGGCTGGATCAGACGAAGCACATCACGTGAACAATACACGCAATCTTTTCCAAATATGAGCAATCCAAATACGAGCAATATTGTACAGCGGCCGCGGCCGCGGCCGCGTCCTGGCTATGTTCCGCGGCGGGACTATCTCGCGGCGTCCGCTGTGCCCGCAGTCCTGCCGTCTGCCGCGCGCGTCGCGTCATGGGTGGAGATCTCGCCTCGCGCGTCGGCAGGGATCAGTTGTTCTTGCGCGGCGACATGTTGATCACCAAGGGGACACCATGAGAACCTCATTCGCGCTTCTGGGCCTGCTGCTCGCCGGCCTCGGCGCTGCGCATGCCGAGACGCGCGCGCAAAAGCTCAAGTACATCAAGGACATTACTGGCGTCTCGTGCTCGGCCGAGGCGCTCGCGGTGCGGGACAAGCCGAACGACGCGGTGGTGCGCGCCATTCCCAATGCCTCGGTCACCATCCTGCACGGTCTTGTCGACGATGCGGGAAACTCGTGGGTCTACGTGAAGGACGACAACACGCACAAATCCGCCGGCTGGGTGCGCCTGCTCGACCTGAGCTGCATTTGAAGGCCGGCGAACGCAAAATGGAGAGATCAATGCAGCGGCGAATAAACGTTCATGCGGCGCTCGCCGCCGCGACTGCGGCTTACCTCGTCGTGGTGGCGTCGGCCTTCGCCCAGGGCCCGGCCCCGGTGTGCCCCAAGGGCTCGCAATGGGCACCCGGGACCGGGTGCGTGTCCGACGCGGTGGTGCGGCAGGCGAAGCACAACTGCCTCTATGGGCCGGCGCACAGCAAGGATTGGCCGCAATGCATCTGCAATGACGGCGGCAAGGTCGCGGCGTGCGGTGATTGAGGGCGACGTGATGGCGTAGGGCGCCGCAGTGCTACGCGCCGCCGGACGACGGCGCAGCCTTTCCGGCGCGCCAGATCGGCGGCTCGACGCGCTGCAGCGCCGCGATGCGCCACACCAGGAAGCCTGTCGCGACGAGCAAGACGATCACGGAGACGAGCGAGGCTTCTGGCCCGAAACGTCCCCCGGTCAGAAGCTCTGGACCGGCGACTTTCGCCTCGATGAGACTGGCGCCGAGATTTTGTCCCGAGACCGCGGTGCCGAACAGCGAGCCCTCAGCGAAGTTCCAGCCGGCATGGATGCCGATGGGCAACCAGAGCCGGCCGTTGAGCGCGAACGCCGCGCCGAGCATGAGCCCCGCAAGTGCCACCGACGCCAAGGCGCTCGCGGTCGCGCCCGGGTCAATTCCATGCACGAGGCCGAAGGCCAATCCGCTCACCACGATCGCACCCCAGGTTCCGAGCACCGCGCAGCAGAGCCGATACACCAGTCCCCGAAACAAGATTTCCTCCACGACGCCGATGAAGAGCCAGAACATGGCGGCGAGACCAAGCTCGCCCGCGGACCCCCATCCCTGCGGCTGATAGACGCCGACAGCCCAGAGGACGCCGATCACGCTCGCAAACAGTGCGAGCCCGGTCGCCACGCCGTCCGCAAGCTCCGACAAGCTGCGCGGGAGAGTGAATTCTGCCACCGTACGTCGCTCGATCCAGCGCACGGATGCAAGATAGGTGAGGAAAGTGACGATCCCCAATACGGCATAGCCGATGAAGAGCGAATTGTTGTGCGCCCATATCAGCGTCGTCGTGCAAGCCTTCAAGACGATCACCAGCGCGAGCAAGCTGAGAAAAATCAGGCCTGCCTGCTTCCATCTCTCCCGCACGATGGCCCCCCGGAATTGCGGCACTAAACGTTCAGTATATCCGGGTTTCGCCTTCGTGCAGGGTGATGAATTCGCTTTCCGCAATGCCGCTTACGGCGAGCGCGTGTCCGAGATCCGTTTGCGGCCGATCGATCGCTTCTGTCGTCAGCTGAAACGTCCCGAAATGCATGCCGATGCTGTGCCGGCCGCCCAGGTCGCGGTGAGCGCGCACCGCTTCGGCCGGATTCATGTGCACCGGCCGCATGAACCAGCGCGGCTCATAGGCGCCGATGCCGAGCATCGCGATGTCGGGCGAGCCGAGGCGGCTCCTGATGTCGGCGAAATGCGTCGAATATCCGCTGTCGCCGCCGAAATAGATGCGGCGTCCGCGGCTTTCGATCACATACCCGCCCCACAGGCTCTTCTGCCGGTCGAACAGACCGCGCGCGGAAAAATGCTGCGCCGGCACGAAGGTGACGGCGAGCGTGTCGCCGAAGCGGACCTGCTCCCACCAATCGAGCTCGTGCACGTGCGTGAACCCGAGCGGCGCGATGTGCCGGCCGTCGCCGGCGGCGGCAAGCACGGTCGGAGCGAAACGCCGCCGCAGGCGCGCGAGCGTCGCGATGTCGAGGTGATCGTAGTGATTGTGGCTGATGAGCGCGACGTCGATCGCGGGCAGGTCGTCGAACGCGATGCCGGGCGCGCGCACCCGCTTCGGACCGATGCGGCGAAACGGGCTCGCGCGTTCCGACCATATCGGATCGGTCAGGATCGCGACGCCGCCGGTCTGGATGAGAAAGGTCGCGTGGTTGACGAAAGTGATCGCGATCTCGTCGGCGCCGAGCTTTTCGTTGAGGCGCGGCACGCCGCGATTCTCGACCCAGGCCGGCCACGGGCTGCGCGGCTCGCGCAGCATTTTCAGGACCTCGCGCCGTGAATGGGCAAAGCCTTTCGGCAAGGTCGGGTTGAAGAAACGGCGGCCATCGAAATGGTCGGACTGCGGCTTTTTCGTCATATGCACAGTTTGGTGGTAACGGAGCGGTTATACGACCTTGGAAATTCACACCACGTCAACCCAACCCTGGTTTTTTTGCCAAAGTCTTTGTATAGGCGTATAGAGAGTCGTTGATTCACAGGAGATTCTGATGGCCCGTCCTCGAAACCTTGCCAAGATGTCAATCGAAGCGCTGATCGATCTGCGTGACACCATTACGACCACCCTGAGCGAGCAGGCCGCCGAGCTGCAAAAGCAGCTGTCGCGCCTGACCGGAACCCATACCGGCAACGGCGCCAAGCCTGGCCGCAAGCCCGGCCGTCCGCGCGGTTCCTCCCTCAAAGGCCGCAAGGTTCCCGCCAAATACCGCAGCCGCAAGGACCCCAAGATGACCTGGGCGGGCCGCGGCGCGACGCCGCGCTGGATGCGCGACGAAATGAAGGCCGGCAAGCTCAAGAAAGAGGCGTTTCTGATCAAGTGAGCTCGGCCTCGTCGCCCGGAAAAATCCGGGTTTGACAGGCATGCCGGTTCACATGGCCCGCATCGCGCCCGGCGCGGTGCGGGACCGTCTTGCGCCAAAGCCGTCAGGGTCCGACATATTTGCCGTCGACCCAACGCCCGCTGAACTTGGCCAGCTTTGCCAAGGTCACGCTTCCGTTACCGTTGCGGATGCCGGCTTTGAAATCGCCGACATATTGGTCGCCATCCTTCCAGGTGAGCGTGCCTTTGCCGTCGAATTGCCCATTGCGGAACTCGCCGGCATATTTGCTGCCGTCCTTGAGGTCCTGCGTGCCGGTGCATTCATTCCAGGTGGAAACCTCGCCGGAGCAGGCGGGTGGGGGCGATTGCGCCAGACATATTGTCGTAAGACAGCCCAGCGCGATGAGAATTGGGGCGATGCCAAGCGGAGCTTGCCGCATGAGGTTCTCCTTCGATCATGGTTTCACCCAAACGAGCGTGAGTGCGCCGCGACAATGAAGTGCCGGAGAAGGTAGCGCGGTCGCCACGGTTGCGCCAGCGCCGGTCGATCGCAATGCCCGCGCGAGGCCGCGCGCAAGTCCTGACGCGGTACGCCAGGTCATCGGCCTATTCCGCGCCGGCGGTTTGTCGTTGATGCAATGGGGAACACTCTTGGACATGCCGACGCGGCTCTTGTTGGCAGGCCGGCGGCAGCAAGATCAAAGGCTTGGAAGGCGATCGGGGTGGCAGGCGGCGGCGAGACTTAGTGCTAAGGTCCGGCGCCCGGTTTAGTGGTAGGTTGCCGCGGAAGGGCTCAGGGGTCAAAACCCAATGCCCGTTGTGCGGCGCGAAACGAGTTAAGGGATGGGACGCGAGGCTGCCGACACCAAGTCCACGCATGAGCGCGCGGAGCGTTTGGCCGATCTGTTGCGATTGTCCTACGAGCCGATGCTGGCGTGGCGTCTCGATGGCCCGATCGAATTCTGGAACGCCGGAGCAGAGCAGCTCTACGGGTTTGCGGCCGACGAGGCGATCGGGCGCAACAGCCACGCGCTGTTGCGAACGCAATTTCCCGTCGCCTTCGGCGAGCTGCGGGCGCGGCTCGCCGACGAAGGTCGTTGGTCGGGCGAGCTGCGCCATGTCTGCAAGGACGGGCGGGACGTCATCGTCGACAGCCGGATGCAGCTGCTCGCCGACGATACCGTGCTCGAGGTCAATCGCGACGTCACGGAGCTCAAGACGCTGCTCGCGCGGCAATCGGCGCTCTTGCGCGACCATCTGGGCACGGCCGCGAAGTTCAAGGCCATTTTCAACCAGTCGGGCATCTTTGCCGGAATCATGGACCTGCAAGGCTATGTGCGGGACGTGAACGAGCTCGCGGTGGAAGGGTGCGGTTACACGCGCGAGCAGGTTCTCGACCGGCCATTCTGGGATACGCCTTGGTGGCGCGGTTCGGAGCAGGTGACGGCGAGGATCCGCTTTGCGATCGAGCAGGCGGCGGCGGGAGCCGTCTTCCGCGAGGAGCTCCGCTACTGGATGGCCGACGGCAGCGAGCGCGTCGTGGATTTTGCCATGCATCCCATTCGCGACGCGTCGGGGGCGGTCGTGTTCCTGCATCCGACCGGCATCGACATCACCGAGCGCAAGCGGATCGAGGCGGCGCTGCGCGACAGCCAGCAGGGACTGAGCTGGCTCGCCGCCATCGTCGAGTCGAGCGAGGACGCGATCGTCAGCAAGAACCTCGACGGCATCATCACCAGCTGGAACCGGGGCGCGGAACGGATTTTCGGCTACACCGCCGCCGAGGCGGTCGGCCAACCGATCACGATCGTCATTCCGCACGATCGCCAGGACGAAGAGCGTACGATCCTGACGCGCATCCGGCGCGGGGAGCGGATCGATCATTTCGAGGCGGTGCGGCAGGGCAAGCACGGCAGCCGGATCGTCGTGTCGCTGACCGTGTCGCCGGTGAAGAACGCCGACGGCACGATCGTCGGAGCCTCGAAGATCGCCCGCGACATCACCGAGCAGAAGCGGGCGCAGGAGCAAATTGCGACCTTGGCGCGCGAGGCCGAGCACCGCAGCAAGAACCTGCTGGCGGCCGTGCAGGCGACCGTCAAGCTCTCGCAGTCCGACACGCTGGAAGGCCTCAAGCAGGCGATCGAAGGACGCATCCGGGCGCTCGCGATCGTCCACTCGCTGTTCGTCGAGACCCGTTGGATCGGCGCCGAGCTGTCGACCATCGCGGCCCAGGAGCTCGCGCCCTATTCGGGCACGGGCGAAAAGCGCGTGCGATTGGACGGACCGCAGGTCTTGCTCGAGCCGAACGTCGCCCAGTCCATTGCGGTGGTCGTGCACGAGCTGGCGACCAATGCGGCGAAGTACGGGGCCTTGTCGCTGCCCGACGGCCGCATCGACCTGCACTGGACACACGCGGCCAGTGGGCGGCTCGACCTGCGCTGGACCGAGACCGGCGGGCCGGCCGTGCGAGAGCCGACGCGGCAGGGCTTTGGCGGCCGGATCGTCAAGCAGATGATCAGCCAGCTCACGGGCGAGGTGCGCTACGACTGGGGTCCGCACGGGCTCGTCTGCGACATCTCGCTGCAGACGTGACCGCATCGCCCATGAACGTCACCCGCAGGATTCTGTTCGAGGGAGAGGCCATGCAAGCAAACCGGATTTTGGTCGTCGTGAGGCTGGCGGCCTGCGCGTTCGCGCCGGCCGCGAACGTCGCCGCTCTGGCGCAATCGCCGCCGGCCGCCGCCGCGCTCGAGCAGTGCATCGCGGGCACGACGGCCGGGAGCGCCTCGCCAACTGCCGTCGCCGACTGCACGCGCGCCATAGCGCTCGATCCGAAGCGCGCGACCGCCTACAAGCGCCGCTGCATCGCCTATAGCTCGGACGGCGACTACGCGCGGGCACTGGCCGATTGCAACCGCGCCATCGCGCTCGACCCACGTGATGCGGATGCCTATCTCAACCGTGGTATTGCCTATGATGGAGTCCTCAACAGGGCCAGGGCAATCGTCGACTACCGCAAGGCGCTCCGCCTCGATCCGTCGAACCAGACCGCGAAGGATCAACTGGACCTCGCACTCCATGCTCGGTGAGGAGAACGCGGTGGCCCTTGCGGCGACCGGCTCGGGAAAGGAAACGCGATGAGATCAAGGTCGGCACTGGCGACGATCGTGCTCGGCAGCCTCGTCCTGGCGACGGCGCTCTCGGCGCAGGAAGCAGGGCCGGGACGCCCGTGGCGTGGGGCGGGCCCGCAACCGTGCTTCGGCGCCAACGGCGGCTCGTATCAATGCCCGCAGCCATCCGGCCCGATCGCAATTCGGGCCGGGCGGCTGTTCGACAGCCGGACCGGACAAATGCTGACCGACCAGGTCGTGCTGATCCGCGACGATCGCGTCACCGCGGTCGGCCCGGCCGCGCAGGTGGCCATCCCGGCCGGCGCCGAGGTGATCGATCTCGGCCGCGAGACCGTGCTTCCCGGCCTGATCGATGCGCACACCCACATGTTCGAGAATCCCAAGCCCGGCATGTCGCGGGAGGCATCGACGCTCATCGCCGTCCATAACGTGCAGCTCGATCTGCACGCGGGCTTCACGGCGGCGCGCGACCTCACCTCGCACGGCAACGGCTATGCCGACGTCGACATGCGCGATGCGATCAACCAGGGGCTCCTCGAAGGTCCCCGTTTCCAGGTGTCGGGCCGCGGGATCATCTGGGCCGGCACCGCGCAGGCGAGCGCGGCGACGCCGCTGACGGCCGTGCGCGTGCAATCGGTCGAGGAGGCCGTCGCCGCCGTGCGCGAGCACATCGCGCATGGGGTCGATTGGATCAAGCTCTTTCCCGGCGGCAACTACACGTTCCTCGCCAATGGCGACGTGAGCTACGTGACGACTTATCCCTTGCCCGTCTTGCAGGCGCTGATCGACGAGACCCACCGTCTCGGACACAAGGCCGCCTGCCACGTCTACGGCGGGGAAGGCCTGCAGAACGCCATCGCGGCGGGCTGCGACACCGTCGAGCACGGGCTCACCCTCAGCCAAGAGCAGGCGGACGCGATGGTCGCGAAGGGGCTCTTCTTCGATCCGACCTTCACGCGCTATACCGTGCCGTCCATGAACGACGACGACGATCGCAATACTGGCGGCAAGTACCGGATGATTCCGCTCGTCACCCGCGCGATCTCGATGGCGGTTGCGACCAAGGGCCTGCCGATCATGATCGGCAGCGGCGCCGACGGCGGGCCCTATCCGCACGGGAGCGCGCAGGCGATCGAGTTCGAGGCGCTGGTCAAGCGCGCCGGCATGGCGCCCGCGCGCGCGATCGAGGCGGGAACGATGCTCAACGCGACCGTGCTGGGATGGCAGGACCGGATCGGATCGATCGAGCGCGGCAAGTATGCGGACATCATCGCGGTCTCCGGCAATCCGCTCACCGACATCACCGAGCTGCAGCGCGTGAAGTTCGTGATGAAGGGCGGCCGGATCGTGCGCGATGATCTCGCCCGCGCTGCGGCATCGAGCCAATAGGGTGGCGCGCTCCTATCCCACTTTCCGGAACTTGTGCAGCGAGCGCAGATTATCCGGTCGCGGCTCCTTGAAGGTTTGCGGCCAGGTGGTCCACGACACCTCGCCGACATAGAGGTCGCCGCGGCTGTCCACCGCCAGCCCGTGCGGCGCCAGAAATTCGGTCGGGCCGAGGCCCGGCCCGAGCCCGCCCAGCCGCGAAATGCGCTTGCCCGTGTGGTCGACGATGGTGACGCGCGGGCCGAGGTTCGGCACATGGCGGTTGACCGGCTGCACCGGACCGAGCTCGCCGATGTAGCACACGGGGCATTTGCCCGGCGGCATGAACAGGCCGCACGGGCGATGCAGGTTGTTCCACTGCGTCTCGTACTTGCCGTTGCCGTCGAACACCTGGACGCGGTGGTTCTCGCGGTCGGCCACATACACCCAGCCGTCGGCATCGCAGGTGATGTTGTGCGCGATGTTGAACTCGCCCGGATCGCTTCCGGGCCCACCCCACGAGAACAGCAGCTTGCCGTTGGGTGCGTACTTGTGCACGCGCGAGTTGCCGTAGCCGTCCGACACGTAGATGTCGCCCTGCGGCGACATCGCCGTGTGGGTGCAGCGATGGAACGGCTCGCCGCTCATGTACGGCGCCGGCTTGCCCGGAATGCCCAGCGTCAGCAGGACCTTTCCGTCCAGCGTGCACTGGCGCACCGTATGGTCGCCATCGTCGGTGAGCCAGACCGTGTCGTCGGGCGCCATGAACACGCCATGCGCGCGGGGAAAGAGCCCTTCGCCGAATGAGCGCAGGAAGTTGCCGTCGCGGTCGAACACGATCATCGGATGCTCGCCGCGGTTGAAGACAAAGACGTTGTCGTTCTTGTCTACGCCCACGCCGCCGATTTCCTTGAACGACCAGGCGGGTGGGAGTTTCGCCCAGTTCTCGACCGGTTCGTACGAGTATGCGCCGTTCCCGACGGTGGCCATGCCCAGCTCCCCTGTTCGTTGCCGGTCAGGGAGGTTGCCACGGAGCAAACGGTTCGGCCAGTCGAGGGCTGGCTACGACCCTTGCGGATGCGGGTGTCGAATGTCCGTTGCTACGCCATACCCCAGCCGGTGCATGCTTGCCGGGAATGCGCTATTGACCGAGGACTTGAGCGTCTGCATCAGCGACCCGCTGCCGATGTCAGTGCCCGATTTGAAGCATCTCCCGGCCTATCATTCCGCGGACGAAATCCTGGCGCATCCGCGCCTCCCGGCGGCGCGCGACGCATTCGTGGAGGCGATCCTCGGGCTTTACGAATTCGATCCTGCCGCGAACCGGCTGGCCGAGGCGGGGCGGGGCGTCCTGTTCATCGTCATCATGTGCCTGCATGCGCGGTACGACGAGGCCGATCGGGCGACCTGGCCGACGCTGCACCTGGTCACGCAATCGACGATGGTGCACGACGTGTCGAGCCCGCGCCGAATCCACAGCCTCATCGCGCAATTCGTCGACGCCGGCTATCTCGAGGCCCGCTCGTCGCCGCGCGACCGCCGCGTCCGCATCCTGACGCCGACCGCGAAGATGCTCGAGCAGGACCAGGACTGGCTGGTGGCGCAATATCTTCCCTTGCAGATTTTGTTTCCAAAGCCCGGATATGCGCGGATCATGAAGCGCGACCCGTCGTTCCAGCTGGCGCAGCGCCTCGTGGCATCGAGCTTCTTTGCGCACGGCGCGCAGATCATGGCGGGCAATCCGATCGTGATGCAGTTCATGCGCCGCGAGGCCGGCATCACGATTCTCATGAAGTTGATGCAGCTTGTCGGCCGCAAGGGCCTCGCGGCGCGCGAGGAGATCTTCTATTCCGACATCGGCAAGCGCTTGGGGGTATCACGCACGCAAGTGCGCCGGATTCTGCAGGAGGCCGAAGGCGGCGGTCTCCTGCATCTGACGAAAGCAGGCGGCCGGTTCGTCGAGATCGCGCCCGCGCTCGTGCAGGCCTTCGACCGCTTCCTTGCGGACGCCATGTCGGGGCACGATCTGCTCTACCGGCTGGCGCTTCGCCAGGTTCCCTGAGGGCTCCGCGACAAATTCCCTGACGGTATGCATCCGCATCGTCGCGCGACGGTCGTTCGTTCCCGATCGATGCGAAATGTTCCGTTGCCTCCAATACGACAGGTCCGGAGCGCGGCTCAGGCTCGAACCACGCAAACTTGTCCAACACGGCTTTCGCAAATCATGTTACGTGCGAGCGCGTCGTCGGCTCGGTGCACGGCCGCGTAGAGCTCGCGCATGTGGGCGAGGCGCTATGGCGCGTTGCGATGCTTGCAGCACAGCATGCCGATAATCGAGCAAAGAGAGGACGAATTCGATGGGGTGGATAACGGATCGCTGGTCGCGCGGCTGGTCGATGGCCCGCGGGAGCTGGTCGGTTCTCAAGCGGCATCCGAAGCTTGCGCTGTTCCCGGCGGTATCAGGACTGGCACTCTTTCTCGCCCTTGGCCTGATGACCGTCTCCCTGATTGCTGGAACCGGGTTCCTTTACGCGCTCACGGGATGGAATTTCGATGACTTCGGCGCCGACTGGAGGAGCGAAGTCGTCATGTTCGTCGGGGCTTTCCTGGTCCTCTACGTGCTGACCACGATCGCGGTGTTCTTCAACACGGCTTTGGTCTTTTGCACGCTCGAAGCCTATTCGGGGAAGGATCCCTCGATCCGGTCTGGCCTTCATGGCGCGGTCGGGTGCCTGCCGCAAATCCTCGGCTGGGCCTTGGTGGCGGCGAGCGTCGGCATGCTGCTCAACGCGATCGAGGGCTTCCTGAGCGACAAGCTCGGCATCGTCGGCGAGATCATCGGGGCCTTGTTCAATACCGGCTGGGCGGCGGCGACCTACCTCGTCCTGCCGGTTCTCGCAGTCGAGCGGACCGGGCCTTTGACGGCCGTCCGGCGGTCGTCGGCGATCTTGCGCAGCAAGTGGGGCGAATCGATCGCGGGCGACATTCGCATCAGCCTGATCGGTGTCCTGTTCGTCTTGCAGGCGCTTCTGGTCTTCTTCGTCGGGTTCGCGCTCGAGGGCGCCTATGCGGGGAGCATGGGCTTCGTCGGCATCTTCCTGATGGCGGTCGGTGTCCTTTACGGCGTGGCGGCGGTCATCGTCCTGCTTGCGCTGAGCGCGATGTTCAAAACCGCCGTATATCTCTATGCGACGACCGGGAAGGTGCCGTCCGGGCTCGATGCGGCGCTCGTCGCGGGAGCGTTTCGGGCCAAGGCGTGAAATCCGCAATATCGGCGGGACGGGAACAATGGAAGCATCGCCGGGTTCGCCGCCAAATCGTCAGACCCTCAATTCGGGAAACGGAACATGACAATGCGACTGCGCTTGGCTGCGGCGACGTTCATCGCGGCGGCAACCATCGGCTCGTCCGCAGCCGCGGAGACCCCGCGGGAAATCTGCGACAGCACCGGCGGGGCTTTTTCGATCGACCAGCGGATCAATAGTTGCACTTCGTTGATCAAGGCCGGTTCGACGGATGCGACTGCCTATAACGGCCGCGGCAACGCGTACGAAGAGAAAGGCAGCTATGACCAGGCGATCGCCGATTACACGCAGGCGATCCGGCTCGATCCGAAATATGCACGGGCCTACAACAATCGTGGCTACGCGTACCAGGACAAGGGCAACTACGACCAGGCGATCGCCGATTACACGCAGGCGATCCAGCTCGACCCGAAATATGCAGCGACGTACAACAACCGTGGCACCGCGTACGAGTCCAAGAAGGACTATGCGCATGCGATCGCCGATTTCACCCAAGCTATCGGGCTCGATCCGAAGCTCGCACCGCCGCTCAATAACCGCTGCTATGACAGTGCCATCATCGGGCGGCTGCAGGCCGCGCTGGCGGATTGCAATCAGGCGCTCGCGCTTCGGCCCGACGATGCCAATACGCTCGACAGCCGCGGGTTCGTCAACCTGAAGCTCGGGCAATTCGACAAGGCGATTGCCGATTATGATGCCGCGCTCAAGATCGACCCCAAAATCGCAACATCGCTATTCGGTCGCGGCGTTGCCAGGCTCAAGACGGGCAATCGCACTGCGGGCGACTCCGACATTGCGGCCGCCAAGGCGATGCGGGCCGATATCGCCGAGCGGATGGCCGCCCTCGGGATTTCACCCTAGGAGCAAGATGATTCATGAAAGTTCAGCCTGTCCCAGGCGTAGCCGTCCCGGGCGACCGTCTTCGCTTGCGCCGGTCCAGTGCCGCCATCAGCCGGTCGAAGCGGCGCCGGTGCAGCAGGCCGTCCAGCACATCGTAATGCTGCGGCACCATCAGGCGGGGATCGAGCGCCTGCGCTTTCGCCAGGCTCGCCGGGATGAGCTCGGGGGCGCTGTTGAGAATCGCCGGCGGCTGATGGACATTGAAGAAATAGCTCGCGAACAGATCGCCGCTGAACAGGAGATCGTGCCGCGCGCTGTAAAAGCCGCAGTGACCGAGCGTGTGGCCGGGCAGATGTACGACGGTGAGTCCGCCCCACAACGGCAGTTGGTCGCCGTCGGCGAGCGGCACGTCGATCGCGGCGGGACGGCCATTGCGAAATAGCGCGCGGGCGGCGCGCTCCAGCCGGCCGCACCAGCGATTGATCCCGACGTACGGATAGGTGCCGTCGATATGCGCCTGCTCGAGCGGATGGGCGTAGATCGGCGCGCCCGTCCATGCCTTGGCCCAGGCGAGATTGCCGGCATGGTCGAGATGGCCGTGGGTGATGAGGATCGCCTTGATGTCGCGCCGGCCGAGACCGAGGCGCTTGAGCTTCCAGCGGATTTCAAGGGGCTCGCCGACCAGGCCGGTGTCGAGCAGCACGGCGTCGCGGCGCTCGTCGACGAGAAGATGACACACGCCCATCACGCCGCGAATGGTGAAAAGGCCGGGCGGCACGCTGCGCATGAGCTGCGACCTCTCCTGTGTGAAGGGAACGCTCTCTCGTTGAACTCGCCCGTCTTCGCCCTTCGACGCGGCAGCCTTCGCCCGCTTCGCTTCGAAGTTTTTGGTGGCTGGCTTGCCGAGCCATGGCTCGCGAAGCGAGCGAAGGCTGGTGGGCGCTGAAGGGATCGAACCTTCGACCTCTCCCGTGTGAAGGGAACGCTCTCCCGCTGAGCTAAGCGCCCGTCGCAGACAGCCGGATTAGCGGCGTCGGACCGATGGTGTCAAGCCGCGCGGTCGCGCGCCGCGGCACTTCTGCTGGACCGGGTCGCCCGCCTTACCGCGGCATCGGCCATGGCGCTGCGGCTGGCGGTTGCTGCGGCTGCTGCATCGGCGGCGGCGCCGGCGGCGCCGCGGGCGCGGCGGCGGTGGTCGGCGCGCTCGGCGCGTCGGCGGGCGCGTCCTGCGGCGCGGCCGGCGGCGGCGTGCGCTTGGCGACAGCCGGGCGTTTCGGCTTC
>DATBZM010000214.1:0-3651 GCA_036513175.1 Xanthobacteraceae bacterium | reverse complement strand
AAGGTGCGCCGGGGTACCGACACGCGCGCGCAGATCCCGCCGCTCGGCGCGCCGCGCCGCAGCTTCATCTGCCGCGGCTGCTATTTCATCTACGAGGAGGCGAAGGGCCTGCCGCAGCAGTCGATCAGCCCGGGCACGCCTTTCGCCGCCATCCCGCCGACTTGGCGCTGCCCCGACTGCGGGAGCGAGAAGGGGACGTTTCGGCCGCATGTGGAGGGGGTGGTGGCGACGTGAGGGGGGTGAGGTTCGAGTCGCCGCCGGGGGGCAGAGGAACTGCGCTGGTTTGCAGCGTGCAATGGCAGGCCAGTTTGTAGCCCGCATTGAGCAAAGCGAAATGCGGGACTACTATTCCGTCAGGCTGGCGAACCCCGATTCCGGGCTGCGCTGGCCTGGATAGTGCAATGAAGACGCTCGACGAAATCATTGGAGAACTGCGACGCATCCAACCGGATTTGCGGCGGCGATATCCCATTCGCGAGATCGGTGTGTTCGGCTCGTACGTCCGCGGCCAGCAGACCGAGGCCAGCGATTTGGATATCGTCGTCGACCTCGGCGAAGGGATTGGCCTCTTCGGCGTCGCGGGCCTGCAGCAGGACTTGAGCGATGCCCTCGGCGTCAAGGTCGACCTTGTGATGAAAGACGCCTTGAAGCGCCGCATTGGCCCGCGAATCCTGTCGGAGGCGGTGATGCTGTGAGTCCTGTCGACCGCGATTTCCGTGATTACCTCTACGACATCCTCGACCACGCACGGAAGCTCAAGTCGTTTGTCGCCGGATTGAGCTTCGAAGCCTTCCAAGCAGACGAGAAGACGCAGTTCGCCGCCATGCGAGCGCTAGAGGTGATTGGCGAGGCCGCCAAGCGCGTGCCTGACGAATTCCGCCAGCGTTATCCGGAAATTCCCTGGCGCAATATGGCCGGCATGCGCGACATTCTCATTCACCAATATCAGGGTGTGAGCATGCATACGCTCTACACGACGGCGACGCACGAGGTCGACGTCGTGATCGAGCGCCTGCCTGCGATTATCGCCGGGCTCGATCGGAGTAGATAGGGTTGGTCTACCGACTCGAGAAAGATCCGTCCCCCATCACAACCCCCGCTCCCACGTCTCCCCCACCACCTCCACCCCCCACTCGGCGTGCCGCTCCTCGGCGATCTTCGCAAACCCCGCCTTGCGGTAGATCTCCCGCGCCGCCGCGAGGCAGCTGTGTGTCCACAGCGTCATCCTGGCGTAGCCGGCTTGCTGCGCGAACACGATGCATTCGTCGACCAGGCGCTTGCCGATGCCGCGGCCGCGTGCCTTCGGCTCGACCAGCAGCAGGCGCAAGCGCGCGGCCTCATCCGAGTCCCTCACCACGAAGGCGGAGCCGACCGGCTCGCCGTCGATGTCGGCGATCATGTGGCGCTCGCGCACCGGCTCGTATTTGGAGATCATCTGCGCGACGATCTCGGCGCACAGGCCCTCGAACTTCGCGTCCCAGCCGTATTCCTGCCCGTACAGCACGGCGTGGCGCGCGACCACCCAGCCCATCTCGCCCGTGCGCGGCGGGCGCACCACACAGGATGTCTGCATCCTTGCCTCCTCCTCGCCGATCAGCCGTTCGATCGCTCCCATGGCGGCGACCACGCGATCCTGGTCGGGCTGGGAAATCTTGCCAAGCATCGCCGCCACGTCCTGCTGCGAGCGCGCGTTGATCGCCGCGAACGACCGACGCCCGCGCGCCGTCAGCGACAGGAGGCTCTGCCGCCCGTCCGCGCGCGAGGAGGTCTTGGCGACGAGGTCGCGCTCGCCGAAGCCGCGCAGGATGCGGCTCAGATACCCGCGGTCGATGCCGAGCGCGTCGGCGACCGCGGTCGCGGTCGGCTTGTCGCGATGGGCGAGCTCGTAGAGCACGCGCGCCTCGGCGAGCGAGAACGAGGTCTGCAGGAACGCGTCCTGCAGCATGCCGAGCCGGCGCGAGTAGAAGCGGGAGAAGCGCCGCACCGCGGCGACGCGGTCGTCCATCGCGTCGTTGGCGTCTTCGCGTGTGTCGGTCGAGGTCGCGGCGCGCATGGGTCCGGCACCTGCGCAGAATGAGGATGCTTGACAGTGTCAATCAGTTGTTTGACTTTGTCAACTATTCGCGCGCCAACCCATGGCGGCGCTGCGCAGCGTGACGATGCGCCGGCGCCCGATCCGCCGCAGCAGCTCCGCTTCCGGATCGGCCGCGCCCTCGCGATGGCCGCCGAGCCGCGCATAGGCGTCGCGGCTGATCAGCAGGCCTTGCTCCGGATGCGGTCCGCGCCAGGCTGCGGCGATGAGCGCGATGATCTGCCGTGGCAGCGTCTCATCCGGCTCGGGGGCGCGGCGAAACACGGCGGCATGCGACGCCGTGGTGCCGCGCAGGACGGCGGTCTCGATTGACCGCGCCGCTTCCTCGACCCAAGATCCATCGAGCACGACGCCCGGCCGCAGAAACAGCAGCCAGCTTCCGCGCGCCGCCGCGGCCGCGGACTTGAGCCGCGCCGCGAGCGGCGCATCCGACACCACGATCGCGCAGCCCGCGACGTCGACCACTTGCGCGGTGGCGTCCGACGAGCCGGCATCGGCGACGATCACCTCGCGCACGGTCCCGGTGAGCGCCCCCGGCACCAGCATCGCCAGCGTCGGCACCAAGGCGCGCTCGCTGTTGTGGGTCGGGATGATGACGGTGAGCATGATGGTCAGAGGTAGACGCCGCAGCGCAGCATAGCACAGCGCGGCGAACAGGCCATGAACCCGGTCTGGCGGGAAAATGACCGGATTCTCAAAGCGATATAATTCTGCAGAAAAGTTCCATGAATTGAAACCCAACTTGGTTCTTGTTTTGTTCTTGCATTTGGTCTATCGTTCCTTTATGGCTTCATCCGCTGCACCTAGCCGTCGCCCGCCGTCGCCGCCGCCAGCGGTGCCGGCGGGCACACCTTCCGCCCCGGACGAAATCACCGGCACAGAATTCACGGGAATTGGGGTCGACCACGAGCGCCGGCGCGGGCGCGGCGCCCAGTCGAACGCCGCCGGCCGCTACGAGCCGCACGCGCGCGAGGGTTTCGACGACGGCTGGCAGAGCCTCGAGGAACTGCCGCCGTTTACGACCACGGTCGGGATCGACACCGCCCGCAAGGTGATCACCCGCAACGACTCGCCCGACATCTCGTTCGACCGCTCGATCAATCCCTATCGCGGCTGCGAGCACGGCTGCATCTACTGCTTCGCCCGCCCGACCCACGCCTATATGGGCCTCTCGCCCGGCCTCGATTTCGAGTCGAAGCTCTTCGCCAAGCCGGACGCGCATGAGCTGCTCGAGCGCGAGCTCGCGGCGCCGGGCTATTCGCCGCGCACGATCGCGATCGGCACCAACACTGATCCCTACCAGCCGATCGAGAAGCGCTACGAGGTGATGCGGCGCATTCTCACGGTGCTCGACCGCGTCGGCCATCCGGTCGGCATCGTCACCAAGTCGGCGCTGATCGTGCGCGACATCGACATTCTCTCTCGCATGGCGAAGCGCAACCTCGTCAAGGTCGCGATCTCGGTGACGACGCTCGACGCCAAGCTCGCCCGCGTGATGGAGCCGCGCGCGCCGACGCCGACGCGCCGGCTCGACGCGCTGCGCGAACTGGGCAAGGCCG
>DATBZM010000213.1:0-7919 GCA_036513175.1 Xanthobacteraceae bacterium | reverse complement strand
GGGCGCCGCGCAGGTGTTCCAGGATTCGCTCAAGGGCCAGGGCGTGCTGGTGCTGGCCGCGATATTTGCCGCCTTCGTGCTGCTCGGCATTCTCTATGAAAGCTTCATCCATCCGATCACCATCATCTCGGGCCTGCCGTCGGCCGGCGTCGGGGCCCTGCTGGTGCTGATGGCGTTCAAGATGGACCTGACGGTGATCGCGATGATCGGCATCGTCATGCTGGTCGGCATCGTGAAGAAGAACGCCATCATGATGATCGATTTCGCGATCGAGCGCCGCCGCGTCGGGCTGAGCGCCGAGGCCGCGATCCGCGAGGCCTGCCTGTTGCGCTTCCGCCCGATCATGATGACGACGTTCGCGGCGATCTTCGGCGCGCTGCCGATCGCGCTCGGCACCGGCGCCGGCGCCGAGCTGCGCCAGCCGCTCGGCGTCGCGGTCGTTGGCGGCTTATGCCTCTCGCAGCTCTTGACGCTCTACATCACGCCGGTCGTCTACCTCTATCTCGACCGTGTCGACCGCCTGCTCAAGCGCCGCCTCGAGCCGCAGCTCGAGGAGGTCGGCTACGCGCCGGAGGCGGTCGCGGCCGAGTAGGGGCCCAGATCGCTTCAAACATGGTTGGGCGGAAACGTGGCCGAAGCTCGCGGATCCGCTCTCGGCCTCCCGGCGGATTCCTGCTAGATTGATTCCATGCAAGAGATCCATCACCTCAATAGCTTGGCCATCGACAACTTTCGCGCGTTTCGTTCGCTCAGAATCGAGGGCCTTGCGAACGTAAATCTAATTGTTGGAAGCAACAACTTGGGCAAAACGTCATTGCTTGAGGCACTTAATTTGTATTGTTCAAGAGGCAACAGGTACGCGATCACCGATTTGTTGATGGGGCGTGAGGAGTATTCTTTTAAGCGCATGCGCGCTAGGCCCGGCCGTAGCCTCCGCGACGTACGACTTGCATACGAGTCTCTTTTTTACGGTCGCCGGCCCCTTGAGGACTATCCAAGACTTCAGATCGGGCCGCTCGGGGGTGATCTGCCAGCTCTTTCCGTTGCATTCACTTGGCTCCAGCAGATTTCGGAAGAAGCGAACGATGGAGTTAGGCTTCGTATCGTTAAAGCGTCGCCAGACGAGGGGGTGCTGGATATTGTTCCCGGTCTTGAGATTAGCTTTGGGGACGATCAGCTTCTGCTTCCGCTTGATCGGCTAGACTCGGATGCCAGCCTAAGGTCTCGTTTCGCTCGCGAGCCTGATGTTCCTGTCGTCTATCTGTCATCGGAGGGGCTGGGCAGAGAGGAGATTGGGCGCCTGTGGGACACCATTGCGTTGACTGAGGACGAAGGCCTTGTGACCAACGCGCTAAAGGCCATCTCGCCATCGATTGAGAAAATTGTTCTTGTTCAAAATCCTGCAGCGCGAGGCACACGGACGCTCATGGCTAAGCTAGAGCAATTCAATGAACCGGTACCGTTCAAGAGCCTTGGAGCCGGCATTGAACACTTGCTGGCGGTTTCGTTGACGTTGCTTCGTGCGAGGGGTGGCGTTCTTTTAATTGATGAAGTAGAAAACGGCATTCATTACTCAGTGCAGCCCTCCCTGTGGAACATGATCTTCAAACAAGCCGCCACATGGGACATACAGGTCTATGCCACGACTCACAGCTGGGACTGCGTTGAAGGCTTTCAGATTGCGGCTTCGTCGCAGGCGGAAGCGCAGGGCTCTCTGTTTCGTTTGGAAAGATTTGGGGCGGACATCAGAGCGATTCGCTTTGTCCCGAGAGAAATTGAGGTCGCTCGGCGGGAGAGCATCGAAGTTCGATGATCGGACCGAAGCGTGTCTTGCTGGTGGAAGGTCTCGACGATTTTCATGTCTGCTGCAGCCTGTTTCAGCGCCACAAAGTGCCCGAACTTTTTGCGGTCGAGCCAAAGATGGGCGTCGACAAGTTGCTTGAGGCGCTGCCAGTTCAACTTAAGGCGAGCGGCATCGAGCGGGTCGGAGTAGTTCTGGATGCTGATCTGAATTTGGGTGCGAGGTGGGCCTCTCTGAGGGCGATTTTGTCAAGCGCGGGCTACGCGGTGCCCGAGTTCCCGGCTCGCACCGGTACCATCGTTGACGAGATTGGAAAGCCGCGTTTGGGGGTCTGGCTGATGCCAAACAACCAGCTGCCAGGCGCGCTTGAGGATTTTGCCGCCTTGTTGATACCTGCGAGCGATGCATTGGCCGTCAGGGCAAATTCGGTGATTGAGGAAATCCCAGCGGGTGAAAGACGATTTGCGCAGCCGCACAGAGCCAAGGCGTACATTCACACTTGGCTAGCTTGGCAGGAAGACCCTGGGACGCCTATGGGTTTGGCGATCACCAAAAAATATTTGGACGCTACAGCGGAGGGCGCGGTCGAATTTCTGAAATGGATCAACGCGTTATTGATTGAGCCGTAAATTTCAGATCGAGAAGCTCGTGCCGCAGCCGCAGGACGCGGTCGCGACCGGGTTGTTCACCTTGAACGCGGCGCCGATCAGGTCGTCGACATAGTCGAGCTCGGCGCCCGCCATGTACTTCACCGACATCGGATCGATCAGCACGGTCGCGCCTTCGTGCGCCAGCACCAGGTCGTCGGGGGCCTTGGCCTGCTCGAAGCCGAACTTGTACTGGAAGCCGGAGCAGCCGCCGCCTTCGACCGAGACGCGCAGCATGCTGCCGGCCGGCTCGGATTTGAGGATTTCTCCGATCCGCCGCGCTGCCCGTTCGGTCATGGTCACGGTTTCGTTCATGCGTTCGCCCGTTGCGATTGTACCCGACTGATAGTTAAGTGCGCCCCCGGTCCCGGTCAACTCCGCCAGCGTTGATTGGCGCATGTCCTTGGCGGCGAACCGGCGTCCCCCCGGATCAAGTCCGGGGCAGTCTTTCGCCGGGACATGCGCTCGAGAGGCAGACATGGCAGTCACGGCGGCTCGCGCGCGCGCGCCCTATGCGGCCGATCAGGCGGCAGGCCGCGGCCGCCGCTTTGCCGAGCCGCCGAGCCTCACCCGCAGCGATTTTCGCCGCGATTGCGACCGTATCATCCATTCCACCGCCTTTCGCCGGCTCGCGCACAAGACGCAGGTGTTCATCCCGCACGAGGGGGACCACTACCGCACGCGCCTCACGCATACGCTCGAGGTCACCCAGATCGCCCGCTCGCTCGCGCGCGCACTCGGCCTCGACGAGGATCTGGCCGAGGCCTCGGCGCTCGCCCACGACCTCGGCCATCCGCCGTTCGGGCACGCCGGCGAGCGGGCGCTCGACCGCTGCCTCGCCGGCCACGGCGGCTTCGACCACAATGCGCAGACGCTCGCGGTGGTGACGCGGCTCGAGCGGCACTACGCCAATTTCGACGGGCTCAATCTGACCTGGGACACGCTCGAAGGCCTGGTCAAGCACAATGGTCCGCTCACCGACGCGACGGGCCGCGCGATCGGGCGCCATGCCGAGAGCGGCGTCGCGGCCGACATTCTCGGCTATTGCGCCGTGCAGGACCTCGACTTGTGGCGCTACCCCAGCGCCGAGGCGCAGGCCGGCGCGATCGCCGACGACATCGCGTATGACGCGCACGACATCGACGACGGCCTGCGCGCCGGGCTGTTCGCGCTCGACGATCTCGGCGACGTGCCGCTCGCCGGCGACATCCTGCGCGAGCTCGCGACGCTCTATCCGCACATCGAGCCGGGGCGGCGTGCGCATGAGCTGGTGCGCCGCCTGATCACCTGCATGATCGACGACGTCCTGGCCGAAAGCACGCGACGGCTCGCGGCGCTCGGGGCGCGCTCGGTCGAGGATGTGCGCGGCGCGTCCGCCCCGGTGGTCGCCTTCTCGGCCGCGATGGCCGCGGCCGACCGTGCGATCAAGGATTTCCTGCTGCCGCGCATGTATCGCCACGAACGCGTGATGCGCATCATGCGCGAGGCCGCAGGGGTGGTCGCGGATCTGTTCGCAAGCTACGGGCAAGACCCCGGTGAGCTGCCGGACGAATGGCGCCAAGGACTCGACGCCGGCGCGGCGGCACGCCAGATCGCCGACTTCATCGCCGGCATGACCGATCGCTATGCGCTGATCGAGCACGCCCGGCTCTTTGACTCGACCCCGGAATTACGATAGGCGGCGGCAGCGCATATCCCGGCGAAAGCCTGTCCCGGACTTGATCCGGGATGGACGGCGGTTGGCCGACAAGGATATGCGCAAGCTCTGAGCTTTCCCGCATGACTGCCGACAATATCTTCAACGACGTCCTCGATCGCGTGCGCGCCGTCAACGCGCGGCTGATCGCATCCGGCGTGCTGCCGGCGGGCCTCGACCAGTCGCGCGTCATCGTCGAGCCGCCGCGCGATCCGACCCACGGCGACATGGCGACCAATGCGGCGATGGTGCTGGCGAAAGAGGCCGGCAAGAAGCCGCGCGAGCTCGCGCAGGCGATCGCCGAGGAGCTCGCGGGCGACGACCTGATCGCGCAGGTCGACATCGCCGGGCCGGGCTTCATCAACCTGACGCTCAAGCCCGCCGCCTGGACCGCAGCGCTGCGCGCCGCGATCCGCGCGGGCGAGCATTATGGCAGGCGTGACATCGGCCGCGCCGAGCCCGTCAACGTCGAATACGTCTCTGCCAATCCGACCGGGCCGATGCATGTGGGCCATTTCCGCGGCGCCGTCTTCGGCGACGCGCTCGCCAACCTGCTCGCCTTCACGGGCTTCGCGGTGACGCGCGAGTACTACATCAACGACGCCGGCGCCCAGGTCGACGTGCTCGCGCGCTCCGCCTATCTGCGCTACCGCGAGGCGCTCGGCGACGAGATCGGCGCTATCCCGGAGGGCCTCTATCCGGGCGATTATCTCAAGCCGGTCGGGCAGGCGCTCGCCGCCGAGCACGGCCGCGCGCTCAATCAGAAGCCCGAGACCGAATGGCTGCCGATCGTGCGCGCCAAGGCGATCGACATGATGATGGATGAGATCCGCGCCGATCTCGCGGCGATCAATGTGCGCCACGACGTGTTCTTTTCCGAACGCTCGCTGATCGAGGGGCCGGTCGACGAGGTTGCGCGAACGCTCGAAACCCTGCGCCGGAAGGGCCAAGTGTACGAAGGCCGGCTGCCGCCGCCCAAGGGCGCGCCGATCGAGGACTGGGAGGACCGCGAGCAGACGCTGTTTCGCGCCACCGCGTTCGGTGACGACGTCGACCGGCCGCTCGAGAAGTCGGACGGCAGCTACACGTATTTCGCCTCGGATATCGCCTACCACAAGTCGAAATGGGATCGCGGCTTCCACAACATGATCGACGTGTGGGGTGCCGACCATGGCGGCTATATCAAGCGCATGGCCGCCGCGGTGCGGGCGATCAGCGACGGCAAGGCCGCGCTCGACGTCAAGATCGTCCAGCTCGTGCGTCTGCTGCGGGGCGGCGAGCCGGTGAAAATGTCGAAGCGGTCGGGTGAGTTCGTGACGCTGCGTGAAGTGGTGGATGAAGTCGGCCGTGACGCCGTGCGCTTCATGATGCTCTACCGCAAGAACGACGCAACCCTCGACTTCGATCTCGCCAAGGTGATCGAGCACTCGCGCGACAATCCGGTGTTCTATGTCCAGTACGGCCATGCGCGCGGGCAGTCGATCTTCCGCAATGCGCGCGAGGTCGTGCCCGACCTGCCGGCCGACGCCGGCTTACGCGCCGAACGGCTTGCCGGCGCGCCGCTCGAACGCCTCAGCGATCCGGCCGAAATCGCGCTGATCCGCAAGATCGCGCTCTATCCACGTCTCGTCGAGGCTGCCGCGCTGGCCCACGAGCCGCACCGGATTGCGTTCTATCTCTATGATCTGGCGAGCGAATTCCACGCGCTCTATACCAAGGGAAATGATCTGCCACATTTACGCTTCATTATCCAGAATGATCCAACAATGACCGTCGCCCGCCTCGCCTTGGTTGAGGGGGTTGTGATTGTGCTCGCTTCCGGGCTCATGTTGCTCGGTGTCGACGCGCCGGATGAGATGCGGTGATCGCATCAGTCGTGGTCGCGCCGTCGGACGCAAGGGGCGGTCGGCGCATGCGCACATCGTGGATGGGGAAGGCCGTTAGAGTGACAGTTTCGGGTGACGGTATCTGATGGCGGATGACAGCTATCGCGGTTACGGAAGCGGTAACGGTCGCGGCCGGGGTGGGTCCGAGCCGCCGACCGATCCGCTGACCGAGCTTGCGCGCCTGATCGGACAAAGCGATCCGTTCGGCCACGATGGTCGTCGCACGGATCCGCGCGCCGCGGCCGATTCGCGCGACCCCGCGCAACATTACGACGGCGCCGGCTACGACGACCGTTACGGCACGCCGCCCGAGCCGGCGCAATACCCGCAAGACGGCTACGGCAATGGCGGCGTCGACGGTTATGCGGCGCAACATGACGGCCAGGCCTATGCCGACGACGGGCACCACGATGGCGATCCCGATCCTCGCGGTTACGCCGGCGCGCAGTACCCGCAGGAGCCGCCGCCTTATCACGCCCAGCCGAACGGCGGCGCCTACGAGCAGGCGCAACCGAATGGTCATCCGAGTTTCGCGCCCCCGGCGTATCACGCCGATCCGCAGGCGGGCCGGCCGGACGCCTATTTTGACGATGCGCCTGCGCCGCGCCGGCGCGGCTGGCTCGTGACCGCCGCCGCCCTGGTCGGCCTTGCGGTGATCGGCACGGCCGGCGCCTTTGCGTATCGCGCGGTGTTTGCCGGCGGTCCGCCGCCGCTCATCACGCGCGACGTGCGGCCGGATAAAGTCGCGCCGCCGGCGCAAAACGCCGACAACGGGGCCAACAAGCAGGTCGAGCGTCTGGCTCTCGGCAACGAGCAGATGGCGCCGCCGCCCGAGCAACCGATCAATATTCCGACCGCGCCGCAGGCGCCGGTCGGGCCGAGCGCGGCGCCGGCGGCGCCGGCGATGCCGGCCGCACCGAGCCTCGCAAACCAGGCGAGCGCGCCCATGCAGGCTCCCGCCGCGCCGAACAATCCGGCCGGACCGCGCAAGATTCGGACGGTGAAGATCACGACCGATCAGGAGCCCGGCGAGGCTGCCGTCGCGCCACCGCGGCAGATCGCACCGCGCGTCCCGGCGCCGCGCGCCGTCGCGCCGCCCCCGCCGCACAATGCCGACGCGCCCCTGTCGCTTGCGCCGCAAGGGGTCGCCGACGCGCCGGCGACCCCGCCGCGGCGCGGCGTTGCGCCCGCTCCGCCGATGCGCACGACCGCGCTTGCGCCGGCAGAAAACGCCGGAGGCAGCGGCTATTACGTTCAAGTGAGCGCGCAGAAGTCGCAGGAAGAGGCGCGCTCCTCGTTCCGCAACATCCAGGCCAAGTATGCGAGCGTGCTCAGCGGCCACGCGCCGGTCTTCCGCAAAAAGGACCTTGGCAGCAAGGGCGTGTTTTATGGCGCCCAGGTCGGCCCGTTCTCGCATGAGGAAGCGATCCATCTGTGCGAGCAGCTCAAGACCGCGGGCGGCTCGTGCATGATCCAAAGGAATTGAGGCCTGCCACCTTGCGCACATCCTGATCGGCGAACCGGTGACCATCCCGGATCAAGTCCGGGACAGGCTTTCGCCGGGATATGCGCTATTGCGGCGGCGCGACGCGCGGGTTAAGCCGCGCCGATGACGGCACGGGCCTTCATCACCGGATTGTCCGGACCCAAGATCACCCCAGACGAGCGGGCGTTCCTTCGCGCCGCTGCGCCGTGGGGCTTGATCCTGTTCAAGCGAAATATTCAATCCGCATCGCAAATATCGGCTTTGGTTGCCGAATCGAAGGAAATCCTGGGTCGGACCGAGCTGCCCGTGCTGGTCGATCAGGAGGGCGGCCGCGTGCAACGATTGGGGCCCCCGCACTGGCCCATCTATCCGCCCGGCGCCGCTTATGGACGCCTCTACGATC
>DATBZM010000212.1:0-14449 GCA_036513175.1 Xanthobacteraceae bacterium | reverse complement strand
CGCCCGCCGGAGAGGTTCGCGGCGCGCTCGCGGCGTCCGACACGCCGATCATCGCGATTGCGCTCTCGCGCGACGGCGCGCGTGTCGCTGCGGCCGGCGTGCGCGGCGCGGTCGCCATCATCGACCGGGCGACCCGCCGTGTCACGCATACGCTGGTCGGCCCCGGCCTGCCGGTGTGGTCGGCCGCCTTTCTGCCCGACAACCGCACGCTCTTGACCGGCGGCACCGACCGCATGATCCGCCGCTGGGACGGCGTGACCGGCGAGCCGATGAGCGGCATCGCGGTCGGCGAAACCGAGGATACGCTCGCGCAATACGCTGGCGACCACGGCGCCGAGGTGTTTCGTGCGTGCATCGCCTGCCACACCTTGCGCGCCGACACGACCAACCGCGCCGGCCCGACGCTCGCGGGCGTCTTCGGCCGCCACATCGCCAGCGTCCCCGGCTATCGCTATTCGGCGGCGCTCAAGAAGCTCGATATCGTGTGGACGGCCGAAACGATCGCCAAGCTGTTCGAAATCGGCCCCGCGACCTACACGCCCGGCACCAAGATGCCCGAGCAGACGATCGGCTCGGCGGCGGATCGCGAAGCGCTGGTCGAGTTTCTCGAGAGGGCGACCAAATCCCACTGACCCGTGTCCCGGACAAGCGTAGGCGAAGCCGGAGCGCAGATCCGGGACCCAGGAGCGCTAAGAACGTGCCCCGTCAGGCGATCGTTCATATCGTGCTTCGCGCATCTTGCGCTGGGTCCCGGGTCTCCTTCCGCGAGGGCAAGCGCCCTCGCTCCAGTCGCCCGGGACACGAGGTTCAACCTTTGCCCTTCTCCTCGCGCTCGCGCAGATAGTCCTCCGTCGTGCGCACCTTGGGCCGCGGCGGCGCGTACGGGTCGATCTCCTGCTCGGTCGCCGCCGCGACGCGGCAGTCGTCGCACATCCTGAGCATGTCGAGCCGCGCCGCCTGGTCCTTGAACATCCAGTGCTTGCCTTCGAGCTTGGCGATGACGCGATCGATCGTGCTCTTGACGCCGAATGGCTTGCCGCAGCGGATGCAGCAGAACGGCTCCTCCTCGTTGAGCACGCGCGCGGCCGCGGTCGCGGCGCGGAAATCGAGCTGCGGCTTGAGCGTGATCACCTTCTCGGGGCAGGTCGCCTTGCACAATCCGCACTGCACGCATGCATCCTCGACAAAGCGCAGCATCGGCCGGTCCGGATTGTCCATCAGCGCGCCGGTCGGGCAGGCCGAGACGCAGGCAAGGCAGAGCGTGCAGCCCTGGGTGTCGACCTCGATCGCGCCGAACGGCGCGCCCGCGGGCAGGGGCACCATGTCGACCGGCGCCGGCGCTGCCCGCTGCAACTCGCGCAGCGCGAGGCGCATCACGTCGCGCTTGGCGCCCACCGCCGCAAAGCTCGCCGGACGCGGGCAGGGTGGAGTGGGCGCGATTGCGTCAAGCGCCTCCCCGAAAGCGTCCGGATCATCGGTCTCGATAGTGGCGATGCGGCCGTCACCGAACCCGAGGCTGACGAGGATCGGCTCCGCCAGCGCGATCGTTCGCCGCAACCCAGCGACGTCATGGCGCGGTCGCCCGCGCAGCAGGAGACGCAGGGCGCTTGCCCCATACGCGAAGGCGGCCGCCACCATCTCGATGCCGACCTGCGTGATCTCGTTGACGGCGAGCGGCAGGACATTCGCGGGCAGCCCGCCGCCGTAGCGCGCGAGCGCATCGATCAGCGCTCCGCCATGCGCGTCGTCATGCATGAGCACGATCGGATCGGCGCCGCCGGCCTCGCGATAGGTGACGAGCAGCGTGCGCAGCTTGCGCATCAGCGCGTCGGCCGGCGGCAGCGCGTAGCTTGCGGCGCCGGTCGGACAGACGGCCGCGCACTGCCCGCAGCCGGCGCACACCGCTGCGTCGATCGCGACATGATCGCCCGCCGGCGTGATCGCACCGGTCGGGCAGAGATCGAGGCAGCGATTGCAGCCGACGATGCGTGAGCGCGAATGCGCGCAGAGATGCGCCGTGAACGTCACATAGCGCGGCTTGTCGAACGAGCCCACGAGGTCGCGCGCCTTGAGCACCGCGCGCAGCACGGCCGCCGCATCGCCCGGATCGGCGCGCAGATAGCCCTCGCGCAGGTCGGGCGCCGGAAACAGCGGCGCCTCGCCGGCAAGATCGAGCACGATGTCGCAGCGCGAGGTCGCGTTGTCGCGCGCGTGGCCGAACACGAGCGCACCCCGCGAGGAGGGCGATGGCGTCGCGAAATCGTCGACCGTCAGCTCGAATTCGCCGAGGTGCCCGCGCGCCGCTCGGATCGTGCCCCTGGCGACCGGGAACGCCGTGACGCGCGCCGGCGCCACATCCTTCGGCCGCGTCAGCAGCACCGTCACGTCGAGATGCGGCTCGAGCAGCCTGGCCGCCTCGATCGCCCGCTCGTCGCGGCCGTAGATCAGGATCACGCCTTCGCTGTCGAGCGCAACGAACGGCGTTGCCGGCATGGGCTCGGCGGCGGCCGCGATCAGTGCTGCCATCTTCGGCCCCGCCGCATCGGCGTCCTGCGACCAGCCCGCGGTCTCGCGGACATTGACGAACTGCAGCCGGTCGGCTGCGTCGCCCGCGCTTTCGCCGAACAACGGCGCTTCCTGCGTGCACGCCACCGTGACGGGGCGGCCCGCGGCCATGGCCTGGCGGAAGCGCTCCAGCTCGGCGCGGCAGAGCTGTCGCCCGCTCTTCACCTCCGCGCCACGACAGGCCTTGCGCACGGCGTCCGCGTCGAGCGGCATCGTGTCTTCGCACGAGCACAACAGAATGATGCGATCGTCGGCCATTCGTATCCTTGGGCGACGCTGGCGAGCCACCGCGCCAAACGATATCTATTAATACGCCAACCTAATGATCCCGGCGAGAGAATGCCAATCACGGCCGCCCGCGCGGCGCTCGACCTGCCGCCCGCCTATCGCCTTGTGACCTTGCGCGAGGTGGGCGACGCTTTTGTGCACGCGCAGGCGATTGCGGCGCAGGAGGGCGCCGGCACGCTGGTCTATGTCGGCCGTTTCGATCTCGCCGAATTCGCCGTGATCCTGGAACCGGACGAGCCGCTACGCACGGCCCGGCGCGCCTTCTATGCGGGCTGCGCGGCGCTCGCCGATGCGCTCGCGGTCTACGCGCCGCCCGAGAAGTCGATCGAGTTTGCCTGGCCTGATGCGATCCACGTCGACAAGGGCCTGGTCGGCGGCGCCCGTCTTGCCTGGCCCGCCGGTGCTGACGAGGAGGCCGTCCCCGACTGGCTCGTCTTCGCCGCCATGATCCGCACAGTCGCCATGGACGAAGAGGAGGAGGCCGGCCTGCATCCGCTGTCCGCCGCGCTCAGCGAGGAGGGTTTTACCGACGCCGACGCCGGCCGGCTGGTCGAGAGCTTTGCGCGGCATCTCATGGTCGCGCTCGACGCCTGGCAGGAAAGCGGCTTCGGTGCGGTCGCCAAGACCTATCTGCCGCGGCTTGCGGCCGAGCCGGGAGTGCGCCGCGAGATCGATGCGAATGGCGATCTGCTGGTGCGCCGCATGGGCAGTGCAGCCCTCGAGCGCCGTGCATTGTTGCCGGCGCTGGCAACGCCGTCCTGGCTCGATCCCGCGAGCGGAGGGCCGCGCCGATGAAACGTAGATGTCTCGTGTCCCGGACAAGCGGAGGCGCGCATGACGCGCCGGAGCGCAGATCCGGGACCCAGGAGAGAATCGATGGGCGCGAAGCGCCCATCTCAAACCCGACATTGTGCTTCGCACATTTTGCGCTGGGTCCCGGGTCGAGCTCCGCTCGCCCGGGACACGAGTGAAGATGAAGCTTTTGCGCACGATCCGGCTCGACCCCTCCGACACGTTCGTGTTCGACCGCGCGGCCGATCCGGGCGAATGGGCGGTGTCGGGTGCCTTCATGTTTGCCGGCTCCGATCCGACGGCGCTCGCCGGCAAGGCGCGCGTCGCCTTTCGCGCCGGGCTCCTCGGCGTCGCTTCGTTCGGCTGGTCGACGCTTGCGCAGATCGTGGAGGCGAGCGAGCCGGATCGCGCCGCCGTCACGGACCTGCTGGCGCAGCAACTCGTCGCCCATTGCGGCGCGCCCAGCCTCGCGCAGGCGCGCGCCGCCGCCGGGGAGGAGATCGCGTTCGCGTCCTCGCTCTGCACGCATCCGGCCGACACGCTGATCGCGGTCCATCGCACGCACGACAACGGCGAGATCCGCGAAGCCTTCCGCACCCTGCGTCCGCGTAACGGCCCGAAACCGCTGCGCGCCTTCTCATTTCTTGAGGTGGAAGGCGACGAGGAGCTGGGCGAGGAGATCGACCTCGCGGCGCTGGCGCGCAAGGAAAAGTAGGGTGGGCAAAGCGAAGCGTGCCCACCATTTGTTGTCCGCGTGGGCACGGCGCTACACGCCTTTGCCTATCCTATGCGAACTACTGCACGCTACTCCACCCGCAGGTTCGCCGCTTTGATCACCTTGCCCCATTTCGCGTCGTCAGTCTTGATCCGCTGCGCGAAATCCTCCGGCGTGCCGGCGATCGAGAAGATCATGTTGGGCGCGAGAAATTTTTCCCGAAACGCCGCGTCGTTGAAAATCTTCTGCGTTTCGCCGCTGAGCTTCGTGACGATCGCCGTTGGCGTGCCGGCCGGCGCGGCGAACCCGTACCACGAGGCCGCCTCGAAGCCCGGCAAGGTTTCCGCAACGGTCGGCACGTCGGGAAACTGCGCAAGCCGGCTCGCGCTACCGAAGCCGAGCACCTTGAGCTGACCGGTCTGCCACGCCTGCGTGACGAGCCCGATGCTCACGATCATCATCTGGATGTGGCCGCCGATCAGGTCGGTGAGCGCGGGCGCAGCGCCCTTGTAGTGCACTGCGGTGAATGTCGCGCCGGTGAGGCTCGACAGGAGCACGATGTTGAGATGGCCGCTCGAGCCGATGCCGAAGGTGCCGTAGTTGATCTCGCCCGGTCTGGCGCGGGCGAGCGCCACGAGCTCGCGCGTGTTCGCGGCGGGGACGGACGGATGCACCACCAGCGCCTGCGGGCTGATGCCGAGGCCGCTGACCGGCGTGAAATCAGTCAATGGATTGTAGGCGAGCTTCGCGTAGAGATGCCGATTCATCACGAAGGTCGTGTCGGCGCTGACCATGAGCGTGTAGCCGTCGGGCGCCGCGCGGGCGAGGATCTCGGCGCCGACCTGGCTGTTGGCGCCCGGCCGGTTGTCGATCACAATCGGCTGGCCGAGCGACGCACCGAGCCGCTCGCCCAGCGCCCGCGCCAGGATGTCGGTGATGCCGCCCGGCGCATAGGGAACCACGATGTGGATCGGCCTCGTCGGATAGGACTGGGCTGCGGCCGGCGCCGCACCGCAGATGATCGCGGCAAGCGCGACGATGATCTTTGCGCCGCCGGGGCGGCGCGCCCATATCCACCCCAAGGCCGCCCTCATGACCCGTCCTCCGACCCCGTTGTGGCCACATGGTATAAGCGACGTTATGACCCAAGATGCGCCACAGCCGAAGGATTTTTGGCTCTCCTGCGGCCATCATCTGCTCGACCGCGACGCCGGCGGCGGGCTCGTCGCGACCGACGAATTCCTCAAGGCGTATCTGGCGCGGCCGGAGCTGACACCGCCGCCTGAGGCCTGCGTGGTCGAAAAGACGCTGCATGCGGTGCTGCTCGCCGATCCACGCCGGCCCGTCGCGGCCGCCGACATCGCGGCCATCGCCGATCCCGATGCGCGCGAGAACTGGGAGCTGATGCTCGCCTTTCGCGACCGCCTGCTCACGCGGCCGACGCTCGAAGCTGCGTATCTGTCGCTGATGCGCGAGGGCATCGGCCGCACGCCGCCGCTGTTCATCAATCAGCTCGTGCACGTCATCCTGCGCAATATGCTCGAAGGCTGCGACGACGCCCATGTGCTGCGCGCCGCCGAAATTTTCTTCCGCCCCCAGCGCATTACGCTGCACGAAGGTGCGTTGCTCGCCGCCGACGAGGAGCGCATCGCGAGCCTGCAGCCCTCGCCGAACTCGCCGCTCGTGTCGTTGCTCGGTCTCGAGAGGTCCGTCGCAATCGACGTGCTGTCCGATCACAACGCTGGGGAATATGTCGCCCGCAGCGATGCCTACGACATGGCGCTCGATCTCACCGCCAGGCGTCGCGGCCTGGAGGCGCTGGCCGAGGTGATCACGCGCTGGGTCCGCCACCTGCTCGCCGTCGACGTCGCGGTCGAGCCGCTCACCGAGCTGCGCAACGCGCGGCTCACCTGGTATGTTGGGCTCGACGCCGAAGGCACCCGGATCGGCGACCGCCTGTGGCGGTCCGAACCGCTCGATGAGGCGACCAATGCCCAGGTCATCGGACTGTTTCGCCTGACGTTCAGCGACCGCGCCGCCGTGACCGATGCGATCGCGGGCGAGCCGGTGTATCTGATCCTGGCGATGACGGCGGAGAAGAGCTTGCGCATGAAGCCGCAGAATCTCCTGACCGGCCTGCCGGTGCGCGCGCGGGAGCCTGTGACATGAGCCGCCCCGAACCGTTGGCGCGCACGACCGTCGGCCTCGTGGTCGAACGGCGCAAGGCGAAGAGCCCCTGGGTCGACTTCGTCTGGCGGCCGGTCGCTGCGCTCCCCGGCGCGCCGGCAACGCCGCCTTGGACCGTGCTCGATGGCGACGACGAGGCGCGGCAGTTCTACATCGGAACCGCCGAGATCTGCCTCTATCGAGCGGACACGCCGCAATATCGCGACAACCTCGCCTCCGGTAGCCCCGGCCTGTGGGTGGTGCTGCGGCCGACCGAAGGCGGCCCGCCGTTCGAGGTCGTGACCGTCACGGCCAATCCGAGCGAGGGCGAAGCTTTCACCGAGAGCGGCGCCGACCTGGTCGAGCCGGTGCCGATGCCCGAGTCGGTGCGCGAGCTCATCGAGGCCTTCGTCGCCGAGCATCACGTTGAGCACGCCTTCACCAAGCGCAAGCAGAAACGCGCCGATCCCGACGCGCTGGCGCGCCATGCGCCCGCCCCGCCGGATCGGCCGAGCAAGAACGGCAAGCCGTGAGCCAGCCGGAAGACTTTCTGACGCGCTGGTCGCGGCGCAAGCGCGAAGCGGAGCAAGCGCCGCAGCCGGCGGAGCCGGAGAGCGAAGCGCGTGCGGCGGTGCGCGACTCGGCGGCAGAGGCTAATGCGCCCGCCGCCGCGCCATCCGTCGACCTATCCGCGCTGCCGCCGATCGAGGAAATCACCGCGACGACCGACATCCGCGCCTATCTTGCACCGGGCGTGCCGGCTGAGCTCACCCGTGCGGCGCTTCGCCGCGCGTGGCTCGCCGACCCGACGATCCGCGAGTTCATCGGCATTGCCGAGAACCAGTGGGACTTCAACGATCCGCATGGCGTTCCGGGGTTCGGTCCGATCACGGACGTCGGCCGCCTCGTCGCCCAGTTGCTGGGAGACGATGAACCGCGCGCCGCGCTGCCGGCAAGTTCGGCCGAGCTCGCCCGTGATACGGCGCCGCCCGCCGACGTCCCTGCAATCGTAGGAGATACGGCTCGGGCGGCGGACGATCGGCCCGGATCAACCCCAAAATCCGAAATGGACATGTCGGCGGACGAGTCCATTGCTGCGCCGCAGCAGGCCGATCGGCCAGGACTGGAGCCGCACGCTGTAGCACCGCGCGGCCATGGCGGGGCGTTGCCTAAGTAAGATTGGGCCAAATCAACTTTGGTTGAAGCCGTTCATAGCCTGAGGCTATTGACCGGCTCGCGCCCGCAAGACTACCTTACTACTTTGGAATTGAAACAAAAAATTCCGAGCCGGCAATGCGCGATGCAGGCCTAGAGGAAGCGATTCGAGCCGCGGGCGGCGTGGGCGCGCTGGCGCAAAAAATCGGTATATCGCAACCTTCGGTGTCCAACTGGTCGCGTGTTCCGGCCGAGCGCGTCGTCGCCGTCGAAACCGTAACCGGTGTGATGCGCACCGTGCTTCGCCCCGATCTTTATGGCGAGCCCTCCACAGCGACGATCGACGATGTCGACGCGGCGCGCGCCGCCGAATACGCGTTGCTGGCAGCGCTGCTCGCGCGCGCGCCCGATGCCGACATGCTCAAGCGGCTGGCGCGGCTGCGCGGCGACGCAACGCCTCTCGGGCTCGCGCATGCGGCGCTTGCCGAAGCTGCCGACGCCATCACGGTCGAGCGCGCCGCACGCGAGTTCTTCGATCTCTTCATCGGCATCGGGCGCGGCGAGCTGATGCCCTACGGCTCCTACTATCTGACGGGCTTTCTGCACGAGCGCCCGCTCGCGCGCCTGCGCGAGGACCTCGCGCGGCTCGGCATTGAGCGCGCCGAGGGCAATTGCGAGCCCGAGGATCACGCCGCGATCCTGTGCGAGATCATGGCCGGGATCGTCGGTGGAAGCTTTCCGGCGCCGGCCGACAGCGACAAGGCGCTGTTCGATGCGCATCTCGCGCCGTGGATCGGGCGGTTCTTCGCAGATCTGGAGCGTGCCGAGGCGGGCGATCTCTATCGGCGCGTCGGCGCGCTCGGCCGTCTGTTCATTGGGATCGAGAACGAGGCTTTCGCGCTGCCGTCATGACATGCGGCGGCGCGCGGAACGAAACCGAGGAGGTTGCGGCCATGCAGAAGAACGAGAGAGCGAAACTCGGCCGTCGCGATATCCTGCGCGCGCTCGGCGTCGGCGCCGGAGCAGCGGTCATCGCACCCACGCTCGCCGGCGAGGCGCGCGCCGACACCGAGAACGACGCTGAGAAGCGCAAGGCGCGCTACCAGGAAACCGACCACGTGAAGGCCTATTACCGCGTCAACCGATATCCGAATTCGAAGTAAGGAGGCGCGCCGTGCTGATCAAGCGAAGCGAACGCCAGAGCAATGGACAATCCCGCCGCAGTGCGCTTGCGGCCGCGCTGAGCGAGCATTCGGGCGGAAGCCTCGACCGCCGCACGTTCCTGCGCCGCTCCGGCCTCGCTGCCGGCAGTCTCGCGGCGGTCGGCGCATTGCCGCTCGCCGGCGTGCGCAAGGCGCAGGCCGCCGATGCCGGGCCGCTCACCGCGGGTGCTACCGTGCGCAAGAGCGTCTGCACCCATTGCTCGGTCGGCTGCACCGTGACGGCGGAAGTGTCGAACGGGGTGTGGGTCGGCCAGGAACCGAGCTGGGATTCGCCGATCAACCGCGGCTCGCACTGCTGCAAGGGCGCCTCGGTGCGCGAGCTCGTGCACAGCGACCGCCGCCTGCGCTACCCGATGAAGCTTGCGGGCGGCCAGTGGACGCGCGTCTCGTGGGATCAGGCGATCAACGAGATCGGCGACAGGATCATCGACATCCGCGGCAAGTCTGGCCCGGACTCGGTCTATTGGCTCGGCTCCGCCAAGATGACCAACGAGGGCGCGTATCTTTTCCGTAAGTTCGGCGCCTTCTGGGGCACCAACAACACCGATCACCAGGCGCGCATCTGCCATTCGACCACCGTCACCGGCGTGGCCAATACCTGGGGCTACGGCGCGATGACCAACAGCTTCAACGACATCCGCAATTCCAAGACCGTGATCATCATGGGCGGCAATCCGGCCGAAGCCCATCCGGTATCGCTGCAGCATATCCTCGAAGGCCAGGAGATGAATCGGTCGAATCTGATCGTCATCGACCCGCGCCTGACCCGCACCGCCGCGCATGCCACCGACTATGTCCGGCTGCGTCCCGGCACCGACATCCCGGTGCTGTACGGGATGATGTGGCACATCATCCAGAACGGCTGGGAGGACAAGGAATTCATCAAGCAGCGCGTCTACGGCTTCGAGGACGTCAAGAAGGAAATCGAGAAGTGGACGCCCGAGGAGGTCGAGCGCGTCTCCGGCGTGCCGGGCGAGCAGCTCAAGCGCGTCGCCCAGATGTTCGCGACGCAGAAGCCGGCGACGCTCGTGTGGTGCATGGGGCAGACCCAGCACACGGTCGGCACCGCCAATGTGCGTGCGAGCTGCATCGCGCTCTTGCTCACCGGCAATGTCGGCGGCAAGGGCATGGGCGCCAACATCTTCCGCGGCCATGACAACGTGCAGGGCGCAACCGACGTCGGCCTCGATATCGTGACGCTGCCGTTCTACTACGGCCTAGTGGAGGGCGCCTGGAAGCACTGGAGCCGCGTCTGGGAGGTGGACTACGACTATCTCAAGTCCCGCTTCGACTCCAAGCAGATCATGGAGACGCCGGGGATCCCCCTCACCCGCTGGTTCGATGCGGTCAACCTGCCGAAGGAGCAGGTCGCGCAGAAGGACAATGTGCGCGCCATGTTCGTGCAGGGTCACGCGAACAACTCGATCACGCGCATCCCTGACTCGCTCAAAGGTCTCGCCAAGCTTGATCTTTTAGTGGTCGCCGATCCGCATCCCACCACGTGGGCCGCGCTCGCCGTCGAGGCCGGGCGCAAGGACAACATGTACCTCTTGCCGGTCTGCACCCAGTTCGAGGCGAAGGGATCGCGCGTCGCCTCGAACCGCTCGCTGCAGTGGGGCGAGCAGGTCGTCAAGCCGATCTTCGAATCGAAGGACGATCTGCAGGTCATCTACCTGATGGCGAAGAAGGTCGGCTTCGCCGACAAGATGTTCAAGAACATCAAGATCGAAGAAAACATCCCGGTCGCCGAGGACGTGCTGCGCGAGATGAACCGCGGAAGCTGGTCGACCGGCTATTGCGGCCAGTCGCCGGAGCGCCTCAAGCTGCACATGGCGAACCAGAAGGACTTCGACTTCCTTACCATGCGGGCGGCGTCGGGTCCGGCGAAGGGCGACTATTACGGCCTGCCGTGGCCGTGCTGGGGCTCGCCCGAGGTCAAGCACCCGGGCTCGCCCCTGCTCTACAACACGCATCTCGCCGTCATGGACGGCGGCGGCACGTTCCGCCCGCGCTTCGGGGTCGAGCGCAACGGCGTCACCCTCCTCGCCGAGGGATCGTACTCGAAGGACTCCGACCTCAAGGACGGCTACCCCGAGTTCACCTATGCGGTGCTCAAGAAGCTCGGCTGGGATGCCGACCTCACCGACGTCGAGAAGGCGACGATCGAGAAGATCGGCGGCGCCAATCCGGACACCGTCTCGTGGTCGCTCGATCTCTCGGGCGGCATCCAGCGGGTCGCGCTCAAGCACGGCTGCCTGCCTTACGGCAACGGCAAGGCGCGCATGAACGCGTTCGGCCTGCCTGATCCGATCCCGGTGCATCGCGAGCCGATCTATACGCCACGCGTCGATCTCGTCGCGAAATATCCCACCCTTCCCGACGCCAAGCAGTTCCGTCTGCCCAATATCGGATTCTCGGTGCAGAAGGCGGCGATCGACAAGGGCATCGCCAAGGAGTTTCCGCTCATCCTCAGCTCCGGCCGCCTGGTCGAATACGAAGGCGGCGGCGAGGAAACGCGCACCAATCCGTGGCTCGCCGAGATCCAGCAGGACATGTTCATCGAGATCAACACGGCCGACGCCGCGGATCGCGGCATCAAGGACGGCGCCTGGGTCTGGGTGACGGGCGCCGAGAATTCGTCGAAGGCGAAGATGAAGGCGCTGGTCACCCAGCGCGTCGGTAAGGGCGTCGCCTGGATGCCGTTCCACTTCGGCGGCTGGTACGCCGGCAAAGACCTGCGCGGCAACTATCCGACCGGCACCGATCCCTACGTGCTCGGCGAGAGTGCGAACACGATCATGAGCTACGGGTACGACCCGGCGACCGGAATGCAGGAACCCAAGGTCACCCTGTGTCAGATCAGGGCGGCATGAGGAGGCGGCCATGGCTCGGATGAAATTCCTCTGCGACGCCGACCGTTGCATCGAGTGCAATGCCTGCGTCACTGCCTGCAAGAACGAGAACGAGGTGCCGTGGGGCATCAATCGCCGCCGCGTCGTCACGCTCAACGACGGCCTGCCGGGCGAACGCTCGGTGTCGATGGCCTGCATGCACTGCACCGACGCGCCCTGCATGGCGGTGTGCCCGACGCGGGCGATCTACAACACCGCCGATGCGGTGGTGCTGCATTCGAAGGACATCTGCATCGGCTGCGGCTACTGTTTCTATGCCTGTCCGTTCGGCGCGCCGCAGTATCCGAAGGTCGGCAACTTCGGCTCGCGCGGCAAGATGGACAAGTGCACCTTCTGCGCCGGCGGCCCCGAAACCGACGGCTCGAAGGAAGAGTACGAGAAATACGGCGCCAATCGCCTCGCCGAAGGCAAGCTGCCGCTGTGCGCCGAGATGTGCTCGACCAAGTCGCTGCTCGCCGGCGACGGCGAGATCATCGCCCAGATCTACAAGGAACGCGTGCTCAAGCGCGGCTACGGCTCCGGCGCCTGGGGCTGGCAGACCGCCTATCACGAGACGATCGCGTCGTAGCGCATGATCCCGAAAAAGCCTGCCTCGGGCTTGATCCGGGGTGGGAACCGAGAAAAGCGGAGGAGCCCACCATGCCGATGCTGCTCAAGCATCTTCGTCTCGCGCTCGCGGCGTTCGCGTTGTTCGGGCTCGCGCTCGCCGTGGCGCCGGCATCGGCGCAGCAGCCGAACGAGATCAATCCGACCGCGGATGCGGTCAAGGAAGACCAGCTGCTGCGGCAGATGCGCATCATCAATGGCCGCGGCACGATCCCCGACGTGAAGTCATACAATATCGAGCAGCCGGCCGGGCGCGACTGGCGGCACTACCAGGAAGTCGTGCTGCCGTGGCTCGGCGCGATCGCGATCCTCGGCATGCTGGCATTGCTCGTTCTGTTCTATCTGATCCGCGGCATGGTGAAGATCGAGGGCGGACGTTCCGGCCGCACCATCGTGCGGTTCAACTCCTTCGAGCGCTTCGTGCACTGGATGACGGCGACCTGCTTCATCATCCTCGGCATCAGCGGGCTCAACATCACGTTCGGCAAGCGGCTGCTGCTGCCGCTGATGAGCCCGCAGACCTTCACGGACTGGTCGCAGTGGGCGAAATACGCGCATAACTTCCTGAGCTTCCCGTTCACGCTCGGCGTCGTGCTGATCTTCCTGATGTGGATAGCCGGGAACCTGCCGAGCAAGACCGACGTCGAGTGGCTCAAGGAGGGCGGCGGGATCGTCGGCCACAAGCATCCTCCTTCCGGGCGCTTCAACGCCGGGCAGAAAGGGATCTACTGGGCCGTGGTGCTCGGCGGCGGCGCCATGGCGGTAACTGGCTTTTTGATGATGTTCCCGTTCTACGTGACCAATATCGCCGGCATGCAGACGGCCGCGACGATCCACGGCACCGTCGCGGTGCTGTTCGTCGCCGTGATGATCGCGCACATCTACATCGGCACCATCGGGATGGAAGGCGCCTTCGAGGCAATGGGCACCGGCACGGTCGACCTCAATTGGGCAAAGCAGCACCACGACCGTTGGGCCGAGCAGGAGCTCGCCAAGGGCCGCGGCGCCACGCCGCCTGCCGGAGTGATCGCCACGGCCGCGGAGTAGCTGGCTCTCTCGACAAGCGTTTGCGCCCCCTCCCCCCGCGTGCGGGGGAGGCCGGGGAGGGGGAAGCCACACGCGCATGCGCAAGCTGCGCCCCTCCCCACCCTCCCCCGCAAGCGGGGGAGGGAGTGAGATTCAGTGCCATGCTGCTATAACCCCCGCATGCGCATCATCGGGCTCGCCGGCTGGAGCGGCGCCGGCAAAACCACGCTCATCGCCAAGCTCATTCCCGGCATCCTGGCGCGCGGCTTGCGGGTCTCGACACTCAAGCACGCCCACCATGCCTTCGACATCGACCGGCCGGGCAAGGACTCCTACGAGCATCGCATGGCCGGCGCGACCGAGGTGCTGGTCGCCTCCGAGAAGCGCTTCGCGCTGATGCATGAGCTGCGCGGCGAGACCGAGCCGCGCCTGCCCGCGCTGCTCGCCAAGCTCGCCCCTGTCGATCTCGTCATCATCGAGGGCTGGAAGCGCGAGCCGCATCCCAAGCTCGAGGTGTTTCGCGCGAGCGTCGGCAAGCCGCTGATCCATCCCGACGATCCGCACGTGGTCGCGATCGCCTCCGACGTGCCGGTGCCCCGCGCGACGGTCCCGCGCGTCGCGCTCGACGACACGCCGGCGATCATCGACATCCTGCTCGCGCGCGCCGCGCCCATCGCCACGATGGCGCCGCTCGGGAGCCGCTGATGGCGCAACTTACCGACGATTGCTTCGCGTTCTCGGGGCCGCTGATGCCGGTCGCCGACATGGAGCGGTTGATCGAGACGAGGATTGCGCCGGTCGCCGAGACCGAGGAGGTGCGCCTGCGCGATGGGCTCGGCCGCGTGCTCGCGCGCGGCATCGTCGCCGGCCTCGACCTGCCGTCGTTCGACAATTCGGCGGTTGACGGTTTCGCGGTGCGCCACCGGGACGTTGCGGCGTCGGGCGAGACGAGGCTCGCAATCGTCGATCGGGTACAGGCCGGCGCCGCCGCGGCGCGGCCG
>DATBZM010000211.1:0-21224 GCA_036513175.1 Xanthobacteraceae bacterium | reverse complement strand
AATTCGGCCTGGAGAAGGCCGACTTCCTGGCGGTGATCGACGGCATGCAGATGGACGTCGACGCCGACATCCGGGGGCCGAGCTTCGAGGAGCTGGACCTCTACTGCGACCGGGTCGCCAGCGCCGTGGGCCGCCTGTCGGTGAAGGTGTTCGGCATGGACGAGCGCCCCGGACGCGAGTTGGCCCATCACCTCGGCCGCGCGCTGCAGTTCACCAACATCCTGCGCGACCTCGACGAGGACGCCGGCATGGGCCGGCTCTACCTGCCGCGCGAAGCGTTGCGCGACGCCGGCATCGCCGGCTCCGAGCCGCACGCCGTGCTGGCCGATGCGGCGCTCGGCCGCGCCTGCGCGCCGATCATCGCGCGCGCGCAAAACCACTTCGAGCGCGCCGACGCCATCATGAGCGCGGCGCCCCGCCGCGCCGTGCGCGCGCCGCGCATCATGGGCGAAGCCTACAAGGGCTATTTGCGCGCGCTGATCGCGCGCGGCTTTGCGCCGCCGCGGGCGCGCGTGCGCATCAGCCGGGCGCGGCTGTTGCTGATCATCCTGCGCTACGCGGTCTTCTGATGACGCGCACGCTGCACGTGATCGGCGCGGGTCTCGCCGGGCTCTCCGCCGCCATTCGCCTGGCGCAACACGGCGAGAGCGTGGTCGTGCACGAGGCCGCCGGCCAGGCGGGCGGACGCTGCCGCTCCTATCACGACCCGGCGCTCGACATGGAAATCGACAACGGCAACCATCTGCTGCTGTCGGCGAACCGCGCGGCGCTCGCCTTCCTGGCGACGGTCGGCAGCGCCGACCGCCTGGTCGGTCCGCCGCACGCGGACTTTCCGTTCGTCGACCTCAAGAGCGGCGCGCGCTGGACGCTCGCGATCGGCGATGGCCGCCTGCCGTGGTGGATCTTCGATGCCGCGCGGCGCGTTCCCGGCACCCGCGCACGCGATTATCTGTCGATCGCGCGACTGCTGTGGCCGCCGCGCGACGCGGCCGTCGGCGACGTCATCGCGTGCAAGGGCGCGCTGTACGACCGCCTGGTCGCCCCGCTGCTGCTCGCGGCGCTCAACACGGCGCCGCCCGAGGGAACGGCGGCGCTCGCCGCGGCCGTGCTGCGCGAGACCATCGCGCGGGGAGGGCGCGCGTGCCGCCCGCTGGTCGCGCGCGACGGGCTCGGTCCGACGTTCATCGCGCCGGCGCTTGCGTTCCTCAGCGGCCGCGGCGTCACGGTCGGGTTCGGGCGCCGGCTGCGCGCGCTCGGCTTTGATGGCGACAAGGCGGCGACGCTCGATTTCGGCGACGAAACCGTGCGGCTCGCCGGCGACGATCGCGTGATCCTCGCGGTCCCGCCGGTCGTCGCGACGGCACTTGTGCCGGGGTTGACGGCGCCGACCGAGTTCCGCGCCATCGTCAACGCGCATTTCCGCCTCACTCCACCTGCCACGATGTCGCCGATCATTGGCGTCATCAACGGCACGGTGGAGTGGATCTTCGTCTTTCCCGACCGGCTGTCGGTCACGATCAGCGGGGCCGACCGGTTCCTCGACACGCCGCGCGAGGAGCTGGCAAAAACCATCTGGCGCGAGGTTGCGGCGGTCGCGCGGTTGGGCGATACGGAAGCGCTGCCGCCCTGGCAGATCGTGCGCGAGCGGCGGGCGACGTTCGCGGCACTGCCGGCGCAGGAGCGGCTGCGGCCGGGGGCGAGAACCGGATTGCGCAATCTCTGGCTCGCCGGCGATTGGACGGCGACCGGATTGCCGGCGACGATCGAGGGGGCGATCCGCTCGGGCGAGCGGGCGGCCGAGCTTGCGCTTGACTGACGACTTTCTGACAACGGGCGACTCCACCCCATGACGGCAACGGCGCGGATTGCGGATGACCTGCTCGACCGCGCCATCGCGCAGGCAACGACGGCGCTGTTCGATCGGCAGCAGGCGGACGGCCACTGGGTGTTCGAGCTCGAGGCGGACGCGACCATACCGGCCGAATACGTGCTGCTGCGCCATTTTCGCGCCGAGCCGATCGATGCGGCGCTGGAGGCGAAGATCGCCGTCTATCTGCGCCGCGTTCAGGGCGCGCATGGCGGCTGGCCGCTGTTTCACGACGGCGACTTCGACATGAGCGCGAGCGTCAAGGCCTATTTCGCGCTCAAGATGATCGGCGACGACCCGCAGGCGCCGCATATGAAACGCGCGCGCGACGCGATCCTGGCGCGCGGCGGCGCCGCAAGCTCGAACGTCTTCACCTGCAGCCTGCTCGCGCTCTACGGCGTGCTGTCCTGGCGCACCGTACCCGTGATGCCGGTCGAGATCATGCTGCTGCCGACGTGGTTTCCGTTCCATCTCGACAAGGTCTCGTATTGGGCGCGCACCGTGCTGGTGCCGCTGTTGGTGCTGATGGCGCTCAAGCCGAAGGCGAAGAATCCGCGCGGCGTGACGATCGACGAGCTGTTCACGCAACCGCCGCTCACCGTCGGACCGCGCCGGAAGGCGCCGCACCAGAAATGGTCCTGGTTCCTGGTGTTCCGCGCGATCGATGCGGTCCTGCGCGCCCTCGAGCCGTGGTTTCCGCGCGGGCCGCGCGCCCGCGCGATCGCCAAGGCCGAAGCCTTCGTCAACGAGCGGCTCAACGGCGAGGACGGCCTCGGCGCGATCTATCCCGCGATGGCCAATTCGGTGCTGATGTACGACGTGCTCGGCTATCCGGGCGATCATCCCAACGTGGTCGCGGCGCGCAACTCGATCGACAAGCTTCTGGTGATCAAGCCGCACGAGGCCTACTGCCAGCCTTGCGTCTCGCCCGTCTGGGACACGGGGCTTGTCTGCCATGCGCTGCTGGAGGTCGGGTCGGAGCCCGCGATCGAGCGCGCTGGCAAGGGTCTTGCATGGGTGACGCCGCTCCAGGTGCTGGAGACCAAGGGGGACTGGGCGGTGCGACGACCGGATATCCGGCCGGGGGGATGGGCCTTTCAATATGCCAATCCGCACTACCCGGACCTCGATGACACAGCCGTTGTCGTCATGGCGATGGACCGTCTGCGCCAGAATCGCGCGACGGACGCTTACGACAACGCCATTGCGCGCGGGCGCGAATGGATCGAAGGCATGCAGAGCCGCAACGGCGGCTGGGGCGCCTTCGACGTCGATAACGAGTTCGAGTACCTCAACAATATCCCGTTCGCCGACCATGGCGCGCTGCTCGATCCGCCGACCGAGGACGTGGCCGGACGCTGCCTCTCGATGCTGGTGCAGCTCGGCGCCAAGGCAGGCGATCCGGATATCGATCGCGCCATCGCGTATCTGCGCAAGACCCAGCTCGCCGAGGGCAGCTGGTATGGCCGTTGGGGCATGAACTACATCTACGGCACGTGGTCGGTGCTGTGCGCGCTCAATGCGGCCGGCGTCGATCACGGATCGGCGGAAATCCGCAAGGCGGTCGATTGGCTGGTCACGATCCAGAACCCCGACGGCGGCTGGGGCGAGGACGGGACGAGCTACAAGCTCGGCTATCGCGGCTACGAGCCGGCGCCGAGTACCGCTTCGCAGACCGCCTGGGCGCTGATCGGCTTGATGGCGGCAGGCGAATCGGCGCATCAATCGGTCGCAAGGGGCATTGCGTACCTTACGTCGACGCAAGGGGACGACGGGTTCTGGGAAGAGCCGCGGTATACGGCGACAGGCTTTCCCCGGGTGTTCTATTTGCGCTATCACGGCTACGCCAAGTTCTTTCCGCTCTGGGCGCTCGCGCGTTATCGCAACTTGCAACGGGCAAACCGCCCGTCGGTGGCATGGGGGATGTGACGGGTGTTTCTCGTCATCACGGGACTTGCACAGGAATCGCGAATTGCCGCCGGCCCCGGCGTGAGCAACATCATCTGCAGCGGCAGCGACCCCGGACGGTTGCGCAGCCAGCTTTCCGGCCTCGACCCGAGCGGGCTGCGCGCCGTCATCAGCTTCGGGATCGCGGGCGGGCTGCATCCCGCGCTCGAGCCGGGCGATGTCGTGGTCGCGACCGCCGTCATCGCCGAGAAGGGCACCTGGAAGGTGCCGGCTTCGGTGGTGTCCGCCATGGCGGAACGTGTCGGCGCGAGCGGAATTCCGGTGACGCGCGGCGCGCTGGTCGGCGTCGAGGAGCCGGTGCTGCTGCCCTCGACCAAGGCGCGGATGCGCGAGGCAACCGATGCGATCGCGGTCGACATGGAGTCGCATATCGGCGCCGCCTACGCGGCCGACAACGACCTTCCGTTCGCGGCGATCCGCGTCATCAGCGACCCGTCGGTGCGTGCGCTGCCGCCGCTCGCCAAGAAAGCGCTCAAGCCCGATGGCCGCGTCGATTTCGCGGCCGTGTTCTCGGGGCTTGCGCGCGCGCCGCTCGAGATCACCACGCTGATCCGCGCCGGCGGCGATGCCGGCCGCGCCTTTGCGGGCCTACGCCGCTGTCGCCGCTTTCTTGACTTTGGCCTCTGCTTCGGCCTTGCGGATCTCTGACAGCCGCTGCTGCACCTGACCGTCGAACACGTATTGCGCGGGGCGCTGGTTCTCCATCGCGATTTCCGGCGCCATCGGGCCTTCGGTGCGCACGCCGCGCAGCGCGACCTTGAGCGCCGCAAACGGGCTCGCGATCGCGGCATGCGCCGCGGTCGGCTCGTAGCCGCAATGCGCCATGCAGTTCGCGCACTTCTCGTAGCGGCCGGTGCCGTAGGCGTCCCAGTCGGTCGTCTCCATCAATTCCGTGAACGTCTTCGCATAGCCCTCGCCCAGCAGGTAGCACGGCTTCTGCCAGCCGAAGATGTTGCGCGTCGGCATGCCCCACGGCGTGCAATGATATTCCTGGTTGCCGGCGAGGAAGTCGAGGAACAGGCTGGAGTGCATGAACTCCCACTTCTTGCCCTTGCCGAGTGCGAACACCTGGCGGAAGAGCTCCTTGGTCTTGCGCCGGCCGAGGAAGTGCTCCTGGTCGGGCGCGCGCTCATAGGCGTAGCCGGGCGAGATCGATACGCCGACGCCGAGCTCCTCGGTGAGATCGAGGAAGGCCGCGATGTCCTCGGCCGGATGACCGTCGAACACCGTGCAGTTGACATTGACGGTGAAGCCCTTGGCCTTCGCGGCCTTGATGCCGTCGATCGCCTTCTCGAAGCCGCCTTCCATGCACACCGACTTGTCGTGGTGCTTCTTGATGCCGTCGAGATGCACCGAGAAGAACAGGTAGGGCGAGGGCTCGAACAGATGCAGCTTCTTCTCCAGCAGCAGCGCGTTGGTGCACAGCGAGACGAACTTCTTGCGCGCCACGATGCCTTTGACGATCTCGCCGATCTCCTTGTGGATCAGCGGCTCGCCGCCCGGAATCGCCACCATGGGCGCGCCGCATTCGTCGACCGCATCGAGGCATTCCTGCACCGACAGCCGGCGATTGAGGATCGCGTCGGGATAATCGATCTTGCCGCAGCCCGAGCAGGCGAGGTTGCAGCGAAACAGCGGCTCCAGCATCAGCACGAGCGGATAGCGCTCGCGCCCGGCGAGCTTCTGCTTGATGAGATACGAGCCGATACGCAGCTCTTTGAGAAACGGTACTGCCATTGATCTCTCTCGGTGTTCCCGTGCAATGCCTGCGGGCCTTGCGGTCAAGTATACGCTTTGGCGGCCTGACGCTAGGCCATAGCTAGGCGATGGCGAGCTCGGGCGGAAGGCGGAACTCGATCGTTTCCTCCCGGCCCGGCAGGGTGGTCACCTCGATCGGACCCAATCGCCGCAACGCCGCAATCACGTCCTCTACCAGCACCTCCGGCGCCGAAGCCCCGGCCGTAATCCCGACGATCTCCACCCCCTGCACCCATTCTGGTGCAAGTTCCCGGCCATCCGCAATCAAATAGCTGGGAATTCCCGACTCGGCGCCGATTTCCTTGAGCCGGTTGGAATTGGAGCTGTTTTTCGCGCCGACCACCAGGATAACGTCCACGAGCTTGCTCAGTTCACGGACCGCAACCTGGCGGTTCTGCGTCGCGTAGCAGATGTCCTTGGTGTCTGGCCCGCGAATATCGGCAAATCGGCGCTCCAGCGCCGCGATGATGGCGCGCGTATCGTCGACGCTCAGCGTCGTCTGCGTCACGTAGGCGACCGGCGTTTCCAGCGGAATATCAAGCTTTTGCACGTCCTCGACGGTCTGCACCAGATGCACCGGGGCGGGGATCTGCCCCTGCGTGCCCTCGACCTCGGGATGGCCCGCGTGGCCGATCAGGATCAGGGTCCGGCCCTGTCCCGCATAGCGCTTGCCCTGGTTGTGCACCTTGGTCACCAGCGGGCAGGTCGCATTGATCACCGCGAGGCCGCGCGCCACCGCGTCGGTCTCGACCGCGCTCGCCACCCCGTGGGCGCTGAAAATCGTCACCGCGTGCGGCGGCACCTCGGAGAGGTCCTCGACGAACACCGCCCCCTTGGCCTTGAGGCTCTCGACCACGAACTTGTTATGCACGATCTCGTGCCGCACGTAGACGGGCGGGCCGTATTTCGTGAGCGCCTGCTCGACCGTATCGATGGCGCGGACGACGCCGGCGCAAAAGCCCCGCGGTTGTGCCAGAATGACGCGCATGCAGCCTCGTTAACCAGCTGATGTATAACACTATTTGCCGCAGCCCAGTCCTGCGTCACCCGCAGCGGATACCTCCGGCTGGAGACATTTCTAGGCTACCGCACGGCCTGCGTACATCGCCAACCGTGCAGAATGGTCAACGCCGTGCCACAAAGTTCGGACCTGTTGCACCGCCGCAATGGGCTGGGGGCCCGCTCGTGCCACGCTGACGTGCAAATCGGCCGGGGCTGGCCTGTTGAGTCCTTTGCTGCATTGCGGTAACGCCATGGTCGGCAAAGCCCCCGGAGACATCGGTCACGAATCGAGAAGTCATGATAGAGACAATTTTACCTACCCGACTGCGACCGCAGGGGGCGGTGCGGCCTGCGGTGGCCGTGGCGCGTGGGCGTGACCGTCAATCCGGTGCAAGTACCTCAAAGCCGATCATATTCCCTCCCGCCGCTCGGACAGGTTGGACCGCCTCGCTCGCGGCCTTGGTGAAGGACTTTTCGACGCCGATGCTGAGCCGCGCCGTTGCCGCCGTCGTCGCGTTTTGCACCGGCCATGTCTGGGCCGTGATTCTCGTCAGCGCCGTGCTCGCGGCGGCCGGCGGCACCTATGCGGCGCGGCATTTCAGCATCAATGCCGACGTCGGCAAGCTGATCTCGCCGGATCTTCCCTGGCGCCAGCGCGAGATCGCCTACGAGAACCTCTTCACCACCGGCACCGAGCTGATCGTCGCGGTGGTCGATGCGCCGACGCCGGAGCTGGCGAGCGCGGCCGCCGACAAGCTGGTTGGCCGGCTCAGCCCCGACAAGGCGCTGTTTCGCTCGGTCGAGTCGGTCGCCGCCAGCGATTTCATCGCGCGCAACCGCTTCCTGTTTCTGCCGACCGACCAGGTCGCCGGCGTGACCGGGCAGCTGTCGCGGGCGGCGCCGCTGTTGAGCCAGCTCACGAGCGATCCGAGCCTGCGCGGCCTCGTGCAGGCGATGTCGCTGTCGCTGACCGGCGTGCAGGCCGGGCAGGTAACGCTCGACGCGCTGGCGCGGCCGCTCGACATGTCGTCCGACGCGATCGAGCAGGCGCTGCGCGGCGAGCCGGCCCGGTTCTCCTGGTACGAGATGATGAACGGCGAGCCCGCGACGGTGTCGCAGCTGCGCCGCATCGTCACGATCAAGCCGGTGCTCGACTTCCACGCGCTGCAGCCGGGCGAGAAGGCGACCGATGCGGTGCGTCAGGCGGCAGCAGAGCTCGACCTCGCGCACGCGTTCGGCGCCACCGTTCGGCTGACCGGACAGGTGCCGATCGCGGACGAGGAATTCGGCACCCTCAAGCAAGGCGCTTTCCTCAACGGCGCCATCACGCTCGCGGTGGTGCTGCTGATCCTGTGGCTGGCGCTCAAGTCGTTTCGCATCATCGTTGCGGTCGCGATCAATCTCGCGGTCGGTTTCGCCATCACGGCCGCGCTCGGCCTTCTGCTGGTCGGCTCGCTCAACCTCATCTCGATCGCGTTCGCGGTGCTGTTCGTCGGCCTCGGCGTCGACTTCGGGCTGCAGTTCAGCGTGCGCTATCGCGCCGAACGGTTCGAATGCGCCGACCTGCGCGAGTCCCTGTGCAATGCCGGCCTGCGCGCGGGGGCGCCGTTGACGCTTGCGGCCGCCGCGGTCGCGGTCGGCTTCTTCTCGTTCCTGCCCACCGACTACCGCGGCCTCTCCGAGCTCGGCCTGATCGCCGGCCTCGGCATGGTGATCGCGTTCCTGACCAGCATCACGCTGCTGCCGGCCTTGCTGCAGCTCCTCAATCCGCCCGGCGAGCCGGAGCCGCTCGGCTACGCGGCACTCGCCCCGGTCGACCGCTTCCTCGAGCGCCAGCGCGTCCCGGTGATCGTCGGCACGCTCCTGGTCGCGATCGGCGGCCTGCCGCTGCTCACCCATCTGCAGTTCGATTTCAATCCGAACAATCTGCGCAGCCCGAAGGTGGAGTCGATCGCGACCTATCTCGATCTGCGGCGCGACCCCGACATGAATTCGCACACCGCCGAAGTGCTGGCCGCCAACGCCGATGCGGCGGACGCGATGGCGAAAAAGCTCGCCGCGCTGCCGGACGTCGCGCGCACGCGCACGATCGACAGTTTCGTGCCCGCCGACCAGCCCGCCAAGCTCGCCCGCATCCGCGCCGCCGCGACCGCGCTGCACCGGGCGCTCAATCCGCCGGCGACCAAGCCGGCGCCGAGCGACGTCGAGGTGGTGGCGGCGCTGCGCAACGGCGCCACGGCGCTGCGCGAGGCCGGCGAAGGCGAGAAGGGCGTGGGCGCCAAGGCCGCCCGGCGCCTCGCCGACGATCTCGTCAAGCTCGCCGACGCCGGCGCCGGTGAGCGCGCCGCCGTCGCGCGCGCGATGGTCGAGCCGCTGGTCGCCGATCTCGCCGAGCTGCGCACCGCGCTGCAGGCCGAACCGGTGACGCGCGCCTCGGTGCCGCCCGCGATTGCGCGCGATTGGGTCGCGGCCGACGGCCACGCCCGCATCGAGGTGGGCATGAAGGGCGATGCGAACGACAACGACGTGATCCGCACGTTTGCCCAGTCGGTGCTCAAGGTCGCGCCCAACGCGACCGGCGAGGCGGTCGGCATCATGGAATCGGGCCAGACGATCGTGCGCGCCTTCATCGAGGCGGGGGCCTGCGCGCTGCTCGTGATCTCGCTCCTGTTGTGGATCGTGCTGCGGCGGATCGGCGACGTGCTGCTCACGCTCGTGCCGCTCCTGCTCGCCGGCGTCGTGACGCTGGAAATCTGCGCGCTGGTCGGTTTCCCGCTCAACTTCGCCAACATCATCGCGCTGCCGCTGCTGCTCGGCGTCGGCGTCGCGTTCAAGATCTACTACGTGATGGCGTGGCGCGCCGGGCAGACCCAGATGCTGCAGTCGAGCCTCACGCGCGCGGTCTTCTTTTCCGCGATGGCGACCGCGACCGCGTTCGGATCCTTGTGGTTCTCGAGCCACCCCGGCACGTCGAGCATGGGCCGGCTCCTGGCGCTGTCGCTCGTCTGCACCCTCGCGGCCGCGGTGCTGTTTCAGCCTGTGCTGATGGGCAAGCCGCGCGACAGCGGCAAGGCCGAGGCGCCGGTCGCATAGCGGCGTTCGCCGGCGTCGGGGCGTTGCCCGCTCAGCGCGGACAGACGCTGCGCGGCGCTGTCGCGGCGGCGCCGGTCGTCGCGTTGCTATCCGGCACGCGCGTCCAGGTCTCGCCGCTGCAGAAGATCAGCATGCAGCCCTGCAGACGCAGCTCGTTCGCGCCTTCCAGCTTGATGCTGGCGCTGTAGTAGCCGCCGTCCTTGGGATTGTAGACCTTGCCCTCCCACTTGTTGGTCTCTTCCGGCTTCATCGAGAGCAGGATCGGCGAGCCGAGCAGCGGACGTCCGCGCCTGTTGGGATCGGGATTGTTCTTGTCGATGCCGGGCGCCTGCTCCCACGCGATGCTGCCCCAATAGCCATCGGCGCAGCGTTCGACGCGGATGCGCGCCGTATGGTCGGCGACCAGCCATTCGCCGCTCGGATCGGCGGCGAACGCCGGCACTGCCGTGAGCGCGGCGCCGCCCGCCGCCAAGCACACAACCAACGTCCGCAATGAGCTACGATCTCGCATTGCCATCTGTCCGTTCCTGTTGATTGCGCACAAAAAACGCCTCCACCGCCGGTTCGGTTCCCGAATCGAGGGCATCGTAGCCGCCAGCCTGCCGCCCGTTCAGGAAATATGTTGGGCGATATCGCGACCCCGCGATGGCGTTTGCGTTGCCGATCCGGCAGGCATTCCAATGCAAATTCTAGGCAAACCTGCGCGCGGCGCGGCCGGGCCCGCGATCGCGCAGGTTTATTTAGGAAATTCAAATAGAAACGGCGCGCACGCGGTGCCGGTTGCTCCCCCCGGCAGGCCGCAGGATGGAACCGAGATGGCGAAAGGGGCGGCAATTGGATTCGTTCTGGCGGTCACGGCTGCGCCGTTGGCTGCCCAACTGGGCGCCCGCGTGCTGGGCGTGCATGTGATTGTCGCCGCGCGCGCCGCCGACCATCGTGCCGACGCGCCAGCGCCGAGCGTGCCCGTCAGCGCGCGCACCCGGGTGATCGTGCTTGCCCCCAAGGCTGCCGACAAAGCCGATACGACCCACGCGGCGCTGCTGCTGTCGCGGCAGATTTTCGCGGCTCCGTTCGCCTTTGCGGGACGCGTTGCGACCGTGCGGCAGCTTCGCGTCGGATCGCCGCCCAATCCCTGGGAATGCGCCTGGCTGGTCTGGGACTATCAGGATCAGAAGCACTTCTACTACGTCGCGATCAAGCCGAATGGCTGGGAGCTCGGCAAGCGCGATCCAGCCTATCCGGGAGGGCAGCGCTTTCTCGCCTCGGGCGAGGGGAGCTTTCCCATCGGCGCGTGGCACCAATTCCACATCAGCCAGGGGCGCGACAGCCAAGGGCGCGACGCCATCACGGTGCGCCTCGACGGCGTCGAGATCGTGTCCTACCTGGACAGCGAGCGACCCTATCGGGGCGGCGGCCTCGGAATGTATGGCGAGGACGCCGAGGTGCAGCTCGCCGACGTGACCGCGCCCTTCGCCGACGATTTCGCGGACTATCCGCTGTTGCGTGATACGGCCGAAGGGCGGGTGATCAACAACTGGACGGCACCGTTCCTCGGCTACGGCTCTGTCGCGGTCATCGAGCGCAAGCGATGAAGCATTCTTGGCGCATGATCTCATCCGAAAACCGCTACACACCCCGGATCAAGTCCGGGGCAGGCTTTTTCGGGATCATGCGCGACGAAACTTAGAACGTGACGCCGACCGTCGCGCGCCAGCCGCGCTGGCGCTCATCGACGCCGACATTGAAAATGTAGCCGACCTGAACGCTCACGACCGCGTCGTAGGAACGATAGCGATCGCCGCCGATCCAGAAGTTCGACAGCACGCTCGGGCCGATGCCGGCCGCGAACGGATTGGTCGCCTGGTTGTCGTAGCCGGCGACCGCGAGCAAGGTCGGACCGATGGCGGTGCGCAGCGGCGTCTGCAGCTCGTAGAGGAAGCCGCCATTGGCGCGAATATCCTGCAGCACGCGCGTGTCGGCGGTGCGCCAGGTGCCGAAGGTGCCGAAATCCCAATAGGGCATCCAGCCGCTTTTGTAGGGATAGGAGTCGGCGCCGATGCCGAGGCCCCAGATCACCACCATCTCGTTCTCGACATTCGGCTGGAAGAAATGATCCGCGAGCGCGCCGACGTAGAAATTGATGTCGCCGAACGGCCGGTAGCGTACGCCGATGCCCGACTCGGTTTCGCGGATTCCGTTCGCATCCTTGCCGGTCAGCCCGCGCACGAAGGCCTCGAGGCCCGGAACGTCCGGCAGGTAGCGGCCGTCGAAGCGCACGCTCGTATCCACGCCGGGCGCAACGTTGTTGCCGCCCGCCGTCAACGGCCGCGCCGTGATGCCGAGCACGCCGATCGAGGTGCGGATCGATGCGTCGGCCCAGGTGACGTCGTTGCGGACATGCTCCATGTCGATTGCGCTTTTGTCGGCGAGGCTCTTGTCGCCGGCGTACCAGAGGTCGAGCGCCTTGCGGTAGAACGCGGAAGCGCGCGGCGCATTGGTGCGGATCGACGCATTGGCGGCGTCGAGATAGGCGGGGCCGTCGGGGACGAGCGCGAGGCCCCGGCTCAGCGCTTCGGCCGCCTCGCCGCGCCGCTTTTCCTTCAACAGCAGGTAGCCGAGCCTGAACCAGGCATCGGCCCGGTTCGGATCGCGCTCGAGGTAGTCGCGATAGGCGGCTTCCGCCTCGCGCGGCTTGCCGTCGCGCTCGGCCAGCGTCGCGCTCGCGACCGTGCGCGTGTAGCGGATATCCGCAACGCGCTTCGGGTCGAGATCGCGGCGGCGCAGCGCCGCGTCGAAATCATGCACCGCGCCCGCGAGATCGTTCGCCGCGTAGCGCGTGTAGCCGCGCTGGGCGATGAGCCAGGCGGGCGCGTTGCCGCGCGCGATCAGCCGGTCCATGTCGACGCGCGCCGCGTCCTTGCGGCCGGCGCGGGTCAGCGCGTCGAGGCGCAGGCGCATCGCGGCGTCCGAGTTGGGGTCGTGCGCCAGAATGCCGTCGGCGATGCGCGCCGCGCCGTCGAAGTCGCGGTTGGCAAGCGCGGCCTGGGCGCGACTGTAGTCGTCCTGCACGCCGGCGGCGCGCGCTTCGGCGAATGCGGCCGTGACGTTCTTGCGCTGCTCGGCCGTGAGACCATCGCCCGCAAGCGCCGCGGCGAAATCCTCGATCGCGCCGGCCTTGTTGCCGAGCTCGCGGCGCAAAAAGCCGCGGCGCGCGCGCATCAGCGCGCTCGCCGCATGCGGGGAGGCCTGGCCGGAGATGAAGGCGTCGCTTTCGACGAGCGCCTGGCGTTTCTGTCCCGCGCCGATCAGCGCGTCGAGGCGCACCAGCATGGCGGTCTCGGAATCGGGGTTGCGCCGCACCGCAGCCTCGCTCGCCGTGAGCGCGGCCGCGTAGTCGCGCCGGGCCAGCGCGGCGTTCGCCGCGTTGAGCGATGCGTTCGCCGCGTTGAGCGCTGCCTGTGCGTCGGTCGTGCGCGCCTCGGCGAGCGCGGCTTCGATATCGCGCCGCTGGTCGGGTGCGAGACTGAGGTCCTGCAGGACGGCGGCGAAATCCTGTGCGGCGCCGCGCGGGTCGTCGAGCTCGCGCCGCAGATAGCCGCGCTGGGCGACAAACAGCGGATCGATTTCGCCCGCCTGCAGAATCCGATCGAGCTCCGCCAGCGCCGCGCGCTTGTCGCCGGCGCCGATCAGCGCCGCGATGCGGATGCGCTGGGCTGCTTCGTTGCCGGGATGGTCGGCGAGGTAGCGCCGCGCCTCCTCGGCCGCGCGGGCGAAATCCTTGTGCGCAAGATCCTCCTGCGCGCGCGCGAGCTCGCCCTGCATCTGCGCGACGCGCGCCTCGCCAAGCCCGGCCTCGACATTGCGCCGCTGGTCGGACGCGAGCATGTTGCCTTGCATCGCCGCACCAAAGTCGTCGATCGCGCCGGCAAGATCGCCGAGCTCGCGGCGCAGAAAGCCACGCTGGGCGCGCAGCGCCGCACTCGCGTGCCCGCCCGCCGCAAAACGGTCCGCCTCGGCGACGGCCTCGCGGGTGCGCCCGGCGCGCGCCAAGCGGTCCACCAGGATTCTGACCGGGGCCTCGTCGGCGGGGCGCGCCGCGGCGACAAGCCGCGCGGCGTGAATGTCGGCCTCGGCCTTTGCGGCCGCCGCATTGGCGTCCGCATTGGTTCCGGCGGCAGCGCCGCCGGACTGGGCGCGCGCGTCGCCGAGCGGCAGCGGCACGGCGGCGCAGGCGAGAGCGCTCGTGACCAGGAGCGCGCGCAGCGGCGTGATCGAGACGCGCGAGCGATCGGCGCGGAGCGAGCTGGTCATTGGGCCACCCAATTGGTGTCCGCCACCGCGCCGTCGGCGCCATGGCCGGCAGGCCCGTTCGGGCCGGGATCGGCGCGGAACTTGACCGGATAGGAATGGGAGGTCTTGTCCCAGACCAACGCCTTGCCGTTGACGCGATGACCGACATAGACGCGGGTGGCGCGCACCGCCGCGAAGAAGTTGACGAAATTCGCGACGATGAGGCGCGGCACTGCCATCATGCCGTGCCGCCAGTCGTAAATCTTGACGGTGAAGATCACCCGGTGGAGCAGGCGCCAGGCCAGGAAGCCGACGTTGACGAAGAACAGGTCGATCACATAGGGCTGGCCGAGGAGCACATAGTCGAACTGCGCACCCGGCGCGACGAACGCGAGATAGAGGCCGATCAGCACCAGGTTGGTGAGCGCGAAATAGCCGAGGATGATGATCGGGGCCGTGAAGATGCCCTTACGGTCGCGAAAGAGGAAATAGCGGGTGCCCGGGTTCCCCTTCCAGCCGTGCGTCGAGGTGCCCTGAAACACGATGCCGATCTGCCAGCGCGCGCGCTGGCGGTAGGCGCCGCGCAACTCGGAGGGAAAGAATTCCCGCGTCGACACCGGCAGCATGCGCTGAACGTAGACGGGGCTCGCGCTCTCCTGGTCGATGTCGATCGTGTAGTTCACCGGGGAGGAGACGAAGGCGGATTTCAGGTCGAGCGCGCGCAGGCGGAAGGCGACGTCGTAGTCCTCGGTGAAGCAACCGGTCTGAAAAACCTCGCCGTGGTTTTCCCGCGCGAGCGCGACGATCGCGTTGTGGCTAAAGCAGGCCGAGACGCCGGCGCACGGGATCAGCCCGCTCAGGTGATCGCGCACGATCAGGTCCTTGGCGTGCACCTCGGCGAACTCGTCCATGTAGATGCCGCCGATCGTGTCGCGGATCGGCTGGGTGAAGGAGAAGACCGGGAGCTGGACGAAATCGAACTCGCCGATCAGCGTGTTGAATACCTTGAGCTCGTGCGGATGGATGAAATCCTCCGCGTCGTGCAGCGCAATGCCGGCGAACGCGACGCCGGTCTCGACCTCGTGGTCGAGAATGGCGGCGATGACCTCGTTGAGGCAGTCGGCCTTGCTGGTCGGGCCGTCGCGCGGCACCACCACCATGTGGACGTTGGCGTAGAACGCCTGGATGCGCTTGACCTGGTCGGTCGTCGGCTGGTCGTTGCGGTAGACGCCGATGAAATAGTGGCAATTGCGATAGACCAGGAGGCGCGAATTGGTCGCCACCATCGAGAAGATGACGTCGCTCTCGCGCCACGCCGGCACCATGATGGCGAAGGGCCGTTCGGGGAGCTCGGCGCCCGCCTGCAGGCGATCCGAAAGCGCTCTCTCCCTGGCCCTGTGCTTGCGCGAGGCGCGCAGGCACCAGTAGTAGAGGTCGACGAACACGTCATCGACGCTGGAGATCGCGGTCAGCAAGGCGATGACGATCGCCAGCACCTCGATGTAGTAGCGATACTGCAGGATCGTGATCGTCAATGCGTCCATGTTTGCCCGCCATGCTGTTGCGTGGTGGCCGCCATGACGGCGCGGCCGACCATCCGGTGTTCCAGCGCCGCGACGATCCGTTGCGCCGCGTGGCCGTCGCCGTAGGGAAAGACCGGCCGCGCCATGCCCGCATAGGCGGCCGGGTTGCGATAAAGATGCAGGAGCTCGTCGCGCACCCGGTCCTGGCGCGTGCCGATGACGCGCACGGCGCCGGCCGCGACCGCCTCCGGCCGCTCGGTGGTATCGCGCAGCACCAGCACCGGCTTGCCCAGCGCCGGCGCTTCTTCCTGCAATCCGCCGCTGTCGGTCACGACGAGCCAGGCGCGCTGGATCGCGCCGACGATCTCGCCATAGGAGGCGGGCTCGGCGAGCACGATGCGCGGGTGGCCGGACAGCACCCGATAGGCGACCGCTCGCGCGGCCGGGTTGGGGTGGACCGGAAAGTAGACGGCCGTGTCGGGCGTCATGTCGACGAAATCGCGGATCGCCGCGAAGGCCGCGCGCAGCGGCTCGCCGAAATTCTCCCGCCGATGCGCGGTGAGGAGAATGGGCTTCGCGACCTTAGGGAATCCATGCGGCGCGGCCGGGCGGGCGGCCGCGGTCTCGATGAGCGCGTCGATCACGGTGTTGCCGCTCATCAGGATTTGATCGGCCGCGATGTTCTCCTCGCGCAGGTGCAGCGCGGCGGCCTCGGTCGGCGCGCAATGCAGGAGCGCCGCGATGGCGATGGCGCGGCGGTGAAACTCCTCGGGAAACGGCGCCTGGAGCTCGCCGGTGCGCAGGCCGGCCTCGACGTGCACGAACGGGATGTCGCGATAGAAGGCCGCAAGGGAGGCGGCGAAGACCGAGGTCGTGTCGCCCTGCGCCACCACGAGGGCGGGGCGGATTTGCGCAAAGGCCGCGTCGAGCGCTTTGGCGATCGCGGCGAGGACCGGGATCACGGTCCCGCCCTTCGGCTCGTGGGCAAACGCGTGGTCGGGAACGATCGCGAAGTCGGCGAGCGCCTGGCCAAGCAGGCCATCCTGCTGACCGGTCGCGACCACGACGGGCGCCGCCCAGTCGGTGCGCGCCAGGCGCCGGATCACCGGCGCCATCTTGATGACCTCGGGCCGCGTGCCGACGATGCAGGCGCAGCGCAGACGCTGTGGTCGCTGGACATTCATGGACGCAACGCTACGCAATACGCCGGAAAGACACGCATGATCTACGCCACAGGTTGTCGGCAAGGCTCCGCCGTTCTCGCGCGAGCCCAAGCACGCGGCGAGCGAAGCAGCCGGATGACGAAAAAGGGGACCTTATTGTCGGACAGAGCGATTCTACGATCGCTCCGATGGACGCTCCCATCCGCGTTGAGTTGTACCGAAATCGCGAATTTGCGTCTATGCGTAGAATTACCAGCGCGCCCGACTGGACAATTCGTATCGAAAACAAGCGATTAACTTCGCAGATAGCTTAGTTAATGTAGCGATAACCTATTTAGTGGTTCGGAAATTACGTAGTACGCTTACGCCGAGAGCGCTCTCGCGTCATCGCGACGTGCCATGTTGCCACGCGCGCGTCCAGCCCCGATGACCAATGCGATCGCGCAGGCCGCGATCCCCACGATCTGCGTTGCCGGATGGAGGATGATGCCGATGAAGATCGCCCACGCCACCGCGATGAAGGCGAGATCGCGGAGCGTTGCGAGAAATCCCGCCCCGGCGGGGGCGCCGCGCAAGTCCGCCGGCACCGCGAGGGCGGTCGCACCATGATGGTTGCCATAGTGGAGGCGGATCGGTGCCGGGGACTTGCGCATCGTCTTATCGCCTTTGGCAGTCCGGGAGCACGCGCAACAACTACACGTGAGACCTTGCCATCCGGTTTCCGCGACCGGGGCGATTTACCGATAAGTTTATCGAAAGGGGTGATCGGCCGTTAATCAGGCCACGACGCCTCGGCGTGCCGAGGCGAATGCGGCATTCGCTGGAACAAACGAAAATGACCGCGGACGCCGTCCGCGGTCATTCACTCGAGTGGAAATCGTGGGGCGCGTCGGCGGCCAGGTATTGCCCCGACCGCGCCGTCATCGCACCGTTCAGGTCATGATGATGCGGACGAGATCGGCGATATTTTTTGCACCGAGCTTCTTCATGATGTTCATGCGGAAATTGTCGACCGTGCGCTTGCCGATGCCGAGCGCGATGCCGATGTCCTTGCTCGAGGCGCCGCGCACGATCTGTGCCAGCACGTCGGCCTCGCGCCGCGTCAGGCGGACGCGGCCGGGAAACTCCTTCTCCGCCAATCCGGTGCTGCTCTCTTTCTCGGTGCGGCGGTTCCACACCTCGACGGCGTCGCGCACACGCTGCACCGCCGTATAGGGGTCGAACGGCTTGTGGAGAAAATCGAGCGCGCCGCTTTTCAGCGCGTCGACCACCATCGGGGTGTCGCCGCGGCCGGAAATCAGGAAGATCGGCGCCTCGTAGTGCCGCGCGGCGAGCTCCTTGAGCACGTCGATGCCGGAGCGGCCGGGCATGACGACGTCGAGAAACAGGCACACCGGCGGGCGAGTGCCGGCGGTGCGCAGGAAGGTTTCGCCGTCGGCAAAGCTCTTCACCGGATAGCCTTCGAGCGACAGGATGGCGGTAAGCAGCTCGCGCATGTCGTCGTCATCGTCGACGACGAAGATTTCGCTGCCGGCGGGCACGCCGTTGGCGGCTCCGCTCGCGGGGCCGGGCTGACTGCGCATGGACAGGTGTCCGTATTGCGTGCGCGTCGCGGGAGCCGACGTTCGCGCTCGGGGAAGGGAGCGAGCGCAATCTAACGGGCCTTTCCTTGACGCGCTATTAAGACGCGCGACTCAATGCGAGCGGAGGTCGTGGCGACGACGTCGCGCGCAGTATCGGAGTGAGGACGCAAGCCGCGTGCGGTTCAAGCCGGGCAGCGCCGCGTAGAAACAGGTGCCGCACCCGCGATCACGCGCAGGGGGGCGCGATCAAGCCGATGATCGCCGTCCTGGTCGATCATCACTTTGCGCGATGAATGTCGTGGCGCTTGGCATATGGCTCCGTGGCCCACAGACGTTTTGCTTCGTCCAGGCTGAGATTGAGCCGAACGCGATCATCCACCGCGACGATCCAGCTCGGCGTGACATATTGATGCTCGTTGCGCGGCCGCTGATCGTCGCGAATGATCTTGAGGTGTCCTCCTTCGACCTTGTCGACCGTTCCGACGTGGGTGCCGTCGCAGTCGACGACCGCCATGCCCGCGATCACGAGATCGAGCAGCGGCGATCCTTCCGCGCCATCATAAGGATGCTCAGTCATTGGTGTCCTCCGGTCGCGCGAAGACAGACTCTGCAAAAACGCCGAGGAGCCAAAGCCATTGGAAGGCCGCTCCACGGGGGAATAGGTGGTGCCTTCGTGACTTGAATCAAGGCGCGACGCCCGAGGGCGCGTCGCGCATGTGGGAGGCCGTGTTGCGGCTCCGCCAAGCCAGCGAACGCAGCCGGCTCGCATGAGGCCGGTGGCGCCGCATTGAAATTATTGCTGTTTTCCCGAAGGGCTTTTCTGCAGTTCTGCAAAATGCCTCGTCCGCGCTCAGGCGGCGCGGCCGCCACGCTCCCAGGGGGAGCGCGGGCGCGCCCTGACGCGCGGGATCTCCACGTCGATCTCCAGGATCGAGACCTCCTCGTCGTCGTGCACCCGGATGTCGACCTTCTCGGGCGCGACCTCGACGTGGCGCGCGATCACGGCGAGGATTTCCTCGCGCAAGGCTGCGATCAGGCCGGACTGGCCGGTCGCGCCGCGCTCGTGGGTGAGCAGGACCTGCAGCCGCTCGCGCGCGAGCGGCGCGGTGCGCCGGCGCGAGAGGAAATCGAACAGCTTCATGCCGCTCTCCTGCCGAACAGCCGCGTCAGCAGGTTCTGCCTTTCGCTCGGGATGGTCATCGCAACGGTCTCGCCGGTGAGCCGGCGCGCCGCGTCCGCATAGGCGCGGGCCGGCGCGCTCGTCGGGTTGCACAGCGTGACGGGGGTGCCGAGGTTCGATGCGCGCAGCACTTCCTCGCTCTCCGGCACGATGCCGAGCAGCGGGATCGACAGGATCTCCAGCACGTCGTCGATGCCGAGCATGTCGCCGCGCCCGGCGCGCACCTTGTCGTAGCGGGTGAGCAGCAGGAGCTTCTCCATCCGCTCGCCGCGCGCCGCCTTGAGCGTCTTGGAGTCGAGCAGCCCGATGATGCGGTCACTATCGCGCACCGAGGAAACCTCCGGGTTGGTCACCACCACGGCAAGGTCGGCGAAGCGCATCGCAAGCGTCGCGCCGCGCTCGATGCCGGCCGGGCTGTCGCAGATCACCCAGTCGAAGCGCTCGCGCAGCTCGTCGATGGCGCGGCGCACGCCGTCCTCCGACAGCGCGTCCTTGTCGCGCGTCTGCGAGGCCGCGAGCAGATAGAGGGTGTCGATCCGCTTGTCGCGGATGAGGGCCTGCTGCAGCCGCACGTCGCCGTTGGCGACGTTGATCAGGTCGTAGACGACGCGGCGTTCGGCGCCCATGACGAGATCGAGGTTGCGCAGGCCGACGTCGAAGTCGACGACCGCGACGGTCTGCCCGGTCTGCGCCAGCGCGGCGCCGAGCGCCGCCGTCGATGTGGTCTTGCCAACGCCACCCTTGCCGGACGTGACGACTATGACTTCCGCCATTTCTTTGCCTCCTTGTCGGTCTGATCGAGCAACGCGACCTTGAGCTCGTTGCCGGCAATCCATGCCTGCACGGGCTTCTGCCGCAGATTCGCGTCGATATCCTCCGTCACCTTGTGGTACTCGTCGATCGCGATGAGCTCGGCCTCGAAGCGGCGACAGAAGATGCGCGCGTTGGCGTTGCCGAAGACGCCCGCGAGCGCGCGGCCGCGCAACGCGCCATAGACGTGGATCGAGCCGGCGGCGATCACCTCGGCGCCCGAGGCCACCGACCCGAGGATGATGACGTCGCCGTCCGCGTTGGTGATGGTCTGGCCCGAGCGCACCGGCGCCTCGACGAGGAGCGAGGGTACGCGCGCCACCGGTGCGGGCGGCGGCTCGGCGGCGGTTTTGGCGGCCTCCGCCGCCTCCTTGGCGGCCTGGGCGCGGCGCGCCACCGCCTCGACGGCCTCGATCGCCTCGACCGAGCCCGAGGTGCGGCCGCCGGTGAGGAGGGGAGGTAGCGAATCGTCGAGGCTCGCTGGATCCGCCCCCTCGATGCCGAGGATGCGGATCGCGCGGTTGCCCAGCTCGGCGATCACGCCCGCGACGTCGTCGCGGGTGAAGCCGAGGCCGGCGAGATCGAGAATCAGCGGCTTGCCGGTGAAGAACCCAGGCGAGCGGACGAGCCACTCGTCGAGCTCGCCAAGCCAGCCGGCGAGCGGCTGCTCGGGCTTGAGGACGAGGGCGAGGAAGTTGCGGCCGCGGAATCGGAAGGAATGACGGGGGGAGCGGGCTGCGATGGTCACGGGGGCGTTCTGCCGATTTGTACCAGTTTCTGCCGGTTTCCTGGGGTGCGCCGGCAGGACTCAGCATGAGTACGTATGGTTAATGGATGGTTAATTCCGCGGGGGATCGACGGGGATAGGGGCAATGCGGTGCGGGCTCGCGGCCGGTGTCCCGCGCCAGGTCAGCCGAGCTAAAGGTCAGCCGAGCTATTGCTGGCGGCCCGAGCTCACCTCGACTGTCGCGGTGGAACGCAGCAGCA
>DATBZM010000210.1:0-8334 GCA_036513175.1 Xanthobacteraceae bacterium | reverse complement strand
GATGATGAGCTGGCTCGACGAGACGGTCCGCAAATGATGCGTAGCCCGGATGGAGCGCAGCGTAATCCGGGGCGGGGATCCCGCATTTCGCTCCGCTTCATGCGCGCTACGACGCTCGCCGCCAGTTTCGGCCTGATGATCACTCATGCAAATCCGCAAAGTACGGTGCAGCCGATCCACGCCGATACGTTGGCGCGCGAAGTCAATCGCACAATCGTCGCTCGCGGCGACACGCGCATCGAGGTGCTGAGCCAGGGCGCGGGCCCGCTCATCGTCCTGCTGCCTTCGCTCGGGCGCGGCGCGGAGGATTTCGACGACATCGCCGTCGCGCTGGCGATGGCCGGCTTCCGCGTGCTGCGCCCGCAGCCGCGTGGAATCGGCGCGAGCCAGGGCCCGCTCACCGGCATCACGCTGCACGACTACGCCGACGACGTCGCGGCCGCGATCGCGCAGGCGAAGGGCGGCCCGGCCTTCGTCGTCGGGCATGCGTTCGGCAACCGCGTCGCGCGGCTGCTCGCGACCGTGCGCCCGGATCTGGTGCGCGCGGTCGCGCTGATTGCCGCCAATGTGGGCCGCGACCCGAGCCCACCAGACGTGCGCGCGGCGATCAAGGCCTCTGCCGACCTGTCGCTGCCGCAGGCGCAGCGGCTCGCAGCGCTGCAGTTCGCCTTCTTCGCGCCCGGCAACGACGCGCGTGCCTGGCTCGAAGGCTGGCATCCCGACGTGCTCGCGGCCGAGCGCATCGCCGGCGACAAGACGCCGCGCGAGGAGGACTACGCGGCCGGCACCGCGCCGGTGCTCTACCTGCAGCCCGACCACGATCCGCTGGCGAGCATCGACAATGCGGCGGACTACAAGCGCGCGCTCGGCGACCGGGTCACCATCGTGGTCGTGCCGCACGCCGGGCATGCCGTCATCACGGAGCAGCCGGGGCTCGTTGCGACCGAGCTGATCAAGCACGCGCGGGCCTTGCCGCGCCCCTAGGGTCCGGATTGCTGGACCGAAGACATTGAAATTGCGGCTGTTATCCCAGTTAGGTTCGTTTTGGAATTTTGCTGGCGCGTTTCGCCGTTTTAGTGCGGCGCGCTATAGATGGCTCAACTGACCGCGCAGTCCCCACGCGGCGATCACCGAGCAGCCGATGTTCGTCGCCCGCGCGCTGCGGCCGCAGTAGAGGCGATTGAAATCATTGCTGTTATCCCAGTTAGGAGCTTCTGCCAAAATTGCCCACGCGAGGCGAGGCGGCATCGATAGTAATTAAATACCTCTAATCCGGCCGCCGCGGCACCAGCAGGTTGGCGACCATCACCTGCACCGGCTCGTTGTTCTGGTTGAGCGTGGTGGTGCGCATCTTGACCAAGCCCTCCGGCCGCGAGCGCGAGGGGCGCAGGTCCATCACCTCGCTTTCGGTGCGCAGCGTGTCGCCGGGGCGCACGGGGCGCGGCCAGCGCAGCTCGTCGAGGCCGGCGCCGACGATGCCGCCGGCGATCGGCGCGCCGCCGTCGACGAGCAGCCGCATCGTCAGCGCCGCGGTGTGGAAGCCGCTCGCCGCGAGCCCGCGAAAGAGGGTCGCCTGCGCGGCGGTCTCGTCGAGATGGAAGGGCTGCGGGTCGAACTGCGCCGCAAAGCTCTTGATGGCGGGCGTATCGACCGAGAGGGTGCCGGACCGATAGACCTGCCCGACCGCAAAATCCTCGAAGTAGAGCGGCGTGCGGCTCGACGTTTGCGTGAGCATGGAGTCCTCCCGCCGTCACGAGGCTTGCGGGACGCGTGCCGGCGCGGGCGCGGCGGTGCGCGCGAACCAGGCGCCGGACGCGGTCGCGATCGCGGTGACGAGGCCGAAGGCGGCGAGCGCGAGGCCGAGCGCAAGGTAGAGGCCGGTCAGCCCGGCCGCATGCACCGCGACGTAGCCGCCGCCGGTCGCGATGGTGACGCGCACGAGCGCCGCGATCAACGGCCAGCCCAGGCGGCCCGCGCCCTGCGAGGCGAAATAGAGCGCAAGGCCGAGGCCGAAGAAGCCGTAGAACGGCCCGACCACGTGCAGGTAGTGCACGCCGACCGCGTTCATCGTTGCGTCGGCGCCGAACAGCGACATCCAGGCGCCGGGAAACAGCGTCGCCGCAAGCCCGATCGATTCGGTGATCACGCTCGCCAGCAAGGCGCCGGTCCACGCCACCTTCATGGCGCGGTCGCGCTGGCCGGCGCCGATCGCGGTGCCGGTGAGCGCGGCGAGCGGCGTGCCGAGGCCGAAAATCAGCGGGACCAGCAGATACTCGAGCCGCGCAGCGGTGCCGTAGCCGGCGACGGCGGCCGGACCGAAGGCGCCGGTGAGGCCGGTCGCGGTCGCGATGCTCACATTGGTGCTGATGCTGACGAGCGAGGACACCGCGCCGACGCGCAGGATCTCCCGCGTCGGCGCCCAGGCAAGCCGGGGCGGGCGCGGCGTCGGCTTGAGCACGCCGCGGCCGGACCACAGATAGATCGCGAAGATGATCGTCCCGACCACGTAGAACGCGACGACCGCGGTCGCGCCGCCGGCGATGCCGAGGTGCGGCAGCGGTCCGAAACCGAAGATCAGCATCGGCGAGATCGGGATCAGCACGAGCGCGCCGAGCACCGTCACGGTCGCCGGCACCATCATGTTGCCGGTGCCGCGGATGACGGCGGCGAGCGAGTTGTAGAGCCAGAGCGGGATCGCGCCGGCGAAGACGATGTTGGAATAGGTGAGCGCGGCGGCGAGCGAGCCGTCGCGGCCGCCCATCAGCGCATAGAGCTTGGGTCCGCCGGCGAAGGCGGCGGCCGCGGTGGCGAGGCCGAGCACCACCGCGATCGCGACCGCATGCCAGGCGAGTGTGTTGGCGTCGCCGCCGCGGTTGGAGCCGAGCGCGCGCGCGACGCTCGACAGGATGCCGCCGCCCATCGCGCCGGCCGAGATCATCTGGATCACCATCAGGAGGGGAAACACCAGCGCCATGCCGGCAAGCGCGTCGGTGCCGAGCTTCGCCACGAACCAGGTCTCGATCAGGCCGATCGCGGCCTGCATCACCATGACGACGACGTTGGGCAGCGCGAGGCGCAGGAGCGTCGGCACGATCGGGGCTTCGAGCAGCGTGCGGGTGCGGGGGTCCATGGCGCAGGCCTCGTCTTGACAGGAGCGCAGAATAGGTGCATATGCACTCAATAGCAAGCGTGCATATGCACGCGCTTCGAATGAGACCCATGCAAAAGAACGTGAAGACGGATACCGGCGACGACCGGCGCCGCGAGGTCGAGCCCGCCATCTGCAACTGCCTGGCGCTGCGCCAGGCGGCACGGCACGTGAGCGCGCTCTACGACCGCCATCTCGCGCCCGAAGGGCTCACCACGGCGCAATACTCGATCCTCGCCAAGCTCGCCCGCCTCGGCCCGCAGTCGATCGGCGCGCTCGCCGCCATGATGGTGATGGACCGCACCACCACGACCCGCGCCGTGCGCCCGCTCGCGCGCGACAAGCTCGTCGCGATCGCGCCCGGCAAGGACGAGCGCACGCGCATGGTGAGCGTCACGCCCGCCGGCAAGAAGCGCGCCGAGGCCGCGGCGGCGCGCTGGCGCGAGGCGCAGAAGGCGTTCGAGGCGGGTTACGGCGCCGACGCCGCGCAGCGCCTGCGCGCGGAATTGGCCGCGGTCGTGGGAACGACCTGACGGGCTCCGTCGGGAATATCGTAGCCCGCATGACCCCCCGCGCAAGCGGGGGGTCATGCGGGACCGCTGTTCCCGGATTTCGCTTCGCTCATCCGGGCTACAAGCTACGCCTCTTCGCACGCGCCCTTGTCACGCGGCACATTTGCCGGTTATGCCAGCGGCCTCATCGAGGACCCGAGGCCATGGCCCGCATTTCGCTGATCGAGGAGAAGGACCATCCCGAGATCGCACCGCTGATCGACAAGATCAAGGCGGGGCGGCGCGGCGGGCTGCTCAACGTGTACAAGCTGCTGCTGCATGCGCCGCCGCTTGCCGAGACTTGGCTCGACCATGTCGGCGCGGTGCGCTGGAAGACGGGTCTGAGCGGGCGGCTGCGCGAGGTGCTGGTGATCCGCATCGCGCACGTGAACGGGATCGCCTACGTGCTCGCCCAGCATGTGCCGGCGCTCGCGGCCGCCGAGGGGATGACGGTCGCGGAGTGCGACGCGCTCGAGGACTGGCGCAAATCGGATGCGTTCAGCGCCGCCGAGCGCGCCGCGCTTGCCTATGCGGACGCCATGGTGCTGCAGACCTCGGTGCCGGACGAGGTGTTCGCCGAGCTCAAGCGGCATCACGACGAGCGCGCGATCGTGGAGATCACGGTGCTGATTGGAACCTATCTGATGCACAACCGCGTGATGCAGGCGCTCGAGATCGATCTCGAGCTGGACGAGCAGCGCGGCAGATGAACCGCCTGCTTTGTAGCCCGCATGGAGCGCAGCGTAATGCGGGGACACCGTCCCCGGATTACAGCGCTTCGCGCCTCCATCCGGGCTACGCGCCTCGCAAGACTGGGAGAAGTTGATGTTCCGCCTCGCTCTCGCCCTGCTCGCGCTCTGCCTCGCGGCAAGCAATGCCGCCGCGCAGGCCGACTGGCCGACGAAGCCGGTGCGCTTCGTCATTCCGTTTCCCGGCGGCAGCTTCGCCGACATCACGATCCGCATCCTGCAAAGGAAGCTCGGGCAACGGCTCGGCCAGGCGATCGTGGTCGACAACCGCTCGGGTGCGAGCGGCGACATCGGCAGCGAGGTCCTGGCGCGCTCTGCGGCGGACGGCTACTTCTTCGGCATCGCGACCAACTCCACGCACGGCGTGTCGCCGGCGCTCAACGCGAAGCTGCCGTACGATCCGATCAAGGATTTTGCCCTGGTGTCGCTGATCGGGGACGCGCCCTATGTGCTGATCACCGCGCCGACCCTGCCGGTCAAATCGGTCAAGGACCTGATCGCGCTCGCCAAGACCAAGCCGGGCGGCGTGAGCTACGCCTCGGTCGGCCCGGCGAGCCTCGCGCATCTCGCCGGCGCGCTGTTTTCGCAGATGGCGGGCGTCAAGCTCACCGAGGTGCCCTATCGCACCTCGGCGCAGTCGGTGCTCGACACCGAGACCGGCCGCATCGACATGCAGTTCGGCACCATGGCGCCGGTGCTGCCGCATGTGCTCGCCGGCAAGGTGAAGGCGATTGCCGTGACGAGCCTCAAGCGCGCCGCGGTGCTGCCCGACGTGCCGACCCTCGATGAAAGTGGCCTGCCCGGTTTCGAGGCCTCGCTGTGGCTCGCGGTGGTGGCGCCGGCAAAGACGCCGCCCGCGATCGTCGAGCGGATGAACCGCGAGCTTGCGGCGGCGCTCGCCGAGCCGGACGTGATCGATGCGCTCAAGCAACAGGGCATCACCGCAACCCCGAGCACGCCGGACGAGGTGCGCGCCCGCATCGAGCGCGACGTCGCCAAGTGGAAGAAGCTCGCGCAGGAGACCGGGATTACGATGGAGTAGGCTCGTTACCGCACGCCGGGCCGCTGATCCGATCAGTGCGAGCGGGCGCCGCTGCGGTAATAGGGGCTGCGAATGCATGTGCCGCCGCCGCCGCTGACCGAAGCCTCGCATTGCGCGCGCGTCTGGAAGTAGCAGGAGGTCGCGCCGCTGCGGTTGGGGTTGAGCGCGCACCACGGATACGAATACGGCGACTGCGCCTGGCCCGGGGCCGCGGTGAAGATGACCGCGCCCAGAGTCGCGAGGACGAAAACGCTGCGCATGGACTTCTTCCTATTGCTTGAATGAGCGTATCTACCCAACGATCAGACGATCCAGGCGTTCCTCCGAGGCCCGAAATCGCGCGGGGTTCCGGCTTCGCCCCGCGGAATCTGTTCTAGAGCGCTCGTGACAGGTTCAAGCAAAGGCGCTCCAGATCGGCGAGCGCGTTCTGGCGTGCCGCGATGGCGGTGTGCGGCATCAGGATCACGTTCGGCCTGCCGCGGAATTTGAGCAGCGGATCGTCGGGCCGCGCCGGCTCGTCATAGCCGACGTCGAGCGCAAGGCCGCCGAGGCGGCCAGAGTCGAGCGCCTCTGCCAGCGCGCCGTGGTCGACCAGTTCGGCTCGCGCGCAGTTGATCAGGAAGGCGCCGGGCTTGGCGCGGCACAGGGCGTCGGCGCCGATGATGCCACGCGTCGAGTCGTTGAGCGGCAGCTGCACCACGATGTAGTCCGACTGTGCCATCAGATCGGCGAGCGACGCGTAGCGGGCGGCGAGCGCCTGCTCGTCGGCCGCGGCGAGGGGGCGGCGCTGGTGATAGAGCGTGCTCATGCCGAAGGCGGTGGCGCGGTGGGCGATCTCGCGGCCGACCTCGCCGAGGCCGACAATGCCGAGCGTCGCGCCGTAGAGCGTCTTGAGGCCGGCGACGCGGGCGAAGTTCGAGTAGCCGATGTAGCTCGACGCGCGCGGCCGGATCGAGTAGCCGGCGGCTTCGAGGGCGGCGCGTTCGACCAGGCCGTCGAGCGTGCTGATGCGCTTCGCCAGCGCGAGCATGAGCGCGAAGCACTGCTCGGCGACCGCGACGTTGACGTGGCGACGCAGAAAGGCGACCGCGATCCCGAGGTCCGCGCAGGCGGCGTGGTCGATGTTCGCGCCGATGGTGCCGAATTTCTGCACGATCTTGAGGCGGGGCGCGAGGGCGAGCGCGGCGCGGTCGACCACCAAGCTCTCGACGATCGCGGCGTCGGCATCGGGGAGCTTGGCGAGGAAATCGGCCTGATCCTTGGCCCAGACGATGCGCGCCGGATAGAGGCCGGGGATGCGGGCGCGCAGGCGCTCGCACCAGGCGAGTAAATCGGGAACATCGTGGGCGAAGAAATCCGCGACGGCGTCGCGATGCGCCGGCGGGATGCCCGGATCGAGGATGACGGGGACGATCTTGAGGAAGTGGTCTTCCTCGATGAGGACGGTGGGCATGGGCGGAGAGTCACATCTGGAGGCAGCCCGCCTTCGCCCTGCGGGCTACGGCGCGGCGTTTTCTTCGCCGCGGAGCGGCGAAGAAAATGGTGGGCGCGACAGGGATCGAACCTGTGACCCCTACCATGTCAAGGTAGTGCTCTCCCGCTGAGCTACGCGCCCTAATGCCTTGAAGGGGTGGCGTTTCGTATATCGGCTTGGGGGGTTGCGGGCAAGCGGGCTGCCCCACACTCTGCGTCAGGGCCGGGCCTTGTCCCGGCCATCCACGTCTTCCTTCATGACCGCAAAGACGTGGATGCCCGGCACAGGGCCGGGCATGACGGAGGTGACCGTCATGACATCACCCGAGCCGATCCTGCGCGCTAACATCGATAACCGCTGCCTCGACATTCTCGTCGCCGATATCACGGCTTTGGACGTGGACGCGATCGTCAACGCCGCGAATACCTCGCTGCTCGGCGGCGGTGGCGTCGACGGCGCAATCCATCGCGCGGCGGGCCCGGAGCTCCTGGCTGAATGCCGCACGCTCGACGGCTGCCCGACCGGCGAGGCGAAGATCACGCGCGGTTATCGACTCAAAGCGCGCCATGTCATCCACACGCCGGGGCCGGTGTGGAGCGGCAGCGATCCGGAAGGCAAGAAGGCCCTGCTCGCCGCCTGCTACCGCAACTCGCTCGCCCGGGCGGACGAGCACGGCCTCGCCTCGATCGCGTTTCCGGCGATCTCCACCGGCATCTACCGGTTCCCGCCAGCTATTGCGGCGGGGATCGCGGTCGCAACCGTCGTCAATGCGCTGCCGGACCAGCCGTCGATCGCGCGGGTGGTGTTCTGTTTCCTCAACGAAGAGGCATCGGAGCATCATCGAGACGCCTTCGTGAAACAGGGATTGTTCCGACGCTGAGCTGCTCAGCGCATGGCCGCGCGACCATAATGGAAACTACGTGCTAAAGCGCCTCGCTAAAATTCTAGTTGCTCGCAATTTGCCGGCGAATTCCCTTCAATTTTTGGCATCGCCTTTAGCCCGATCGCAAAGCTGGCGCGCTAGATTGCGCGTTGGATGCGATACAACGGCCATGGGCTAACGGGTGCAGCGATGAAGAAGTATTTTTTTGATCGGATCGGACAGGGCTGTTCGGAGTACGACTTTCGCGGTCGTGACTTCGCCGAGCCGCAGAAGGCGTTCCAGCTCGCGCAGATGCTCGCGCTCGACCTCGAGGTGAGCGGCGGCGACGAATTCGCCGGCGGCAGCATCAATGTGCGCAACGCCGACGGCCACAAGCTGTTCACGGTGCGCATCGGCGAGCCCGAGCTGGTCGCGGCGTAAGCAGCGAGAAGGCCGGCTGCGTCACAACGCAGCCAGATCCTGCGCCACCCGCGTCACCACACCATCC
>DATBZM010000209.1:0-2240 GCA_036513175.1 Xanthobacteraceae bacterium | reverse complement strand
GAAGCGCAAACGCCCGCCAACCAAGCAGCCGCCAGCCGCCAACGCCGATCTCTGGTCGTCGCTGCGCGAGCTGACCCCGGCGCGCATCGGCCTTGCCCGCGCCGGCGCCTCGCTCGCGACCGCGCCATCGCTCGACTTCCGCCTCGCCCATGCCCGCGCGCGCGACGCCGTGCATGAGCCGCTGGACGCGGTGCGGCTTGGCGTTGACCTCGCACCGCTCGGCCTATCCGCAATCGTCGTCGCCAGCGCCGCCGAGGATCGCGCGCATTATCTGATGCGTCCCGATCTCGGCCGCCGGCTCGCGCCGGATGCCACGGCCATGCTCGCGCCGCACGCCGGCGCCTACGACGTTGCCTTCGTGGTCGCCGACGGGCTCTCGGCGCGCGCCGTGCAGAGGCATGCCGCGCCGGTGCTCGCCGCCGTGTTGCCGCAACTCGCCGGCTGGCGCATCGCGCCGCTCGTCATCGTCCGCCACGGCCGGGTCGCGGTCGGCGACGCGGTCGCGGCCGCGCTCGGCGCGCGGTGCGTCGCGATCTTGATCGGCGAGCGCCCGGGCCTCTCGGCGCCCGACAGCATGGGCGCCTATCTGACCTGGCAGCCCGGCCCGCAGACGACGGACGCGGAGCGCAACTGCATCTCCAACATCCGGCCCGAGGGCATCGGCTATGCGGATGCGGCGCACAAGCTCGCGCACATTCTGCGCGCCATGCGGGCGCGGCAGATTTCCGGCGTGCGATTGAAGGACGAGACGGAGCAGCGGCTGATCGACGATACGTGACGAGTTTCACGCCGTGTGGGCAAACAGCCCCTTGAGCACCAGCTCGACATGCGCCTCGAAATAGGCCTTGAGGTCGATCGGCTGGCGATCGTCGTACATCATGATCCACAGATCGACCTGCGCGATCGGCGCGATGATCACCTGCGGGCAGGCCGTTATCGCCGAGGGCCGGATCTCGCCGCGGTCGATGCCGCGCTGGATCAGCTCGTTGAGCAGCCCGAGGCAGGGCCGATGAACCTCCTCGCGGTAGCGATCCGCGAGCGCGGGAAAGCGCGGCGCCTCGGCGATCAGCATGCGCGCCACCTCGCGCCGGCGGCGATCCTCGACGATGTGCTGGTAGATGTAGCGGAAGGCCTCGCGCAGCAGCTCGGCCGTCGAGCCTTGGTGGCGCACGAACATGTCCTGCACTGTGTCGAACGTCGCCTTGGTGAGCTCGCGCACCATCGAGATGAACAGGTGCTCCTTGTTCTCGAAGTAGACGTAGATCGTGCCCTTGGTCACGCCGGCGCGCTCGGCGATCTGGTCGAGCGTCGTCGCCGCATAGCCGTTGCGCGAGAATTCCGAAAACGCGGCCTCGAGGATTTCGCCCGGCCGCTCTGCCTTGCGGCGGCGCCTGGGATCGGTGCGAATTTCGGTCAGGTCTGCCATGGGAAGGGGCTAGGCTGAAAGTCGCGGTTGCCGTTATTGACTAACCGGATAGTAACTAAATATTATGGATCTGTTAAGGGGTGGGGTGGGACGCGTGCAGATGTTGCGTCATCAGATGCGTGGGGGGTGCGCCCGTCAGCCCGTGGTTGACGGAAAGTGCAATATTTTCAGCAGCTTGCCTCGACGGACGATGCTCACGGCGGGAATTGCCTTCTCCCTCTTCGGTCTCGCCGCTTGTGCGGTCGGGCCCGATTTTGCGCCCCCGGCGGCGCCGCCGGTCGCCGGCTATACGCCCGAGCGGACGCCGGCCGCGACCACCTCGGCTGCCGTTGCGGGCGGCGCGGCGCAAAAATTCGACGGCGGCCGCGACATCCCGGGCGACTGGTGGACGGTGTTCCACTCCAAGGAGCTCGACGGCTTGATCGCCGAGGCGCTGCGGTCCAATCCGAACCTGCAGGCCGCGCAGGCGACGCTGTGGCAGGCAAAGGAAAATCTCTACGCCCAGGCGGGCTCGCTGCTGCCCAACATCGATGCCAACAGCTCGGCGACGCGCGAGCAGTTTTCCCCCGCGACCTTCGGCCAGCCGGGCGGCCCGAGCATCTTCAACCTCTATCAGGCGACCGTGAACGTCTCCTATGCACCCGACGTGTTCGGCGGCAAGCGGCGCGCGATCGAGGCGAGCGAGGCGCTCGCCGAATATCAGCGCTTCGAGCTCGAGGCGACCTACCTCACGCTCACCGCCAACGTCGTGACCGCGGCCGTGCAGGTCGCCTCGCTGCGCGGCCAGATCGAGGCGACGCAGGAGATCATCAAG
>DATBZM010000208.1:0-2829 GCA_036513175.1 Xanthobacteraceae bacterium | reverse complement strand
CGCGCCGAGGTGCGTCACGTACCAGCGTTGCGCCGCGAGCGGCGCCTCGTGAAAGAAGTGCACGTGGTTCATGCGCTCGGCCGGATAGTCGCCCATGTATTCGACGATCGCGTTATCAGGCCCGCGCATGTACGCGAAGCCGCCCTTGCGGGTCGGCTGCACGCCCGCCGCCTTGGCGTCGGCGATCTGCGCGCGCGTGAGGCCGAGCACTCCGTCGCGGCCGGGCCAGCTGTCGGTGCTGATCAGCACCGAAGCATCTGCCTCGCCGGTGTAGAGCGGCGGCAGCTCGACCTCCGGGCGCGGAAGATAAGTTTCGCGATTGCGGCGCACGTCGGTGACGTGCCAGCCGAAGTGCCAGATCGCGCTCTGCGGCGCCGTCGCGGGCGGGCGATCGACCTTGTCGAACAGGATCAGCACGTCGTTCGGGGAACGCAGCGCCGCGACGCCCGCCCACTCGGTCCTCGACGTGCTCGGAAACTGCCGCAGATAGAACGCGATTGCGGCGTCGGGATCGACCGAGTTGAGATGCAAGTGATGAAAACGCGGAGCCGGCAGCATAGCGGTCTGTCCTTCGCGGCGCGCGGCATGATATCAGGATCGCCCACTCATCGCGCCGCCTGCCCTGCTAGAGAATGCTCATGAAAATCGTCATTCCGAACGAATACCAGGACATGGTCGACCAGCTCCCCTGCTTCGACCTGATCCGCCATCACGAGGTGATCCGCTATCGCGAGCCGGCGGCGTCGTTCGACCAGCTGGTCGAGCGCCTGCGCGATGCCGACGTGGTCGTCGCGGTGCGCGAGCGGGTCGAGTTCTCGCGCGCGCTGTTGGAGAAGCTGCCGAAGCTCAAGCTGCTCGCGCTGGTCGGCCGCAATGCCTCGACCATCGATTTCGCGGCCGCGACCGAGCTCGGCATCCCGGTCTCGCACGGCAAGAGCAATTCGGCCTCCGCGCCCGCCGAGCTCACCCTCGCGCTGATCGTCGCGGCGCGCCGCAATATCGCGCGCGAGGCCGAGCGGATGCGGCGCGGCGAGTGGCCGTGCACGCTGTCGCACCGGCTGCGCGGCTCGACGCTCGGCATTTTCGGCCTCGGCGCGATCGGCACCCTGGTCGCCGAGGCTGGGCGCGGCATGGGCATGCGCGTGCTCACGCTCGGGCGCGACAAGACCGCCGAGAAGGCGCGCGCCGCCGGCTACGACGTCGCGGCGAGCAAGGCCGAGCTGTTCGAGGCCTCCGACGTGCTCTCGCTGCATGTGCGCCTCACCCCCGAGACGCGCGGCATCGTCGGACCCGACGATCTCGCCCGCATGAAGCCGACCGCGCTCATCGTCAACACCTCGCGCGCCGAGCTGATTGCGCCCGGCGCGCTGCTGGCGGGCCTCAAGAAGGGGCGGCCCGGCTATGCTGCCGTCGACGTCTACGAGGAGGAGCCGGTGGTCGACGGCGACCATCCGTTCCTCGCGATGCCCAACGTGCTGTGCACGCCGCATCTCGGCTGGGCCGAGTGGGACAATTTCGAGCTCTATTTCCGCGAATGCTTCGAGCAGATCGTCGCGTTCGAGCAGGGCCGCGAGATGCGGCTGATCAATCCCAGCGTTAAGGCACGCAGGTAATCATGACTCGTCATGCCCGCGAATGCGGGCATCCACGTCTTCCTTGCGGCGATTCAGCAAGCAAGTCGTGGATGCCCGCATTCGCGGGGCATGACGGATAGGGCTACGTCTCGACCGCTTCCGCCGCGCGCTCACGCCGCCAGCTCGCCTCGTCGGCACACTTGTCGACGTGGACCTCGCGGTTGATCACCTGCAGGTTGGGCAGGCCCCAGAACGCCAGCAGCTGCGGCCAGGCCATCTCGCGATGCTCGCGCCACACGCGAAACAGCGGCACGCGGTGATCGACCTCGGCGGTCTTCCACAAGCGCGCGCCGCTCTGCGCGCAGCGGCGCTGCTGCACGCGCCGCAGGACTCTGACGAAATCGCTCGGCGCGCCCCACAGGCGCCACGCCGTCACGCAGGCGGTGTGCCACTGCGCCTTGCGGTTCGGGCCCGCATCCCACAGGTCGCAATGCCAGCCGAAGCGGAAGACCGGCTGGCCGCACACGCAGCAGAAGCCCGGGCCGCGATGGAATTTCTTCTCGCGATAGGGCGCGGCCGGCATGCGGAAGCTGAGCGGCAGGCCCTTGTCCGAGTCCTTGTTCTTGCCGCGGGCGGTGCCGAGCCGCCAGGTCCAGCCCTTCGGCGCGCCGCTTTTCGCCGCCAGCGCGCGGGCGAGTCGGTCGGCGCGCAGCGGATGGATGCGCCAGTAGGAGTCGACCGCGAGCCGCGGCATCGGCGGCGTGAAGCGGCGCGCGAGCGCGTGGGTGAGCACCGGCGCCGGAAAGACGTCGGGCAGCGCCTTGTGCAGGCGCGCAAGCGAGCGCTCGTTCTGCAGCGCCAGCGTTTCGGACATTTTCATGCCGGAGGTCCCCGTGGACGCACCATGCTGGCCGCAAGACGTAAACGATTCGTGAGTTCATGTAGCCACACGGGAAGCACCTGCGCCCTCTCCCCCGCTTGCGGGGGAGAGTTGGAGAGGGGGAAGCCACACGCGCCGGGCAAGCGGCTTGCCCCCTCCCTACCCTCCCCCGCAAGCGACAGGGCGATCGCATATGATTTTTGGCACTGCGCCCGCGCTCCCTCTCCCCGCGCTTGCGGCTGTTGAATGCACACTTTTGATTCGCTCTGTCGATATCCGAAGCGGAAAAACGTGAGTCTTTCGAATCCCTTGACTCGGATCCGGCGTACGCGGTTGTCCCAAGGGGTGGGTCCGCGTAACCCATTGGCGAAGAAT
>DATBZM010000207.1:0-11406 GCA_036513175.1 Xanthobacteraceae bacterium | reverse complement strand
CAGCCGATGGTCGCCGTCCTTCACCAGGGTGAGCACCACGTCGTCCTGGGCGAGCCGCGATACCAGCTCCACGGCATGCCCCCACGGCACGTCCGGGTCCTCGACGCCCTGCAGGATCCGCACCGGGCAGCCGGTCTCGATCAGGCCGCCGAGCAGCAGATGCCTGCGCCCGTCCTCGATCAGCTGCCGCGTGATCGGATAGGGCGCGATGTCGTATTGCGAAGGGCGCAGCCACGATCCCTTCGTCTCGATCTCCCGGCGGATCTCGGGCGAGAATTTCTTCCACATCAGCGCTTCGGTAAAATCGACCGCCGGCGCGATCAGCACCATGCCGGCGAGGCTTGCGGCCGGCGCGCCGGCGCGGCGCAGCTCGCGCGCGAGCAGCAGCGCGATCCAGCCGCCCATCGAGGAGCCGATCAGCACCTGCGGGCCGCGGCAGCAGGCATGGAACACCGCGAGGCTTTCCTCGAGCCAGCGGCCGATCGTGCCATCGACGAATTCGCCTTTCGATTCGCCGTGCCCCGAATAATCGAAGCGCACGATGGCGCGCCCGCGTTCCGCCGCAAAGCGCGCGAGCGCCGCTGCCTTGGTGCCTTGCATGTCGGACTTGAACCCGCCGAGCCAGAGCAATCCGGGTGTGGCACCCTCGGCGGCGCGCACCGCGACGGTGCGAGCTTCGCGCTCGCGGCCGACCTCGATGAATTTCAGCGATTGAGGCATGTGATTCCCCGCATGCGCGGCGTCGATCTCGCCGTCCTGCCCGGAAAACGCGTCAACGGAATTTTCCCCAACGCGCGTTGCTCCGTGTCATTTCGCGGTCTATGTTGCAGGCATTATAGCGTCAGCGCCGTCGCGCGCATTCGTCGCCGCAAGAACACCGCGTGGTGTCGGCGGGGGTTTGGAGTTGCGAGTGACCGTGGGACAGAGTGCGGCGCTTTCCGACAACATCGCGACTTTCGTCAGGTCGAGTCGGCCGGCGCACACCCTCACGGTGTTGATCGCCGTCCCGGCTATCGAGATCGGTGCCGCCGACGACGGCGCCGTCGATCTCGCGGCGACGTTGGCGCGCGCCGGGCATCACCCGATCGTGGCCTCGAGTGGCGGCCGGCTCGAGGCGCGTCTCGCCGCGACGGGCGCGGAGTTCATTCGCCTCGACATGGCGAGCCGCAATCCGAGCGTCATCGCACGCAATGCCGCGGCGCTGTTTCGTTTGCTGCGACAGCGTCGCTGCGACGTCGTCCATGCGCATGGCCGCACGGCCGCCTGGAGCGCATTTCCGGCAGCCCGTATGGCGCGCACGCCGTTCCTGACCAGCTGGTACAAAGGCTTTCGCGAGCAGAACGTGTTCAAGCACGTCTATAACGGCGTCATGGCGCGCGGCGCGCGGGTGATCGTGCCGAGCGACCAGATCGCGAAGCTGATCGTCGCGCGCCATCACGTGCCGTGGGAGCGGATCGCCGTGATCCCGCCGGCGGTCGATCTCGGCCAGTTCGATCCGACCGCGCTCACGCTGGAGCGGATCAACGCGGTCCGCTGCAGCTGGGGCATCAAGGGCGACACCAAGGTCGTGCTGATTCCCGGCCGCATGCTGCGCCGCAAAGGGCACCACGTCGTGGTGCAGGCGGCGCGCCGGCTCAAGGAGATGGGCATCGCCAACGTCCTGTTCGTCTTTGCCGGCGAAGATCAGGGCCGCAGCCGCTACACCGGGGAACTGTGGGACCTCGTGCTCGCGACCGATACCGCCGACATTGTCCGTCTGGCCTGGGCTCCGACCGATGTTCCGGCCGCCTATGGCGCCGCGACGGCGGTCGTGTCGGCCGCGGTCCAGCCCGAGGGGTTGCAGCGCACGCTCCTGGAGGCGCTCGCCATGGCGCGGCCCGTGGTGGTGTCCGATCTCGCCGCCGGGCGCGATATCGTGCTCACGCCGCCAGAGGTGCCTGAGGAGCGGATGACCGGCTTGCGCTTTGCGGCCGGCGATGCCGAGGGGCTGGCCGCGGCCCTGATCCGGCTCTTGTCCATGCCGGATGCCGCCCGACGCGCGATCGGCCGGCGCGGCCGCGAATGGGTCGCGGCCCATTGCGCCCCTGCCGCGATCGCTCAGGAACTGCTCGCCGTTTACGCGGCGGTGACCGAAAACCGCCGTTGACTTGCGTGCGCTTTGCCACGATCTTCGTATATATTGGGACTGACGGTGCTTCGCGCGCATTGCATTATTTGGCAGCGCGGCGCACCGTGCACGACCGTATCAACAGCATGAGGAGAAAGCGACCATTCGTCGTCCGATGAGAGCCGCGCCGCCCGTCCAGAAAGACGGTCCGCGCATCAACGATGAGATCCGTGTCCGCGAGGTACACCTGATCGACAAAGACGGCGCCAACCGCGGCACCGTTCCGATTGCCGAGGCGCTGCGACTGGCCCAGGAGGCCGGGCTCGACCTCGTCGAGATTTCGCCCAACACCACGCCGCCCGTCGTCAAGCTGCTCGATTTCGGCAAGTACAAGTACCACGAGCAGAAGAAAGCGGCCGAAGCCCGCAAGAAACAGAAGGTCGTCGAGGTCAAGGAAATCAAATTCCGGCCGATGATCGATGATCACGACTATGACGTGAAGATGCGCTCGATGGTGCGCTTCTTCGAAGAGGGCGACAAAGTCAAGGTGACCCTGCGCTTCCGCGGCCGCGAGATGGCGCACCAGGAGCTCGGCACCCGCCTGCTCGACCGGGTCAAGACGGACACCTCCCAATTCGCCAAGGTGGAATCGGACGCCCGCTTCGAAGGCCGCCAGATGGTGATGATCCTGGCGCCGCGCTGACGGTTATCCGCTCGACGCGTTCACAACGCCCGCGGCCCTCGCCGCGGGCGTTCGCACATGAGGGACGGAATTAAGGGGTCGAATTGGGCGATCGGATCGCAGTGCCGACGCTTTAGCGCCGCTCGGCCTCCCAGCGGCCGCGGCAATTGCTGCTCGTGGAGCTTCCGCTCCATGTGCCGGTTCCGCTGTCCGCCGTCAGCCGGCCCGTACCCTCGGCGCGCTGATCGCCGCGGCCGATCGTGACGCTGACGTGTCCGCGATCGTCCACCGTGCCCTGGACATCGATTCCCGATTCGCCGCGATAGCGGACGGCGCCGTTCTCGACGCTGACGCCGTAGCGGTAGGCCGCGTCGCAGGTGCCGGATTCGGTGATCACCAGCACGCTCCAGTTTCCATCGAAATCCGCCATGCGCGCCGACGCCTCCGGGCCGGTGAGAAGCATCGCGCCCAGCGCGGCCGCGGCGAGCGTGAAGGCATGGAGATGTCGATCGATCATTTCGGCACCTTGCAAGATTTTGAGTCGAATTTCGATTCTCGAATTGGCATGACAAAGTGGGAAACGCGCGCCCGCGCGGTCGGGTTCCGCAGCGCAGCAATACGCCTTGCGGCTGGCCGTAGCGCCGAGCCTTTCCGGGATCCTCCCCGCAGGCGCGCCGGTTGCCATCTCGGATCGGCTCTGCCATAACGCCGCCTCCCGCCGCCCGGCTCATCAGGGCTGCCGTGGCAGCGGCGAAGTGCTCAAGCATCACGCTTGCACACGCTCACATCGAGCGGACAACCGGCCAACCGGGCTTTTCGCCATGGGTCGGGCCGATAAGGAGAGCCAAATGCCCAAGCTTAAGACCAAATCGGGCGCGAAAAAGCGCTTCAAGATAACCGGCACCGGCAAGGTGCTCTATGCCCAGCGCGGCAAGCGCCACGGCATGATCAAGCGCACCAAGAAGCAGATCCGCCAGTTGCGCGGCACCAACGTGCTGTTCAAGACCGACGGCGACAACATCAAAAAGTATTTTTTGCCCAACGGCTGAGCCGTCAGCGGCAATTTTATCTGACCGATCAAGGAGTTCGTCATGGCCCGGGTCAAACGCGGCGTCACCGCGCATGCCAAGCACAAGAAGGTTCTCAAGGCCGCCAAAGGCTATTACGGCCGGCGCAAGAACACGATCCGCATCGCCAAGCAGGCGGTCGAGAAGGCCAACCAATACGCCTTCCGTGACCGCAAGCGGCGCAAGCGCACCTTCCGGGCGCTGTGGATCCAGCGCCTCAACGCGGCGGTGCGGTCGTTTGGGCTGACCTACAGCCGATTTATCGACGGCCTCGGCAGAGCCGGGGTCACGGTCGATCGCAAGGTGCTGTCCGACCTCGCCATCCACGAGCCGGCGGCATTCCAGGCGATCGTCGAGAAGGCCAAGGCCGCGCTGCCGGCCTGACATATTGCGTCGTCATGGCCGGGCGCGTCCTGGCCATCCACGCCTTGCTGATACCGAAGGAAGACGTGGATGCCCGCGACAAGCGCGGGCATCACGGGCATAGGAACCGTGCCATGTCCGACATTGCTCAACTCGAACAACAAATCCTTGCTGACCTGACCACCGCCGCCGACGAGCCGGCGCTCGAAGCCGTGCGCGTCGCGGCGCTCGGCAAGAGCGGCTCGGTCTCGGCGCTGCTCAAGACGCTCGGCGGCATGACGCCGGACGAGCGCCGCCAGCAGGGGCCGCGCATCAACGGGCTCAAGGACCGCGTCACCGCGGCACTCGCGGCGCGCCGCGAGGCGCTCAAGGACCAGGCGCTCAACGCGCGCCTCAACACCGAGGCGGTCGACGTCACGCTCCCGGTCCGCGAAAGCCCGGCCGAGATCGGCCGCGTGCATCCGATCAGCCAGGTGATCGACGAGCTGACCGCGATCTTCGCCGACATGGACTTTGCGGTCGCCGAGGGCCCGGACATCGAGACCGACGACAACAACTTCACCATGCTCAACACGCCGGTCGGGCATCCGGCGCGTGAGATGCACGACACGTTCTTCTTCCCGCCGAAGCCGGATGGCTCACGCCTCCTGTTGCGCAGCCACACCTCCACCGTGCAGGTGCGCACCATGCTGGCGCAAAAGCCGCCGATCCGCATCATCACGCCCGGGCGCGTCTATCGGCGCGACTGGGACCAGACGCATACGCCGATGTTCCATCAGGTCGAAGGGCTGGTGATCGACAAGGGATCGCATCTCGGCCACCTCAAATGGGTGCTGCTCGAGTTCCTCAAGGCATTCTTCGAGGTCGACGACGTGGGCATGCGTTTGCGCCCGTCGTTCTTCCCGTTCACCGAGCCTTCGCTCGAGGTCGACATCCAGTGTCGCCGCGACAAGGGCGAGATCCGCTTCGGCGAAGGCACCGACTGGCTGGAGATTCTCGGCTGCGGCATGGTGCACCCGAACGTGCTGCGCAATTGCGGGATCGATCCGGCCGAATACCAGGGCTTCGCCTGGGGGATGGGCATCGAGCGCATCGCGGCGCTGAAATACGGCATGAATGACCTGCGCGCCTTCTTCGACGCGGACGTGCGCTGGCTCGCGCATTACGGCTTCCGGCCGCTCGATTTCCCGACACTGGCAGGAGGGCTGAGCACGTGACCCTTCTTCTCTCCACAAGCACCGACTCTCCCCCTCCCCCGCTTGCGGGGGAGGGTAGGGAGGGGAAAGCCCCACGACGGGACTAGCGATGTCCGATTCGTCAAAAGATCCGACATGGCAAGTGCCAACCAAGCTGCGCGTCCGCTCGCGCGCGCTGCGTCGAAGCATGACGGACGCCGAACGGATCATTTGGTACGGCGTTCGTGCCCACAGGCTCAACGGCGCGAGTTTCCGCCGGCAAGCGCCGATCGGTCCTTTCATCGTCGACTTCGTTTGTCATGATGCGCGCGTGATCGTTGAGATCGACGGTGGGCAGCATTTCGAGGATGCGCACGAGAAGCGCGACGCGCAACGCGATGCGTTCCTGGCCGGCAAGGGCTATCGGGTGCTCCGGTTCAGCAATCATGATGTGATGAGCAATCGCGGTGGCGTGCTTGAAGCGATTGCCAATGCAGTCCTTGGGGCTTCCCCCTCCCCGCCCTCCCCCGCAAGCGGGGGAGGGGGCGCAACCACCGAGCCAGCCCCATGAAGTTCACCCTCTCGTGGCTCAAAGAGCATCTCGACACGACCCACTCGCTCGCCGAGCTCGCCGACAAGCTCTCCATGATCGGGCTCGAGGTTGAGCATCTCGACGACAAGGGGACGCTGCTCGCGCCCTACCTCATTGCGCGCGTCGTCGAGGCAAAGCAGCATCCGAACGCCGACCGGCTGCGCGTGTGCATGGTCGACACCGGCGACGGCAAGCCGATCCAGGTGGTGTGCGGGGCGCCCAATGCGCGCACCGGCATGATCGGCGTGTTCGTGCCGCCGGGCGCGTTCGTCCCCGGCAAGAACATCACGCTGCAGGTCGGCACCATCCGCGGGGTCGAGAGCCGCGGCATGCTGGTGTCGGAGGCCGAGCTGCAGATTTCCGACGACCATGCCGGCATCATCGACCTGCCGGCGGATGCGCCGGTCGGCCAGCCCTTCGCGACATGGGCCGGGCTCGACGATGCGGTGATCGAGATCAACCTCACGCCCAACCGGCCCGACTGCGCCGGCGTGCACGGGATTGCGCGCGACCTCGCGGCCGCCGACATGGGACGGTTCAAGGAAAACACCGTCAAGCCCGTGAAGGGCGAATTCCCCTGCCCGGTCGCGGTCAAGCTCGACTTCGGCACGACGCCGTCGCTCTGCCCGGCCTTCGGGCTGCGCCTCGTGCGCGGCGTGAAGAACGGCGCCTCGCCGGCGTGGCTGCAGCGCCGCCTCACCGCGATCGGCCTGCGCCCGATCAATGCGCTGGTCGACATCACGAACTACATCACCTTCGACCGCGCCCGCCCGCTGCACGTGTTCGATGCCGCCAAGGTGACGGGCGGTCTCGTGGTGCGCCGCGCGCACGGCGGCGAGACGCTGACGGCGCTCGACGGCAAGGCCTATACGCTCGACGACACCATGTGCGTGATCGCCGACGACAGCGGCCCTGAGTCGCTTTCCGGCATCATGGGCGGCGCGGCGAGCGGCGTCGCGGAAGGGACGACCGACGTGCTGATCGAATCGGCGCTGTGGGTCGAGGCCAACATCGCGCAGACCGGGCGCAAGCTCGGCATCAATTCGGACGCCCGCTATCGCTTCGAACGCGGCGTCGATCCGGCATTCACGCTGCCGGGCCTCGAGCTCGCGACCCGGATGGTCATGGAGCTGTGCGGCGGCACGCCGTCCGAAATCACGCTCGCGGGCGACATCCCGCTTCCCGACCGCATCATCGATTTCCCGCTCACCGAGCCCCAGCGCCTCGCCGGCATCGACCTCGCGCTGCCCGAGATCAAGCGCGTGCTCACGCGCCTCGGCTTCTTCGTCGCCGGCACCGGGCCCAAGCTCAAGGTTGCGGTGCCGAGCTGGCGACCGGACGTGCACGGCGAGGCCGATATCGTCGAGGAGCTGGTGCGCATCATCGGGGTCGACAAGGTGCCGTCGACGCCGTTCCCGCGCGGGCCGCTCGAGCGCAAGCCGGTGCTCACGCCGATCCAGAACCGCACCCGCCGCGCCAAGCGGGCGCTGGCGACGCGCGGGCTGACCGAGGCGGTGACGTGGTCGTTCGTATCGAAGCCGCAGGCCGAGCTCTTCGGCGGGGCGAGGCCCGAGCTTGCGCTCGCCAACCCGATCGCGGCCGATCTCTCCGACATGCGGCCGAGCCTCATTCCGGGTCTCGCCGCGGCCGCACAGAAGAACGCCGACCGCGGCTTTGCCGATACGGCGCTGTTCGAGGTCGGCCAGGTGTTTCGCGGCGATCGGCCGCAAGACCAGATCACCGCCGCGAGCGGTGTTCGCCGCGCGCTGGCGAAGCCGACCGGCATCGGCCGGCACTGGTCGGGCTCGGGCCCGGTCGATGCGTTCGATGCGAAGGCCGACGCCCTCGCGGTCCTGACCGCGGCCGGTGCGCCCGCCTCGGCACTGCAGGTCGTGCCGGGCGGCCCGGCCTGGTTCCATCCGGGGCGCAGCGGCACGATCCAGATCGGCCCGCAGAACATCCTCGGCCATTTCGGCGAGCTGCACCCGAAGACGCTGGAGGCGCTCGGCGCGGAAGGTCCGCTGGTCGCGTTCGAGGTGATCCTGGAGCGCATCCCGGAACCGCGCGCCAAGCCGACGCGCGCCAAACCACTGCTGGAGCTCTCGCTGTTCCAGCCGGTCGAGCGCGACTTCGCCTTCGTGGTGGATCGCGCCGTCAAGGCGGCGGATCTGGTGCGCGCCGCGCAGGGCGCCGAGCGCAAGCTGATCACGCAGGTCACCGTCTTCGACGTCTACGAGGGCGAGGGCATCGAGCCGGGCAAGAAGTCGATCGCCATTGCGGTGACGTTGCAGCCGCGTGAAAGAACCATGACGGACCAGGAGATCGACGCGGTTGCGGCGAAGATCGTGGCCGACGTCGGCAAGCGCACCGGTGGCACGCTGCGCGCGTAAGGGCGCGAATGGCGAGTAGCGAATGGCGAATAGCAAGAAGGGGGCGCCCTATTCGCTATTCGCTCCTCCCGTCATTAACCGCGTCAGTATTTCCCACCCGGCGCCATGGTTTTGCGTCGCTCCGCCCGGTAGATTGCGATCCATATGGGCCGGGCCGAGCGCACATTGAAAATCGTCACGTGCCTGCTGGTCGCGGGCGCGGCGGCGCTCGCGCTGCCGCAGCCCGCTCGCGCGCAGACCACCGTTGACGCGTTCGTCGCCCAGGTGAGCGACGGCCTCAAGGCAATCCCGGCGCAGTCGGACGGCGACCAGGCCAAGGCGATCACCGGCTGCCGCGATTTCCTCACCCGCCTGCTCAACATGCAGGCGATGTCGCAGGCCGCCAGCGGCGACGCCTGGCCGCGCATGTCGGCGGCGCAACGCACGGATTACCAGGACGCCTTCACGCAGCATCTCGCGACCGACTGCGCCCAGGAGCTCGCCGGCTACAAGGGCGAGGCGATCACGCTCATGGGCGTGCGCACGACACCGGAGGGCGACAAGCTCGCGACCCTGCGGCTCGGCACGCCGGCGAACGCGCGCATGATCACGTGGCGGCTGCGCGGCCGCGATCCGGCCTATACGGCGGTCGACGTCATCTTCGAGGGCCACAGCGCGGTCGTCGAGGCGCACGATCAGTTCCATGTGATCATGAACGCGACGCACGGCGACGTCGAAGCCGTCATCAAGGCGGTGAAGGCGCTGCGCAAATGATCGGGCTGCTGAGGCGGCTCTTCAGGCGCGCCCGGCCGGACGGCCTGCCGCCGCCGCCTCTGATCGCGCTTGCCGGGGTGAGCCGCGCCTTCGATGACGGCGCAATCGTGGCGCTCAAATCGGTCGACCTCGCGGTCCATGCCGGCGAATGCGTCGCCATCCTGGGGCCGAGCGGCTCGGGCAAGAGCAGCATCGTCAACCTGCTGAGCGGGATCGACCGCCCGACCGGCGGCCGCGTGCTGTGGAATGGCCAATGGATCAAATCGCGCCGCGCCTGGGCGCGCCTGCGCCGCCGCGAGATCGGCATCGTTTTTCAGGAGTTCAACCTGCTGCCGACGCTGACGGCGTGCGAGAACGTCGAAATCGCGCTGATGGGCCGCGGGATCGCGGCCGACGAGCGGCGCGAGCTCGCGCAAGCGGCGCTCGTGCGCATGGGCCTCGCGCAACGCATGGAGCACGTGCCGCACGCGCTGTCGGGCGGCGAGCGCCAGCGCGTCGCCATCGCGCGTGCAATCGTCAACGCGCCGCGGCTCCTGCTCGCCGACGAGCCGACCGGCAACCTCGACAGCGCCAATCGCGAGATCGTCGCCGACCTGCTGTTCAATCTGCAGCGCGACGGCGGCATGACGATGGTGCTCGTCACCCACGACGAGGACCTGGCGGCGCGCTGCCGGCGCTGCGTGCGCATGCGCGACGGGAAGATCATTGACGATACCACGCCGGCGCTCCTTCCGATCGTCGAGGAACCGGCCACCGAGCAGGCCGCGACCGTGGTGGCGGAGAAGGCGACCGCGGCCGCCGACGCGGCCATCCCGCCGGCGATCGATGAGACGCCGCTCGCCGGGATCGAGCCGCCCATCGCCGAGGCCACCGCCGCCATCGCGCGCGCGGCGGCACCGATGACGGAGGCAGCCGAATGAACCTGATCGGCCTCGCCTTCCGCAATCTGCGCCGGCGCCCGATTCGCACCGCGCTGTCGATCCTCGGCATCGCGCTTGCGGTGGGTGGCGCGTTGGCGCTGCTCGCGCTCTCGCGCAGCATCCAGGATTCGACCCGCGACGGCATGGACGAGATCGGCGACGACCTTTCGGTGACGCAGCGTGGCGCCTCGGACATCTTCGGCGGCTTCCTGCCGGCCGATACCGAGGTCCGCGTCGCCAAGGTCGCGGGAGTGGCGCGCGCATCGGGCGAGATGTTCATGTTCGCGGCAAGCGAGAAGAACCGGCAGGTCCTGACGCTGGGCTGGCCGGACGCGAGCTATCTGTGGAAGAAGGTGCCGCTGCGCGAGGGCCGCGTGCCGAACCCGGGCGAACGCGGCGTCGCGGTCATGGGCGACGCGGCCGCCGAGGCGCTGGCGAAAAAGCTCGGCGACAAGGTCGAGATTCTCGGCCAGCAGTTCACCATCATCGGGATCGCCAACTACAAGGCGATCATCAACCGCGGCACCGTGATGCTGCCGCTCGCCGACCTGCAGGACCTGAGCTATCGCCCGAATCAGGTCACCGAGGTGCATGTCAACGTCGCGCGCGACGCGACGACGGCCGATGTGGCGCGCATCCGGCGCGACATCGAGGCACTCGGCGGGCTCACGGTCTCGACCTCGAGCGAGCAGCTCGACAACGACCGCAACTTCAAGATCCTCAACGCGGTGTCGCTCGCGATCTCGATCATCGCGCTCGCCATGGGCGTGATCTACGTCCTCAACTCGCTCGTGATGGCGACGCAGGAGCGCACCCGCGAGATCGGTATCGTCGCGGCGATCGGCTGGAGCGACACGCGCATCATGACGTCGATCGTGATCGAGGGGCTGGTGATGTGCGCGATCGGCTGCGCGATCGGCCTGGCGTTGAGCTTCTTCGCCGCCTTCGCGTTCCCGCTGATTCCGACCATCGGCGATATGATCTCGTTCAAGCCGAGCCTGCGGCTGATGGCGACCACCATTGCGGCCGCCTTCGCGCTGTGCGCGATCGGCGCGCTCTATCCGGCCTGGCGTGCAGTCCGGATGATGCCGGCAGAGGCGCTGCGGCGGGCATAAGCCGAGCCGCTCGGTACTGTCCGAATCTTCGGCAACGTACGGCGACTCGGCCCAAAAAAGCGCCACCGCCAATCGTTCAGACCCGCAGTCGCCGTTGGCGGCAGGGCGCCGAAAGCATTTTCCAACAGGCTGCGACGGATTCGCATCGCCGGGAAATGACGGCGCGACGGCTAGATTCTTGCAAGCAGATATCCCGGAGACGAGTTCCGCCAAGGGCTTGATATTCGGGAGAAAACCGCATG
>DATBZM010000206.1:0-14245 GCA_036513175.1 Xanthobacteraceae bacterium | reverse complement strand
CCCGCCGCGACGGCGGTGGCAGCGCCGCCCGCAACCGCAGACGTACCGCAACCGCCGCAGCCGCGCACCGAGATCGCGACGCCGCCCGTCCCGCCTGTGAGCGTCGCACCACCTCCAGCACCCGCTCCCCCACCCGCGGCGGCCGCGCCACCGCCCCGTCCCGCGCCGGCACCGGCTCGCGCCGAACCCAAAGTCACGTTCGAGGAGCAGTTCGGGACCCGCTGGGTCGTGTGGGCCGGCGGCGTCGCGCTTGCGCTCGGCGGGTTCTTCCTGGTGCGCTATTCGATCGAGCAGGATCTGATCGGGCCACATGTGCGGATCGCGCTCGCCGCCCTGCTCGCCGCCGCACTGATCGTGGCCGGCGAATGGACGCGGCGCAAAGAGCGTCATTCGGGCGTCACGAGCCTGCCGATCGCCAGCATTCCGAGCATTCTGACGGCAGCCGGCACCGCCGTCGCGTATGCGACCGTCTATGCGTCTTACGCGCTCTACGGCTTCGTCGACGCGCCGCTCGCCTTCGTGCTGCTCGGCATGGTCGCGCTCGCGACGCTTGCGGCCGCGCTGCTGCACGGACCGGCGCTCGCCGGGCTCGGGCTCGTCGGCGCCGAGGTGACGCCGATCCTCGTCGCCTCCGACCATCCGAACTACTGGGCGCTGTACGTCTTTCTCGTCGTCGTCACCGCCGCATCGTTCGCGCTCGCGCGGGCGCGGCTGTGGCGTTGGCTCGCCGTCACGGCGGTCGTATTCGGCGTGCTGTGGATGTTCGCTGGGATCCACGACGCGCGGGTGCCGTCGCTTGCGCCGCACGCCTTCCATGCACTTGCCGGATTCGCGCTTGCAGCCGCGCTCATCGTCGCCGGCCTCCTGTTCGGTCCGCCGGCGCAAGCCGAACGTATCGACGCGGTCTCGTCGAGCGCGCTCGCAGCCTACGTCTTCGCCGCCATGGCGCTTGTGCTTGCCTGGCAGCACGATCCGTCGACGCTCGGCGTATTCGCTATCCTCGTCTTCGCCACGATCGCGATCGCCTGGCGCACCGATGCGGCGGCCGGCGCCGTGCCGGCGGTTGCGCTGTTCGCCGTGCTGGTGCTGGTCGCATGGTCGGTGCAACCCGTCACCGAGCACCTGATCGTGCCGGGAGGCCCGACCGCGGGCGTCATTCCGGAGCCGGCGCCGGCCTATACGGGCGCACACCTCGTGCTCGGCGCGCTGTTTGCGCTGCTGTTCGGCGGCGCCGGCTTCCTCGCGCAAGGACGCGCGCAGCGCGCGCTCATTCCGGTGCTGTGGGCGAGCGCGGGCGCGGCGACGCCGGTGGCGATCCTGATCGCAACCTATTATCGCGTGGCCGGGTGGGAGCGCTCTCTCCCGTTTGCCGGCCTCGCGCTCCTGCTCGCTGGGCTGTTTGCGGTCGCGACCGAGACGCTTGGCCGCCGCGCGCCACGCCCGGGCGCTGCCGCGGCGCAGGCGGTCTTTGCCTCGGCCGCAATCGCCGCGCTCGCACTCGCGCTGACTTTCGCCCTGGAAAAAGGCTGGCTCACCGTCGCGCTCGCCCTGATGGTGCCGGGCATCGCCTGGGTGGCGGCGCAACGGCCGTTGCCGATGCTGCGCGCCCTTGCGGCCGTCATCGTCGCGCTCGTCATGGCGCATGTCGCTTGGGAGCCGCGCATCGTCGGCGCCGACGTCGGCACGACGCCGATCTTCAACTGGCTGCTCTACGGCTACGGCGTGCCGGCGCTCGCCTTCTGGACCGGCGGCCACCTGTTGCGCGCGCGCGCCGACGATGCGCCGGCGCGCATGGTCGACGCCGCCGCGATCCTGTTCACGATGCTGCTCGCGTTCCTGGAAATCCGCCACTACATGACGGGCGGCGACATCTATGCGCGCGAGAGCGGTCTCGCCGAGCTGGCACTGCAGGTCTCGGTCGGGCTCGCGCTTGCGATCGGCCTCGAACGGCTGCGCGGCCGCACGCGCAGCATCGTGCACAACGTCGGCGCGATCGTGATCGCGAGCCTCGCACTCGCCGGCATCGTGTTCGGCCTGCTCGTCGCCGAGAACCCGATCCTGACCGGCGAGCCGGTCGGCGGGCGCCTCTTCAACCTCATCCTGCTCGGCTATGGCTTGCCGGCCGTGCTCGCGATCGCGCTCGCGCTGATCGCCCGCACGACGCGGCCGATGGGGTACCGCGCGATCGCGGCGGCGACGAGCGTCGTGCTCGCACTTGCGTTCCTTACGCTGGAAGTGACGCGTGCCTATCACGGGTCGGTGCTGACCGCGGGCGCGCGCACCGCCGCCGAGCAATACACCTATTCGGCCGTGTGGCTCGGTTTCGGCGTCGTGCTGCTGCTGGTCGGCATCGCGCTCGCCTCGAAGCCGGCGCGCCTCGCCTCCGCGGCAGTCGTGCTGCTCACGGTCGCGAAGGTCTTCCTCATCGACATGGCGGATCTGACCGGCGCGTGGCGGGCGCTGTCGTTCATCGGGCTCGGCCTGGTGCTGGTCGGCATCGGCTATCTCTACCAGCGCCTGCTGTTTCCGCGCCGGACACCCGCCGCTACCTGATTGATTGCGGCGCGTTCCGCATGCATGGTAGCGGGCAACGCCCCGTCGTCAAATGACCACAATATCAGACGATGCGCTGGGCGAGATCGCAGTCGGACGATTACCGGTGATGCTCATGTGGAATGTTCGCCCAAAAGCTCTCGCGGCCGCGCTGGCCCTTGCCGCGCTGATCGCGGCGGCCGGCGCAAGTGCAGCCGCCGAACCGACCGCCGCCGGCCTGTGGCAGAAGACGTCTGACGGCAAGCCGGTCATCTGGGTGCTGTTCGTCGACCATGACGGCGTCTACGAGGGCATCATGGCGCGGCTGTTTCCGCGCCCCGGCGACGATCCGAACCCGATCTGCACGAAATGCACCGACGACCGCAAGAACGCCCCCTCGCTCGGCCTCTCTTTCATCCGCGGCATGAAGCGCGATGGTCTGAAATACGAGGACGGGACCATCCTCGATCCGCGCGACGGCAAGATCTATCACGCCGTGATGTCGGTGAGCGAAGACGGGCAGACGCTGACGGTGCGTGGCTATATCGGTTGGCAGCTGATCGGGATGAACGAGTACTGGCAACGCCTGCCCGACAGCGATGTTGCCCAGCTCGATCCGGCGATCGTCGCCCAGTATTTGCCGGCGCAGGTTCCCCTGCCGCCGCCCGCACCACCTGCGCCGACGCGGCCGGTCGCCAAGCCCAAGAACAAGTAGCGCGTCTAGTCGCCGTAGCGCGACGGCCGCAACGCCACCGCCGACTGGACCGGCTGCGGGCTCGTCTCGTGCTGGGCGAGATCAACGCGCGGGTTGCGCCGCTCGAAATCGCAATAGGCGAAGCTCAGCCCGCGCAGCGAGCCGCGAAAGCTGTGCGGGCTCGTCTGCACGACATTGAAGCACGGCTGGATGATGGCGCGCGGCAGCGAGGCGCAGATCGAGTCGGCGGTGAGCTTGATGGTGCCGGCCGGCAGCGAGAAATAACGGGTCCGCCCGCTCACCTCCATGGTGCCGATCACCGAGCCGTCCGCATGAATGCGCCCGGCGCCGGTGCTGCCGTCGAAGCAGTTATAGGAAAAGAGCTTGTTGGCGATGAAGCGCTTGGCCTCATCGGGCTTCATCTCGCCCGCCAGCGCGGGCGACAGCACCGCGGCACCCGCAACCACCCCGCTCAACAGACTCGCCGCGACCATCGCGATACGACGTTGCATGCCCGACTCCGTGCTCCCGCTTGCCTTGCGCATATCCTTATCGGCGAACCGGTGTCCACCCCGGATCGGGTCCGGGGGTGGCTTTCGCCGGATATGCGCTGGCACCCGCTCCATTCACCGAATACTTACCATAATTCGTTGACCGTCGATGAACCAAGCGCCCCGTAGCGTTAAGAAAATTTACTCGATCTTGACCACGAGGCGGCCGCGCACCTGGCCGTCCAAAATCCGCTTGGCGGCCTCGATTGCGCCGGAAAGCTCAATTTCCCCAGTCATTTGGGCTAATTTTTGCCGATCGAGCCCGGCGTCGAGCCGTCCCCAGGCCTCGCGCCGCAATTTCTGTGGACACCGCACCGAGTCGACGCCGACGAGCGCGACGGCGCGAAGAATGAACGGCGCGACGCTCGCCGGCAGGTCCATACCACCGGCTAGCCCGCAGGCCGCCACCGCCCCGGCATAGCGCGTCATCGACAATATGTTGGCGAGCGTGACCGAGCCGACCGAGTCGATGCCGCCGGCCCAGCGCTCCTTGGCGAGGTCGCGCGGCTTGGCGGTGAGCTCCGCGCGGTCGATCACCTCGTCGGCGCCGAGGTCGCGCAGATACTGGGTTTCCTGCGGCCGTCCCGTCGAGGCCACCACGTGGTAGCCGAGTCCGGACAGCAGCGCGACCGCGACCGATCCGACGCCGCCGGCCGCGCCCGTCACCACGACAGGTCCGCGATCGGGCGTGACGCCGTGGCGCTCGAGCGCGAGGACGGCGAGCATCGCGGTGTAGCCCGCGGTGCCGATCGCCATGGCGTCATGCGGGCTCATCCCGGCGGGCAGCGGCACGAGCCAGTCGCCGTTGACCCGCGCCTTCTGGGCGAAGCAGCCGAGATGCGTCTCGCCGCAGCCCCAGCCGTTGAGGATGACGCGATCGCCGCGCTTCCAGTCGGGATGGGTCGAGGCCTCGACGGTTCCGGCGCCGTCGATGCCGGCGATCATGGGAAAACGGCGCACCACCGGCCCCTTGCCGGTGATCGCAAGTCCGTCCTTGTAGTTCATCGTCGACCATTCGGGACGGAAGGTTACGTCGCCTTCCATCAGGTCTTTCTCGTCGAAATCGGTGAGCGCCACCGATTGCCCGTTCGCGCTCTTGTCGATGACGACCGCCTTGAAGGTCGGCATGCTCCGGCTCCCTGTCCTGCCCGCCGCGAAACGTAGCGGTTCGCCGGCGAAAATGCGACCGCCCTGGGCAACCGTCGGGAACCAAGCCTGTTGCCGGTGCCGTTCCGGGTGTCCGTAGCGCGTGAAGATGTCCGCCCTTGCTCACGCACGCCGGCTCGGTCCATGCTTTGCGCGCCGCGCATCGGCGCGGCCAATAGCGGGCGCCCGGATACATGGCACGCGGGCGCCCAGGAGGAGACAACATGAGGCTCGTATCGGGGATCATTGCCGCCGCGGCGGTGCTTCTGCTGCTGCCGGCGCCGGCCGGTGCGCAGCAGGCCAAATGGCGCATGGCCAAGCCCATGCCGCAACCGGCGGGCGAGATCGTCAGCGCCGTGGCCGGCAACAAATGGTATGTGTTCGGCGGCTACGACGGCATCAATGTGCAGCCGCAGGGCATCGTGGCCGAATACGATCCGGCCGCCGACAGCTGGAGCATGAAGAAAAACATGCTGTTGCCGGCGCATCACGCCGCGGCCGTCGAGCTCAACGGCAAGATCTACGTGTTCGGCGGCTTCGTCGGCCGGGCCGGCGCCAAGGGATGGGGACCGGTCGCCAACGCGTTCGAGTACGACCCGGCCGCCGACACCTGGAAGGAGCTCGCGCCGATGCCGACGCCGCGCGGCTCCGCCATGGCGGTCGCGGTCGACGGCAAGATCTACGTGATCGGGGGTGCCCACGCCAATGTTCCGGGCAAGCCCACCACGCCGTTGTGGGTCGGCGTGCCGGTCCTCGTCACCGGTGCGGTCGAGGAGTACGACCCGGCGACCAACAGCTGGCGCACGCGGTCGCCGATGCCGACGGCGCGCAACCATTTCTTCGCCGGCGCGGTCGACGGCAAGATCTACGCCATGTATGGCCGCCTCGGCTCGTCCTTCGTCACCGCGAGCGACGTCACCGATCTGGTCGAGGAATACGATCCGAAGACCGACCAGTGGCGCTATGTCGCCCGCGCGCCGACCAAGCGCGGCGACGTCGCGGGCGGGGTCTACGAGGGCCGCTTCTACGTGACCGGCGGTGAATACGAGGAGCCGCGCGGCAAGACCACGTTCTGGGCCTTCGAATCGTACGAGCCGAAGACCAATTCGTGGCAGGTGCTGCCGCACATCCAGATCGCGCGCCACGGCTTTGCGGCCGCGTTCCTCGGCAACGAGCTGCACGCGGTCGGCGGCTCGTTCCAGTCGGACGGCATGCCGGGCATCTTCTCGCAGATGGCGACCCACGAGGTCTATCCGGTCACGAAGTAGCGGCACGGCAACGGGCGATGTCCATCGGTCTCGTTCAGTACGCAACGGCGGCGGGGACGCGTCGGCCCCCGCGCGGCATCGGCCGCCGCTGGGCCGACGCGCTGGATGATCCGACCTGGATGGCGCGCGCGCGCCGCGCCCTGCTGGTCGTCACGGCGTTGCTCGCGATACCGGCCTTCGTGCTTGCGGTCGGCAATCGCTTCACCGAAGGACCGCTGTTCGTCTACGTCCCCGACGTCGACCTGCTGCCGCCGATGAGCAAGACGGCCTGGGAGCAGGCCTTCGTCATCCATCAGCAGAATCCGCTCTTTGCCCTCTGCGGCGGATATCAGGTGAGCGGCATGGAGTCGCTGACCGTCTATCAGCTGATCTACGGCTGGGAGTGGCTGCGGGCGGCCAGCGTCGGGCTGCTCTGCATCTCTCTCTTTGCGCTGGCGGCGCTTGCGCTGCGCAACGCCCTGCGCCCGCAAGGCGGCCGCGACCTGCGGGCGCTGATCGGCGCCGCACTGCTCCTCGCGAGCTACGCGGCCCTGCGTTACTTCGCGGATCACGCCGGCCTCTTCGCCACCATCAATGTCGGCCAGCACCGCCACGCGCTCGACGTCACCTTCGCGTCGGTCGCGCTGGCGCTGCTGCTCACCGCGTTCCTGCCGCAGGGCGAACGCGAGGCGCCCTCGCGCACGCGCGTCGCCTGGGCGATTGCGATCGCCCTCGACATTGCGTTCGGCGCGATGTTCCAGACCACCGATGCGAGCGCGGTGTGGAAGACGTTCCCCGGCTATGGCGACGCCCTGCTGCCCGGTCCCGACCGGCTGTTCGCCTTTCATCCGGTGTGGCGCAATCTCACCGAGAACGCCTACTTCATCCAGGCGGCGCACCGCCTGCTGTCATTCGCGCTGTGGCTCGCGGCGCTCGTCGGCTGGCCCGTCTGCTGGTGGCGCCGGCAGTCGCTGTGGCGCGCAACGGTGCTGGTCGGGCTGCTCACGGCCGAGGGCGCGCTCGGCGCCGCCACGCTCCTGCTCGACCTGCCGCTGGTCCTGTCGATTGCGCATCAGTTCTGCGCGGTGCTCGTGCTCGCCGCCGCAATCGCGCCGGCGGCGCCATGGCGGCGCAGCCCGGCGGGTGCCCGCGTCGGGCCGCGCGCGGCTTTTGCCTGACGCGCGAAGCTATCGGCCGGACGGGCGGGCGCCGCGGCGCGCGTGCTCATTCCATCCGGATACCGAGCTCGCTGATGATCGGAGCCGCCGTCGCGGCGGTATCTTCGATGACGCGATCGAATTCCTGCGGCGTCGAGGAAACCGCGACCGAACCCGATGCCGCCATCAGCGCGCGAAATTCCGCCGAGTTGACGATCGCGCGAATGCGCGCATTGAGGAGATCGACCACCGGCTGCGGAGTGCCGCGGCCCGCGCATATGCCGAGCCATGCATAAGCCACGAGCGGAATGCCGAGCTCCTTGAGCGTCGGCACGTCCGGCATGGATGCGAGCCGCTCGTCGCCGGTGACCGCCAAGACCTTGAGCTTCCCGGCCCGAAACAGCGGAACGATGCTGAGCGGCGGACCGATATGGAGGTGGACCCGTCCGGCGACGAGCTCCTGGTTGCCTTCGGCCGCGCCCTTGTAGGGGATCGCCGTCATGCTGATTCCGGCGAGCTTCTCCAGCCGCTTGGCGAGCAGGTTCTGCGTCGACGCGACGCCGAGCTGCACATAGTTGAGCTCGCCGGGATGCTGCTTGGCATAGGCGATGAGCTCGGCAAAGGACCCCGCCGGCAGCGCGTTCGCGACCGCGACCGCGTAACTGTAGCGGGCGAACAGCGTGATGCCGCGCAGATCGGCGAGCTTGTAGCGGAGGCTCTTGTAGAGCAGCGTGTTGACGGCATCGAAATAGGTGCAGGCCAGCAGGTCGTAGCCGTCGCGTGGCCGCGACATCACCTCGTTGGCAGCGAGCGTCGAGGCGGCGCCCGGCCGGTTCTCGACGATGACGGGCTGGCCGAGCGCGGCGCCGAGGCGCTCGGCGATGAAGCGCACCGGGATGTCGGTCGGCCCGCCCGCGGTAAACCCAACCAGGACGCGGATCGGCCGCACCGGATAGTCCGCCGCCCACCCGACCGGTCCGGCGGATAGCGCGATCGTCGCAAGCGCGACGGCGATGCGTGACGCGCGCCGATATGCCGTGCCGCAGGTGATGGGAGTGCCCTCAGTACGGTTTCTTCGTCCCCTTCACGGTCGTGCGCAACATCAGGCGGCGCTGGTCGGAGGGAAAATCGTCGCGCGCGTGCATCGAGCAGCGGTTGTCCCACACGAGGAGGTCGCCGACGCGCCAGGCGTGGCGATAGACGAATTCCGGCTTCTCGGCGTGGTCGAACACGGCATTGAGCAGCGCGTCGCTCTCGGCCTGCGCCATGTCCTCGACCCGCACCGTCATGAGCCGATTGACGTAGATCGCCTTGCGCCCGGTCTCGTCGTGGGTGCGGAAGACCGGATGGACGCGCTCGGCAAACGCTTCGGTGCCGTTCGCGCCGCCGCGCGTGGTCGTGCCGTAGTTGTAGTGGTGCAGCGCCCGGCGGCCTTCGAGCTTCGCCTTGATGACGGGATCGAGCGTGTCGTAGGCCGCATAACCGCTCGCGAACAGCGTGTCGCCGCCCCAGGTCGGCACCTCGACCGAATAGAGCAGCGTGCCATTGTGCGGGATCTCGGCATGGATCTGGTCGTGATGGAAGTGCATCTCGCCGTCCGGCAGCGCGCCGATGGTCTCGCCGTTCTCGCGGATGTTGGTGATCATCATGATGTTGGGAAGGAGCCGCGAGTAGCCCTTGGGGAAGAGCTTCGGCGGGCGGGCGAGCGGCCCGATCTCGCCGAAATAGGCCGTGACGCGCACGAGGTCTTCCTGCGAGAAGTCCTGGCCGCGAAAAAGCAGCACGGCGTGATCGAGCCAGGCCTGGTGAATCGCCGCGATGGTCGCGGCATCGAGCTGATCGCGCAGGTCGATGCCGCGGATTTCGCCGCCGATGTTCTGCGACAACGGGACAACGTCGAGCCGGCTGAGCGTCGTGGTGTTCATGGCTGAGCCTCGGTCTGCGGTTCGTTCCGCGCAAGCTTAGCCGAGCCGCGCAGCCGTGCAAACAACCGCGTCGCGACACACGACGGCATGCAACCGCTGCGAATGGTGGCGACGATCGCAGAAGGCGACCCGGAAGCCGAATGCTTTCATCGAGCAGACCATTTCCGCTCCCGCCGGAACCAGACTGGTTTTCCGGCTTTCGTGCCTTGAGGAGCAATACTCTAGATCAGCATTTGAGCGGTTTCGGCTGCGAGCACCAAGCGTGCGGAAAATAGGGCCGCCGCGGATCACTCCGGCTTGATTCCGGCGAACTTGATCACCTTCGCCCACTTGCCGGTGTCGGCCAAGATCAACCTGCCGAATTCGCCAGGCGTCATCGGCAACGGGTTGACGCCGAGGCCGGCGAGCTGCGCCTTGAACTTGGGGTCGGCGAGCGCGACGTTGACCGCCTGGTTGAGCCGATCGACGATAGCCGGCGGCGTATTCTTCGGCGCGCCGAGGCCGTACCAACCATCCGCCGCAAAGCCCGGCAAGAACTCGCCGACGGTGGGGACATCGGGAAGCGTCGCGATCCGCTGCGGCGTGGTCACCGCCAGCGCCCGCAGCTTGCCGGTGCGGATGAACTCGATCGACTGCGGGATCGGGGCAAACGAGACCTGCACCTGTCCGCTGAGCAGATCGGGCATGAAAGTGCCGCGATACGGGACGTGCACCATGTCGACCTTGGCCATCATCTTGAACATCTCGCCGATGACATGGGTCGAGGTACCGGTGCCGCCCGACGCCATCATGATCTTTCCCGGGTGGGCCCTCGCGTAGTCGATGAACTCAGGGACTGTCTTTGCCGGGAACGCTTGATTGACCAGCATGACGTAGGGGGCGTCGGCGATGCTCGCGACCGGCGTGCAGTCGCGGCCGAAATCGTATTTGAGGTTGGCGTAGAGCGATGCATTGATGGTGTTCGACATGACGATTCCGAGCAGCGTGTAGCCGTCCGGCGCGGCGTTGAGCGCCGCTTCCGTCGCGATGGTGCTGCCGGCGCCGGGACGGTTCTCGACGACGAACTGCTGTCCGAGCCGCTCCGACAGAAACTGGCTGATGAGCCGCGTGATCATGTCGGGAGAATTGCCGGCCGGGAATCCGACGATCACGTGCACCGGCCGCGACGGATAGGATTGCGCGCGCGCCGGCAGAACGCGCAATACCGCCGCGCCCGCGGCGAGACGGAGCAATCGGCGACGGTGAAGCTCCACGGCGCACCTCCCGAATGTGGCGGCCATCGAGGACCGCAGGACGTTTTGCGCGAAGCTTAGCCGAGCGCCGGGCAGTCGATAAAGCGACTTTATCCGGCGACTCTATCCGGCGGGCGGCATCGACGGCGCCTATTGCCAATTCTCCGGCGGCCCGGTGAGCGTCGCGAGCGCGGCCTCGCGCGACATCGCCCGCCGATAGCGGCTGACCTCGCGGTGATCGCGGACGAGGCGGGGGACGTTGATGTCGACCAGGCCCGCGGCGGCGAGCCGGGCGAGATCGCGCATGAAGGCGAGCGGCGCGCGGTTGCGCAGATGGCCGACCAGCACCTTGGTGGCGAGATAGCTGCCGAGCTTGCGGAAGCGCGTGCGATATTCGCCGCGCTGCTCGACGTAGGCAATGAGCCCGCTGCCCGCCGCCGCCCAGTCGTTCGACAGGCTGTCGTCGCTCCAGGACTTCTCCCACAAGAGATCCGGCACGAGGCGGCCGGCGCCCGTGCGCGCAAGACGGACGAGGAATTCGCGGTCCTCGGTGAGCCGCAGCTGGTCGCAAAAGCCGCCGACCGCGCGCGCGGGGGCACGGCGGACGGTCATGCTGCTCGCCTCGACCGGGATGAGATCGGCGAGCAGGGCCCATTCAAACGCGGGCGGCGCAAGGCGCACGGCGGGAACGCGCGCTTCGCGCGGTACCTCGCGGTCGAACTTGACGGCGGACGAGAGCACGCAGACGAGCTCGTGATCGGCCGCCAAGGCGGCGAGCGGCACCGCCAGCCGGCCGGGCCGATAGGCATCGTCGGAATCGAGGAAAGCAACCATGTCGGCCCGCGCCGCCTCGAGCCCGAGATTGCGCGCCCCGCTCGGTCCGAGATTGCGCTCGGCGAGGACGACGCGGATACGCGGATGGGCGAGCGTTGCGAGATATTCCCGCGTGCCGTCGGTCGAGGCGTCGTCGATCACGATCAGCTCGAAGCGCGCGCCTTCTTGCGCGAGCACGCTCGCAATTGCGCGCGGCAACAGAGCCGCCCGGTTGTAGGTCGCGAGGATGACCGAGATTTCCGGCTGGTCCGTCAAGCTTAGGCTCCGATCGGGAGCCTCAAGTCTATCACGCGGGCGCGACCGCGGGCCGCGCCACCGGCTTCTCGACGATCGGCAGATTGATCACGGCCGAGAGCACGCCGAACAGCACCGAGAGCCACCACACCGGATTGTAGGAATGCGTGTGCTCGAAGGCGTAACCGCCGAGCAGCACGCCGAGAAAGCCGCCGACCTGGTGGCTGAAGAACGCAAAGCCGAACAGCATGGCGAGCCAGCGCGTCCCGAACATCAGCGCGACCAGTCCCGACGTGGGCGGGACGGTGGAGAGCCAGAGGAAGCCCGTGACCGCGCCGAACACGAGCGCCGAGGCCGGGCTCGCCGGCAGCATGATGAAGGCGATGACCGCCAGCGCACGGGCGAAATAAATGACCGAGAGGATGTAGCGCTTGGGCATGCGGTTGCCGAGCCAGCCGGACAGCATCGAGCCGACGATGTTGAACAGGCCGATCAAGCCGATGGTCCAGGCGCCGACCTGGGCGGAGAGGCCGCGGTCGACCAGATAGGCCGGCAGGTGCACCGTGATGAAGGCGAGCTGGAAGCCGCAGGTGAAGAAGCCGAGCACGAGCAGCACGTAGCTGCGATGGCGGAAGGCTTCCGACAGCGCTTGCCGCACCGACTGCTGCGCGCGTGGCGCGACGGCGCCGGCCTCGGCCCGCGGGGTCGCAAGCGCCAGCGCGAGCGGCAGGATGAGCAGCATCATGCCGCCGAAGGCAACGAGCGTATTCTGCCAGCCGGTCGTGTCGATCAGCAGGCGGGCGAACGGCGAAAAGAGGAACTGGCCGAACGATCCGGCCGCGGTGCCGAGGCCGAAGGCGAGCGAGCGCCAGGTGTCCGGCAGGAGCTTGCCGAAGGCGCCGATCACGATGGTGAACGAGCAGCTCGACAGCGCAAACCCGATGAGCACGCCGGCGCTCGCATCGAGCAGGCCGATGGTCGAGGCATGCGCCATCAGGATGAGGCCCGCCGCATAGGCGATCGCTCCGACCCACAGGACCCGCACGGCGCCGTAGCGGTCGGCGATCCCGCCCGCGAACGGCTGGAATGCGCCCCACAGCAGGTTCTGGATCGCCAGCGCCCAGGAGAAGACCTCGCGTCCCCATCCGTAGGCAAACGACATCGGGTTGAGGAACTGGCCGGCGGCGGATCGCGGCCCGAAGCTCAGCATCGCGATCACGCAGCCGCAGACGACGATCACGGCCGGCGTGCGCCACGTGGAGACGCGGAGGGAGGATTGCACGGTCGTCATGGAAACCCCAATGGAAACCCGGAGGGTTGGCGCGCCTCAAATCACGGCCGCAGCGACAATAGATACGGCTCCCGCCAATCCGCCCCAAACGAATCTTCCTCATTCGATGGATTTACCCGGCTCATGCATGGCTGCGTCGCTTTCGCGGTCTGGCGGTTTCGCGACAGAGGTGTTACTTGTCTTTTGCTCGAACTGAGGATAAGCTAATTGGAGCGGTCCGGCCAAGTGGCCGGATATCTTGTTGCCCTATTATGCTCATATTGAGCATAATAGAAAGCATTGAATCAACAGCGGTTTACGCCCAGTCGGCAACGTGGACCGCGAAAGCAGGGAGCTGGTCATGCCCATCCTCGCCGCCTTCGGACCCGGATCAGACAACGCGCTGCCCGCCGCAGGCACCGCCGCGGCGCGCCGCTTTCCATCGATACCGATGCCCGCGCTCGACTGGAACGAGGAGGTCGCGCGCGCGACCGCGCACCTCTACGATCGCATCAAGGCCGTGGTCCCCGCGGTCGAATGGCCGTTCTTCGCGCCCTACGTGAAGGCGATCAACGAGATCAAGGCGCAGCGTGGCGCCGTCATCCTGGCGCACAACTACCAGACGCCGGAGATCTACAACTGCGTCGCCGATTTCGTCGGCGACTCGCTGCAACTCGCGCGCGAGGCCGCGAAGACGAAAGCCGCCGTGATCGTGCAGTGCGGCGTGCATTTCATGGCCGAGACCGCAAAAATCCTCAATCCGGACAAGACGGTGCTGATCCCCGACCGTCGTGCCGGCTGCTCGCTCGCCCAATCGATCACGGGCGACGACGTGCGCCTCCTGCGCGAGCGCTTCCCCGGCGTTCCGGTCGTCACCTACGTGAACACCTCGGCCGAGGTGAAGGCCGAAAGCGACATCTGCTGCACCTCGTCGAACGCGCTGCAGGTGGTCGAGAGCCTCGGCAGCGACAGGGTGATCTTCCTGCCCGACGAGTACCTCGCGCGCTATGTTGCGTCGCAGACCAACGTGAAGATCATCGCCTGGAAGGGCCATTGCGAGGTGCACGAGCGCTTCACGGCGGATGAGCTGCGCACCATCCGCGAGAGCGATCCCGCGATCCAGATCATCGCGCATCCCGAATGCCCGCCTGACGTGCTCGCCGAAGCGGACTTCACCGGCTCGACCGCGCACATGATCGACTGGGTGCGGGCTCGGCGCCCGCGCCGCGTCGTCATGGTGACGGAGTGCTCCATGGCGGACAACGTGCAGGCCGAGCTGCCCGACGTGCAGTTCGTGCGCCCGTGCAATCTCTGCCCGCACATGAAGCGCATCACGCTGCCGAAGATTCTCGACAGCCTGGTGCACATGCAGGAGGAGGTCGTGGTCGACCCGCTGATCGCCGACAAGGCGCGCCGTGCCGTC
>DATBZM010000205.1:0-5641 GCA_036513175.1 Xanthobacteraceae bacterium | reverse complement strand
AGTTCGCGCATGATCTTTTCCAACCTGCCTTCGCCCGCCGAAGCACCAAGCCAAGTGATCAATGGTGCCAGGGCTTCGTGCCGGCGGGAAACCGGTGACCACCCATATCAGGTACGGGGCAGGCTTTTTTCGCGATCATGCTCTACAATGCCCGCCATGCTCCGAGCCCGCCTCCCTCGTCGGCTGACCGCGCTCGCCGCGGCCTATGCGCTTGCGCTGCAGACGCTGCTCGCCGCCATGGCCGTGCTGGCGCCCGATGCCGCCGTCGCGTCGGTCATCTGCGCGTCCGACCATCATTGGCAGGGCACCAGTGATGCGCCCGCGCCGCCTGCGCCCGGGCACGACTGTCCGTTCTGCCTGCTCGCCGGCGCGAGCATCGCCGCACCGCCGCCCTGGGCCGCAGTCGCGGTCCGGGTCGACGGCGCGGGCACGACGATCGCGCCCTCGCGTGGCGCACTATCGGCGACGCGCGCCGTCGCGCGCGCCGGGCTCGCGCGCGCGCCGCCCGCCTGAGCGCCCGCATTCGCGGATCGATGACTGACGAATGCCGGTCCGTGCGGGCCGGCGCGCCCCTGCGAATCCTCCAAACCGAAGAGAGATCCCATGACCGACAAACTCACAGCCAAGCTCGCTGCGGCGGCGCTGCTCGTTGCGGCAACGCTCGCGCTTGCGGCATCCGCCGCCCTCGCCAATGACTACAAGGCGGGCGCGATCGTGATCAGCAACCCATGGGCGCGCGCGACGCCGAACGGCGCGAGCGCCGGCGCCGGCTACTTCAAGGTCACCAACACCGGAACGACGCCCGACCGTCTGCTCGCCGCCACCGCGGAGGCGGCGAGCAACGCCGATATCCACGAGATGACCATGGTGAACGGCGTGATGCAGATGCGGCCGCTCAAGGACGGCCTTGAGCTCAAGCCGGGCGAGACCGTGGAGCTCAAGCCCGGCGGCGAGCACGTGATGATGACCGGCCTCAAGCAGCCGCTCAAGATGGGCCAGCATATCAAGGGCACGCTCACCTTCGAGAAGGCTGGCAAGGTCGACATCGAATACGACGTGCAGGGCATCGGCGGCCCGGCGCCGGCGAGCGCGCCCGGCAACACGATGCAGATGCATGGCGGCGGGACCATGCAAATGCACTGAGTTGCGGTTAGCCGCGGGTTAATGGCCCGCGGCGCCGCGTGCGTTGCGTCCCGCGAACCGCTTGAAATCACGCGCGACCGCGCTCTCGCCGCACCGCCGCAATACCAATGTTTAAGACTATTCCGCTATCTCCCGGGCGGGAGATCGGGAAGGTCGTGGAATGGCGATCGACGACACCAAGGCGGGTCTGGAGCGGGTGCTCGCCGCGTTGACGGCCGACGAGCCGCCGCCCGCCGTGGCGAGCTTCGCGACGCCGCCAGCGACCGGGCCGCTCGACGAGGCGCTGCGCGAGACCCGTCTCGAGCTGTGGTACCAGCCGAAGATCGACATCAAGCAGCGCTGTCTTGCCGGCGCCGAGGCGCTCGCGCGCATCCGCGATCCCGACAAGGGCGTGCTGCTGCCGGCGAGCTTTCTGCCCGGCGTGAGCGACGACGTGCTGGCGCGGCTGACCGAGCACGCGCTGCTCACGGTGTTGCGCGACTGGAGCATTTTCGACGAGGCCGGCTTCAACCTGCGCCTCGCCATCAACGTGCCGGTTCATCTGCTCGACCGCCTGCCGATCGAGAAGATCGTCACCGAGAACCGCCCCAAGGCCGAATACTGGCCGGGCCTGATCGTCGAGGTGACCGAGGACCAGATCGTGCGCGACATCCGCCGCAGCCAGGAGATCGCCGCCAAGCTGCGCGTGAGCGGCATCTCGGTCGCGATCGACGATTTCGGCGCCGGCTATTCGTCGTTCTCGAGCCTGCGCGAGCTTTCCTTCGCCGAGCTCAAGCTCAACCACAGCTTCGTCAAGGGCTGCGCCAGCGATCCGACCAACGCGGCGATCTGCCAGACCGCGATCGATCTCGCCCACCGCTTCGGCAGCGCCGCGGTCGCGGAAGGCATCGAGACGATCGCCGACCTGCAGGCGATGCAGATCATGGGCTGTGATTTCGGCCAGGGCCACCTGATCGCGCCGCCGATGCCGAAGCAGGAATTCATGGCGCTGCTGCAGCAGCGCATGAACAAGCCGAAGGCGAAGCCCGCCGAGCCGGTGGACGAAACGCCGTCGGCCGAGGAAGCTGCCCCGACCGCGGCAAGCGCGTAGTTCAGTCGCAGTCTGTAGCCCGGATGGAGCGAAGCGAAATCCGGGAAGGGCGTCCCCGCATTGCGGCGCTTCGCGCCTCCATGCGGGCTACACATCACTTCTCCGCAAACGCCGGCGTCGCGCCTTCGGGCAGCGGCACGTTGAAGGCGTCGAGCATCATCGCGACGAGGGTGTAGTAGCCGAGGATGCCGACCAGCTCGACGGTGCCGCTGTTGCCGAGGAATCCGTTCACCCGCTTGTAGGTGCGCTCGCTCACCCGCCGCGTCTTGTACAGCTCGGCGACGAAGTCGTAGATCGCGCGCTCCTCCTTGCTCGCCTTCTTCGGCGCGCGGCCGGCCTTGATGTCGCGGATCGCCTCGGGCGCAACCCCGGCCTTTTCGGCGATCGGTGCGTGCGCGTGCCACTCGTATTGCGCGCGCCACTGGCGCGCCGTGCACAGGATGGCGAATTCGGAGAGGCGCGGCGGCAGCCCCGACTTGTAGCGGGCATGCGCGCCGAGCTTTTGCGTCAGATCGCCGAAATCGGGCGCGTGCAGATAGACGCCAAACGGGCCGCCCTGGCTCACCCGCCCGCGCGGGCCGGAGCGAATCGCCTCCATCAGCTCCTTCTGCCGGTCGGTGAGCTTGTCGTCGGGAATCGCGGGCAGGCGGGGCTTGAGCTTGGCGGGCATGGGCGTTCCTCGTGCGAGATGGGCGGGCGCTCGTTGCGCCCGCCCATCTATCGGGGAGATCGGCCTGCGATCAAGCGGGGGCTTGCCGGACTGCCGCGCTCAGCGACGGCTCTTCGCCTTCTTCGCTTTCGTCGCCTTCTTGGCCTTCTTGGCCGTCGTCGCCTTCTTTGCCGGGCTGCCCTTCTTGCTGCTGGACTTCGCGCCGCTCGTCGCCGTCGACGGCGCTGCCGCGGGCGTTTTGCTGGTGATCTTTCCCGCGGCGAGGTCGAGGGTGAGCGAATCCGCCACGACGACGCCCTGGCCGTCCGCGGTCTTGAAGCTCATCGACAGCGTCTTGGCATCGGTCGTGATCGTGAGGTAGCCGAACTTGACGATCGGCGCGACCACCAAGGTGCTGTCGCCGACCGTCGTGCCGGCCTTGAGCGGCTTCGGCATGGTTGCCGCATACCCGCCGCTGCCGGAGACGATATAGGGTATCGCGCGGCCGTTCATGGTGCGGGTGAAGCGCTGGTAGAGGTGGGCGTGTCCGGACAAGACGACGTCCGGCCACAGGCCCGCCGCCTTGCAGCAGGCGTCGAGGTCCGCCGACATGCCGGTCGAGCCGCCGTGCTTGGCGTCGGCCGAGACCGCCGGGTGGTGCACGGCGAGGATCACGGCGCGCTTGTGCGCCTCGCGATCGGGCTTGAGGCGGGCGAGCTCGGTCTTGAGGAAGGTGAGCTGATCGTCGGTGATCGTCGGAAAATGGTGGTTCTGCGAGGATATGACGCCGGCGCCGCTGTCGAGCACGTTGCTGTAAAGCCCGATGATCGACACGAACGGCGCGTCGAGCGTGAAGTAGACGCCCGGCTGCGTCATCACGCTGCGCATCAGTGAGCCCGAGTCGGGCGAGGGGCCGAGCTTGGTGGCGCAGAAGTTGGCCAAGAACGCCGCAAGCGTCGGCACCTGCGGCGCCGTCGAGGTCTTGCCGAACACCATGCCGTCGTGGTTGCCCGGGATCGCGAAAATCGGCCGGTCATAGGCGCGGAACGGCTCGTAGAACTGGTCGTAGTAGTATTGCGCCTCGCCGAAATTGTAGATCACGTCGCCGAGGTGGAAGAAGAAGGCCGGGCCGTCGACGTCCTCATTCTGGATGTCCGCGACCATCGCGTCGGCGACGGCCGCCTCGTGGCCGATCGCGGTCGCGGCTGTCTGCGAGCGAGTGACCTTGGCGGCGCCGGTGTCTCCGACCGCATGGAAGATCACCTTGCCGGCCTTGGTGATGGCGTCCATCACTTCCGCCGGCGCGTAGTCCTTGAGATCCATCGGCGCGGTGCCGTGCCGCGGCGGGATCGGCTGCACCTCGTTCTTGTGCGCGGCGTAATAGGGCGAGTTGTAGTAGGCGGAGCTGTTGTTGTCCTCCATGAACTTGACTTCGTCCGGCCCCGGTGCCGGATCTGCGTACAGTCGGCCTCCCGGCCCGATCAGATTCTTTGCCACGATTGCCCTCCTCTGGATTTGGATCGGGAAAGATGAGCGGGTCGCCGCCGACCGCAAACGCGCGGCGGCCCGGGCGCGACAGGTCGCCTATTGCGGCCGATCAGCATTTCATTGAGACACAACTGATACGTGCTTGTCGATCACCGATCGGCGGATTTGCCGCGATTCATGTGAAAAGTCCGCGACAGGCGGCGCTGCGACTGCGGCATCCGCTCGGCGAATGATCACGCCATGCGCCGCCAGCGCATGTTCCGGCGAAAGCCTGCCCCCGACCTGATCGGGGGTGGACACCGGTTCGCCGACAAGAACCTGCGCAAAAGCCCGCGCGGCAAGGCCCAATCGCTAAAATTGCGCCGATCGGCCAAACGGTGGCGCAAGCTCTTTGTGGCATCTTCGCGGCGTGGCAAGAGGGGGCTCTTCCGCGATGCGCCTGTGGACGCTGCCGGCCGTGGTCGCCGGCATTTTTGCCGTGACCGGCTTCTCCGACGAGCCGAGCGAAGCGGCGATGCATTCCGCCTTCCAGGCGACGCTCGCCGGCGAGGTGCGCTCCGCGCTCGATTTCGTCGCCGCGACCGGCGGCGAGGCGGCGCTCGCCAAGGTGCGCGCCGCGCGCACCGATGCGTTCGACATCCGCAGCTTCACCAAGCTCGCCTGCATGCCGAGCCCGCGCGCGCCCGGCCACGTGTGCGGCTTCTCGGTGCGCATCGGCGTCGTGACGGGCGAGATCGATCGCACCATCACGGGGCGGTTCTACGCGGGGCCGCGCGGGTTGGAGTTCGTCGAGGATGGGCCGGCACCCGCAGGGGCGTGATCAGCAAGCCTTACTTCTTTCCCACCAGATCGATGAGCGCGGACATGCCGTTGTGGCCGCTGCCTTCCTGCACGAGGTCGTCGTGCTCGCGGATGGCGAGCTCGGCGAAATCTGCAAACGAGGTTTCCAGCAGGGCGCGCGTGTAGAGATTGCCGATCTCCTTCGGTCCGCCGGTGGCGTAGGCGAGTTGCTCGGGGCGGTAGCCTTGCATGAGCAGGAGCCCACCCGGCCGCAACGCCTGCTTGATGCCGGCGAACAGGCGCGGCCGCTCGCTCGCGCTGGCGAACTGGACGAAAATCGCAACCACCACGTCGAACGCCGCCGCCGGCCAGGTCCAGCCGAGCAGATCGGCCTGCTCGGTCCTGAGCGCGACGCCGCAGCTCTGCGCAAGCTCGCGCGATTTGGCGAGCGCGAGGGGGGAGAAATCGACCGCGAGCACGTCGAGACCGAG
>DATBZM010000204.1:0-11321 GCA_036513175.1 Xanthobacteraceae bacterium | reverse complement strand
CCGCAACCAGCGTGCTATTCTGATCAAAGGCGACGAGGGATCGGCTAAGGTCGTTCCTTTCCATGGGGCGCTCCATCCGTTGGTTTGACAGCAACGATGGTGCCATACCCTCGTCGCCGCCCCATAGCGTCTCTCCCCGCGCGCGGGGAGAGGGAGCGCGGACGCAGTGCTCACCTAACGCGCATCAGCTCCTGCGTGAGCACGGTGGCTTCACGCAGGGACGACCGTTACAATGGCCGCAACAAACATCAAATCCGCAAGGGAGGATGAAAATGCTCAACCGCCGCACCATGCTCAGGACGGCCGCGCTCGGCGCGATCGCCATGCCGTACGTGGCACGCGAGGGATTCGCGCAGGCGCCGGCGCATACGCTCAAGCTTACCTTCGCGGACACGCGCAACCACCCGCTCTATCAGGTGCTGCTGCGCTTTGCCGACAACGTGAAGAAGAAGGCGAACGGCGCCGTCGAGGTGCAGGTCTTCGGCACCGGCGAGCTCGGCAGCCAGCTCAACATCCTGACCGGCCTGCAGACCGGCATCATCGATCTGTGCGCGCACACGTCCGGCTACATCGACACGCTGGTCCCCCAGTTCCAGGTGATGGACCTGCCGTTCCTGTTTCCCGATCTCGCCAGCGCCGAGAAGGTGCTCGACGGCCCGGTCGGCAAGCAGCTCGCGGATCTGCTGCCCGCGAAGGGCATCTACGGCCTCTCCTACGGCTATTGGGGCTGGCGCGTGACCTCGACGATCGGCCGCAAGGTGCCGAAGCCGGAGGACATGAAAGGCTTGAAGATCCGCGTGCAGCCGGGGCCGATTTTCGCCGCGGTATTTCGCTCGCTCGGCGCGAACCCGATCGCGATCGACTACAGCGAGATCTATCTCGCGCTGTCGCAGCACACCATCGAGGCGATCGAGACGCCGATCATCGCGCTGCCCTCCGCCAAGCACTACGAGGTGGTGAACACCATCAACCTCACCAACCACGTCTACAATGCGGGCGTCATGATGGTGAGCAAGCGCAAGTTCGACGCGCTGCCCGCGAACCTGCAGGACGCGCTGCGCGCCGCCGCGCAGGAGCTCACTGGCGACTGGCGCAAGACCATGGTGGCGAAGACGGACGAGACGTCCACGTTCCTCAAGAGCAAAGGCCTCACCATCAACGAGGTCGACCGCGACGCCTATCGCAAGGCGACCGCCGGGGTCTACAAGGACTTCCGCAACGTCATCGGCGCCGACCTCGTCGACGCGGTGGTGAAGCAGGCCGGCAGCGCCTGAGCGGGCCCTGACCCCGATCCCGCCCATCCTCAAGGAGTGAAAAATGACTCCTCATCCTGAGGAGTTCGTCGTCGCGCAGCGACGACGAACGTCTCGAAGGATGGGCCGAGGGCGCAAGCGGCGCCACCGCTCGTTTTGCCCATGGTTCGAGACGCACGGCCTGTGGCCGCGCTCCTCACCATGAGGAGTCGGTCTTGGCTGCTGTTCGCGTGACACCCCGCGAAGGGCGACAGGGATGGATATGAGTGGCGTGAACACTTCGGTCGCCGTCGACAGCCGCATCGCGCAAGGCTTTCGCACCATCCTCAACGCGATCGACTGGGCGGCGCGCGGCGTGGTGGTGGCGGCGCTGATCGGCGAGATCGCGGTTGTCCTCACCGACATCACCATCCGCTTCCTGTTCACCCAGTCGCTGCTGTGGAGCGAGGAGGCTTCCAGGCTATGCCTCACCACCCTCGCCTTCCTCGGCGGCGCCGCCGCCTATCGCGCACGCCATCACACGGCGATCCAGTTCGTCACCCGCTTCCTGTCCGAGCGCCTGCGTGCCGGCGTCGCGGTCGCGGTCGATGCATTCATTCTCTGCGTCGCGCTCACGACGCTGTGGGTCTCGTTCGACCTGCTCAACGTCGCCGCGACCTCGCTCACGCCGATCCTGCAGATCAACGCGGCGTGGCTGGTGCTGCCGTTCTCGGTCGGCATGATCCTGATCGCGCTGTTCGCGCTGGAGCGGCTCGCCCTCGACCATGCGCGCGCGGTCGTGCTCGCCGTCGTGCCGATCGTCGCGGCGCTGGTCGCGATCGTTGCCGCGGTCGGCGGCTGGCAGCTCGTGCAGCTCGGCAACGGCGCGGCGCTCGGCGTGATGCTGATCCTGTTCCTCGTCGCGGTGCTGCTCGGCTTGCCGGTGAGCTTCTCGATGCTGCTCGGCTCGCTGTTCTTCCTGCAGATCACCGACTCGGCGCCGCTGGTCGCCGCCGCGCAGAATACGGTCGACGGCACCGGGCATTTCGTCCTGCTCACCCTGCCGTTCTTCATCTGGGCCGGACTGATCATGGAGAAAGGCGGCATCAGCCTGCGGCTGGTGCGGTTCGCGACCGCGCTGGTCGGCCACCTGCGTGGCGGGCTCCTGCAGGTCGTGGTGGTGACGATCTATCTCGTCTCCGGCATCTCGGGCTCGAAGGCGGCGGACGTGGTTGCGGTCGGCTCGGTGCTGCGCCGCGAGCTGCGCCGCCAGGGTTTTCCGCCCGAGCAGGGCGCCGCGGTGCTGTCGGCCGCGGGCGCCATGTCGGAGACGATCCCGCCCTCGATCGCGATGCTGGTGCTCGGATCGGTCGCGCCGATCTCGATCGGCACCCTGTTCGTCGCCGGCCTGCTGCCGGCGGCCGTGATCGCGCTCTTTCTCATGATCGCGATCAATTTGCAGGCGCGCCGGCTCGACCTGCCGCGCTCGCCGCGCGCGAGCCTGTCCGAGCTCGTGGGCTCGATGGGCGGCGCGCTGCTGCCGCTGGTCATGCCGGTGATCATGATCGTCGGCATCAAGGGCGGCTACGCGACGCCGACCGAGGTCTCCTCGGTCGCGGTGCTGTACGGGCTGGCGCTGTCGGTCGCGGTCTATCGCTCGATCGGTTGGCGCGCCTTCTTCTCGATTGCGACAGAGTGCGGCCTGCTCGCCGGCATGGTGCTGTTCATCATCGCGGCCGCCGGCTCGTTCGCGTGGACGCTCACGGCCGCCAACCTGCCGGCCGCGCTGGTCGAGACGCTGCACCTGATGGGCGACAGTCCGGCGCTGTTCCTGGTCGGCTCGATGGTGCTGCTGATCGTGATCGGCACCCTGCTCGAGGGACTGCCGGCGCTGATCATTCTCGGGCCGCTGCTGCTGCCGCTCGCCAATGGGCTCGGCATCGACAGCATCCACTATTCGATGGTGATCCTGCTCGCCATGGGCATCGGCATCTTCATCCCGCCGATCGGCATCTGCTTCTACATCTCATGTGCGGTCGCCGAGGCGGACGTCGAGGCATCGGCCAAGGCCATGCTGCCCTATCTGGCGGTGCTGATCCTCGGCGTGCTCACGGTGGCGTTCGTGCCGTGGTTCACCCATGCGGTGCCGAACCTGCTCGGCGATCACTGAGGTTGCGGAAACAAGACAATGGGAGGTCGCATGCGCGCGCGTTTTGGAGTGATCATCACGGCACTGGCTCTGCTCGCATTGGTTCGTCCGCTCGCCGCGCAGACCCCGCCGCAGATCCCGCCGATCGTGAAAACGGAAGGGCTGCGGCAGATCTCCGCTCACGTCTGGATCATTCCGGACAACAGCGTCTCCCTCGTGCCCAATGTCGGCTACGTGATCGGCGAGCGCGCCGTGCTGGTGATCGACACCGGGCTCGGGCCGCGCAACGGCGCGGCGGTCTATGAAATCGCGAAAAAGCTCGCCGGCGCGAAAGCGCTGTACCTCGTCACGACGCATGTGCATCCCGAGCACGACCTCGGCGCCCAGGCCTTCCCGGACACGACCAAGCTGATCCGCTCGACCGACCAGGTGAAGGACATCGCCGAATTCGGGCTGCAGCTCGCCGACGTTTTTGCCAAGCGCTCGGCGATCAATGCCGAGCTGCTCAAGGGCGCGACCTTCCGCAAGGCCGACATCACGTTCGAGCAGGACTACGATCTCGATCTCGGCGGCGTGCACGCGAGACTCACGGCCATGGGCGCCAATCACACGGCCGGCGACACGACCATCTGGATCGAGTCCGACCGCGTGCTGTTCGCCGGCGATCTCGCCATGCGCGCGCAGCCGGCCTTCGCGAGCCCGCATTCGAGTCTCGCACACTGGCTGGCGAGCCTCGACCGGCTGGAGGCGCTCAAGCCCGGCATCATCGTGCCGAGCCATGGTCCGACCGGCGATGGAGTAGCCTTCATTGCGGGCTATCGCGCCTACCTGACGGAAGTGCGTGACCGCACGGCGGCCGAGAAACATGCCGGCCACGGCGTCGACCAGGCGGTGGCGACGGTCACGGCCGCCTTCGGCGACCGCGCGCCGGACAAGGGGCGGCTCACCGGCGCGATCCGGGCGGCTTACGCGGAAGCGCCTTGACGGGTCTCAGTCGTGAGCTGCCGACGCCGTTGTCGCAACGCGGCGCGGCTCGCCGGCCATGTCGCCCAGCTGCACCGGCGTGAATCCGGCGCCCTTGCGCAGCTGCGCCTGCGAGCCGTTGAACCTCTCCGGGCCGGTTGCGGTCACGACGATGTCGCCGGCGCGCAGGGTCGTGTCCTTGGCGATGTCGATCGGCGCAAGGCCGAACGAATCGCGGCCGTTGCAGGTGCAGCCGGGCACGATCTTCTGGCGATAGACGAAGGCGTTCTCCAGGTCCGCATAGCGCGCGCCGTCGGACGCATAGGCATGATCGATCGGCGAGCCGGTGAAGACCTTGGTCGTGGCGGCCGGGCAGAAGGCGCTGCACATCTGGATCGGGGTCGCGCCAGCATGGCGCAGCAGCGGGAAATAGCGACCGTCGCACAGGCGCACGCAGTAGGTCACCGCGCCGTAGCCGAGGGACGGCTGGTGCAGCGCCTGGCTCAGCGTCGACGATGGCGGCGCCGGCGGTGCATAGGGCAGCGCCGCGGTCGAATCCTGCCGATGGTCCCCGAACAAGTCATCGAGGAAGCCCGCCGAAGCCGCGCCAGTCGCGAGCAACGTGGCCGACAGCGCGAGGCCGGCAACGGCGAGCGTGCGAATCTTCTGGCGGCCGACCTGCATGACGATATCCATCCCCGGACGCGAAGCACACTTTGTCTTTGAGTCGGCGCCAGCCGACCAAAGGTTCACGAGCCCGCGCAGCTATTGCGGCAAACGGTAAAAATCCCGTAATTTCAATCCGTTGAAAGCGCGGCATAGGGGCGCCGGGCGGGATAAATCGTAGATATGGCGCACCAAGCGTAAACGCGGCGCAGCGCCGCCCGTTCCCGCCCTTGCGTCCTCGGCTGAGCTATATTGTGACGCGACTCGCGCCCGATAAGCAAAAACGTGATCAGGAGACCCCCATGGCCAATGTGCGCTTCCTCAATCCCAAGACCCTCGCCGAGCAATCCGGCTACAGCTACGTGGTCGAGACCACGGGGCCGGGGCGCACGGTCTACATTGCGGGCCAGCTCGGGCTCGATATGGAGAACAAGCTCGTCGGGGGGCCGGGCGATTTCCGCGCCCAAGCCGTGAAAGCGATCGGGAACCTCGAAGCTGCGCTCGCGAGCGTCGGCGCCGGCCTCTCGGACGTGGTGAAGATCACCAACTATCTGACCGACATGTCGCACATCGGCATCTATCGCGAGGTGCGCGACACGTTCTTCAAGATGCCGCGACCGGCAAGCACGGCGGTCGGGATATCCCAACTCGCCCGGCCGGGCGCCCTGTTCGAGATCGAGGCGATCGCGGTGCTGCCCGCGAAGGCGGCCGCCAAGCCCGCCAAGGCGCGCGGCGCCGCCAAGGTCAAGGCCGGCCGACGGAAACGAAAGTGAGCAGCACGAAGACCGGCAGCAGGACCGCGCAGGACCAGACCATATAGCCGAAGAAGCTCGGCATCCTGACGCCGCGCTCGGTCGCGATCGCGTAGATCATGAAGTTGGGCGCATTGCCGATATAGGTGAGCGCGCCCATGAAGCATGCGCCCATCGAGATAGCGGCAAGCGTCGCGGCGAGCGCACCCATGAGACGCGCCGCATCCCCGCCCGCGAGCTCGAAGAACACGAGATAGGTCGGCGCGTTGTCGAGCACTCCCGAGAGGAGCCCGGTCGCCCAGAAATAATATGCGTCGCGCGGGTGGCCGGCCCGCCCGGAGACCATGTCGAGGAGCCATGCGAAGGCGCCATTCTCCCCGGCCCGCAGCGCGGCCAGCACCGGAACGACGCAGACGAAGATCGCCGCGAACAAGAAGGCGACTTCGCGGATCGGCTCCCAGGAGAACCCATTCGCCTCGCGATGCTCTTCCGGCGTCAGCCGAACCGAGAGGAGCGCGATGGCGACGAGCGTGGCGTCGCGCACGAGGTTATGGAGCTCGAGCTGCGTTCCGTAGACGTTGAAGATGACGCCCGGATTCCACAGCACCGAGAGCAGGATCGCGCCGACGATCAGGCCGATCAAGACGAGATTGATCGATCCCTTGACGGCGAGCGCAAGCGGCGCCGGCGGCTCGCCGACGAGCTCGACCCGCCGGTCCCGGCGGTAATGCCAGACGTCGACCGCGACGAAGACCGCGAGCACGAGCCCGGCGGCGAGCAGCGTGCCGGGCCACAGGTTGCGCGCAGGCCAGAGGAAATCGACGCCGCGCAGAAAGCCGACGAACAGCGGGGGATTGCCGAGCGGCGACAGCGCCCCGCCGATATTGGCGACGAGGAAGATGAAGAACACCACGACATGCGCGTTGACGAGCCGCGCCGCATTGGCACGCAACAGCGGCCGGATCAGGATCATGGCGGCGCCGGTGGTGCCGACGATGCTGGCGAGCGCGGTGCCGATGAGGAGAATCGCCGCGTTGACCCAAGGCGTGCCGCGCAGGTTTCCGGTGACGAGAATCCCGCCGGCGACCACGTAGAGCGCGAACAGGAGGACGATGAAGCTCATGTAGTCGGCAAGCATCGCGTGCACGAGCGCCGCGGCCGCGATGGGCACGCCGTGGAGCGCGGCGAGCGGCGCGAGCGTCAACGTCGTCCACGCGTAGGCGATCTTGCCGTAGTGGCCGTACCAGACGCGCGGAAAAAGCTGCGGCCCGACCGCGATCGATACCAGCAGGCCGATGAAGGGAAGCGCCCACGGCCAGCCGAGGCGGGCACCATCGAGCGCCGGCGCCTCGGCCGCGGCGGCCGGCTGCGGCGCGATGGCGGCGGCCACCATCAGTGCCGCAGCGCAGGCCGCCAGCGCGGTCCAGCGACGCGTGGTCAAGCGATCCTCACTCCGGCTGCAGCCCGATGTCGTGCGTGACCCTGCCCCACAGCTCGTATTGCGCGTGGATGTAGTCGCGGGTGCTCTCCGGCGTCCCGGCGCCCTCGGTGAAGAAGCCGACCACCGCAAGCCCTTTTTCGATCGCGGGATCCTTGAGGATCTTGTCGAGCTCACGGTTGAATCGCGCAACGACGTCGGGCGGCGTCCTTGCCGGCGCCACGATCGCGAACCAGCCGACCATCTCGACGCCCGGAAAGACATCGGCAATCGGCGGAACATCGGGATAATTGTCGATCCTTCGCGTGAAGCTTTCGGCGAGCGGCCGCAACGCGCCCGACGCGATATAGGGCGCGGCTGACGGCACCGCGAGGATGATGAGGTGCACCCGCCCGGCGAGCACATCCTCGATGCCCTCCGGCATTCGCGTGTACGGCACCTGCACGATGCCGCCGCCGCCGAGCTTGTTGAGCCAGGCCGCCAGGATTCCGGAGAAATTCTGCGGGCCGTCGGTCGCAAACGTCAGCTTGCCGGGGTTGCGTCTGTCGTAGGCGAACAGCTCGGAGAGGTTCTTTGCCGGAACGCTCGGATAGGTGAGGACGAAGAACACGCCCTTCGCCACCATTCCGACCGGCACGAAATCCTCCATCGGCCGGTAGGGCAGCGACTTGAACGTATACGGATTGCTCACGAGCGCCGCCGAGGTCGCGAACAGAAAAGTGTAGCCGTCGGGCGCGGCGCGCGCGGCCGCCTGGGCGCCGATGGTGTTGCCGGCGCCGGGACGATTCTCGACGAAGAATGGCTGGCCGAGCGCGACCGACAGGCGCTGGGCGATCACACGGCAGATGATGTCGGGCGTGCCGCCGGCGCCCTGGGTGACGATGATCTTGACCGGCCTGGCCGGCCAGGTCTGCGTGTCCGCCTGCACGCTCGTCACGAACAGCGCCGCGGCGCCCGCAAGCGTGAGGAGCGCCACGACCGCGTCGCGCGCAAGTGACCGCATCGTGTGGCTCATCGTCCCTTCTCCCTGGCCCGGCGCTGGATTGGGGGCTTGTCGTGGCATCGTCTCACGCCGGCACCGCGACGCCGAGCATGCTCGCCGCGTTCAGCCCAATGATCTTGTCCTTGTCGGCATCGGAAATGCCCGCCGTATTGCGGACGAACTCCACCGGCTTCCACTCGCCGACCGGATAGTCGGAGCCGAGGATCACCTGGCTCGCGCCGACCCGCTCGACCAGATGGCGCAGCACGTCGTGATCGTAGACGCAGCTGTCGTAGTAGAGCTGGCGCAGATAGTCGTCCGGGCTCTTCTTCATGTTGGCGCGCGTGGTCGGCTTTTCGAGATAATTGCGGGTGATGCGACCCATGCACAGCGGCATGTAGCCGCCGCCGTGCGAGACGCAGATCTTGAGGCCCGGAAATGCGTCGAGCACGCCCTCGTACATCAGCGAGGCGATCGCCATCGCCTCCTCGAAGTTCTGCCCGACGCTGTTCCACAGGAAATGCTTGTGGAAGCGCGGGCTCGGATTGCCGGCCGGATGGATGTAGACGATCGCGTCGTGCTCGGCGGCCTTTTCCCAGAACGGCCACAGGCGGCGATCGCCGATCTCCATGTCGCGCGCCTGGGTCGAGATGTTGAAGCCCTTGAGCTTGAGCTCGCGCATGCAGCGCTCCGCCTCGCGCGCCGCGAGCTCGGGCGCATGCAGCGGCAAGGTGCCGAGGCCGATCAGCCGCCGCGGGCTGGTCGCAACCATTTCGGCGACACGGTCGTTGAGCCTGCGCTCGAGGCGCAGGCTTTCCTCCGGCGCCGCCCAATAGGTGCATTGATGGACGAGGCTCGCAGTGAGCACCTGGACGTCGACGCCCATCTTGTCCATCTCGGCCATGCGCTCCTTCGTGTCGCTCATCTTGGCGCAGACGAAATCGCTCCGTTCCTTCGCCTTCTGCTTCGCTTCCGCGCCGAGCGAGGGATCGAAGGTCGACTTGCCGAAGGCGCTGTGACCGACCGTCACCGCATAGACGTCGAGGTCCATCATGTGGGCGTGGATGTCGATCGCGATCGACGGACTCTTGCGAATGGGCTGGTTCATGGCTTGCTCCTTGCGGTGTTTTCGGCAGGCTGCGCAAAGACGACGCGACGCTGCAGCGGGAAGATCTGCCAATCGAGCTTGGCGACGATCATGCCCCAGATGCCCTTCGGCGCCCACAGCATCACGACGATCGCGACCGCGCCGAGCATGAGCAGATAAAGCGCGCCGAGATCGGCGAGCGCCTGGCGCAGCGCGAAGAACACGATGGTGCCGACGATCGGGCCCTCGAGGCGGCCGATGCCGCCGATCACGGTGATGAAGATCACGAAGGCGGTCCAGTCGTTGACGCTGAAGGCGGCATCCGGCGAGATGCGCAGCTTCTGCAGGAAGATGAGCGCCCCCACCATGGCGGTGCCGCAGGCGGTGAACACATAGACCACGAATTTGACCCGCGCCACATCGACGCCGTTGCTGCGCGCGGCGAGCTCATTGTCGCGGATCGCCGTCAGCGCAAGGCCATAGCGCGAGCGGAGCAGCAACAGGATCAGGCCGAGAATCGCGACCACGAGCGCAAGTGCGATCCAGTAGACGATGAACTCGCGCATCGCGCGCGAGGGCGCGATCGCGATCACGATGCTGGCCGGCAGGCTGGTGCCCGAGCCGCCGCCGAGCGCCGCGACCTGCGAGGCGAGCAGGCGAAAGACCTCCGCCACCACCCAGGTGCCGATCGCGAAATAATGCCCACGCAGGCGGAAGACGAGCGCCGCGACCGGGATGGCGGCGAGCGCGCCGATCAACCCGGCGAGCGGAATCGCCCACAGCGGCGGCACATCAGCGAAGATCGTGAGCCCGAACAGCAGGTAGGCGCCGAGCCCGACATAGGCCTGCTGGCCGATGGAGACGAGGCCGGCATAGCCGGCGAGCAGGTTCCACAGGCTCGCCAGCGCCACGTAGGCGAAGATTTGTTCCAGCAGATAGAGGTCGTCGCGCCCCGCCCACCATGGGGCGCAGCCAAGCGCGACGAGCGCTGCCGCAAATGCCGCGAGGCTGATCGCGCTGCGGCGGTCGGTGAAGCGCACTCGGAACGTCGCCTGGAACATCGCCGCGCTCATCCCCGAATCCTTGGAAAGAGGCCTTCGGGCCGAACGGCAAGGACGGCGAGAAACGCGAGGTGGCCGGCGAGCAGCTGCCAGCCGGGATCGAGCTTGGCACCGATCGCCTGGGCGACGCCGAGCACGATGCCGCCCGCGAGCGTGCCCCACAGATTGCCGAGCCCGCCGATGATGACGGCCTCGAAGCCGAAGATGAGGCGCGCCGGGCCGATCGCCGGATCGAAATTCGCCCGCACCGCGAGCAACACGCCGGCGAGCCCGACGACCGCGAGCGACAGCGCCATGGCGAGCGCGAAGACATGGGCATTGTCGAGCCCCATGAGCTGGGCGACGGCGGGATCGTCGGAGGTCGCGCGGAACGCGCGGCCGAGGGCGGTGCGATAGAACAGCGCCTGCAGGGCGCCGATCACCGCGACGGCGGCGACGAATTGTAGGAGCGGCAGCAGGCCGATCGAGAGACCCGGCGTGACCTGCCAGGTCGCGACCTCGAGCGAGCCGGCCTGAAGGCGGCGGCTGTCGGCGGTGAACAGTTGCAAAAGACCGTTCTGGATGATGATCGAAAGGCCGAAGGTGACGAGCAAGGGCGGCAGCAAGTCGTCGCCGAGCGTGCGATTGAGCAGGCCGCGCTGCAGCGCGTAGCCGATCGCGGCCATCACCGGCACGACGATCAACAGGGACGGCAGCGGGCCGATGCCGAGCGTCTCGGTGACGACGAGCGCGAGGTAGGCGGCGAGCACGATGAAGTCGCCATGCGCGATGTTGACGAGGCGCATGACGCCGAAGATCAGCGACAGCCCGGCCGCGAACATGGCGTAGAGGCCGCCGGTGAGCACGCCCTGGACGATGGTGTTGAGCCATTGCATCAGGCGCGACCTGCGATAAGGACGAGGTGAGGTGAGCACGATGCTTGCGCCCCCTCTCCCCGCGTGCGGGGAGAAGGTCGGGGTGAGGGGGCGCTTCCGCAAACTCCGCGCTCGCG
>DATBZM010000203.1:0-9695 GCA_036513175.1 Xanthobacteraceae bacterium | reverse complement strand
GGTGGCGCCGATGTTGCCGGAGCCGATGGTGCGCAGATCCTGGGTCCCGGCGAGCCGCGTCAGCAAGAGGCCGAACGGGATCGAGCCGAGCAGATAGCCGAAGACGAAAGCGGCCGCGTAGTCGATCGGGTGAGGCATGGTGTCGTCTGGCGTCGTGCCGCGAAGGGGCCGTCAAACGTATTCGTACACGGTGCGTCCCGCAACGATGGTGCGCGTCACCCGGCCGGTGAGGCGGGCCTCGTCGAACGGCGTGTTCTTGCACTTCGATTTCAGCTCGTCGCGGTCGAGCACCCAGGGCGCGTCGAGATCGATCACGATCACGTCGGCGGCGCTGCCGGGCTTGAGCGTGCCGCCCGCAAGGCCGAGGAGCTCGGCCGGACGGCTGGACAGGGCCTTGAGCAGCTTGGCGAGATCGAGCGCGCCGCCGTGCACGAGGCGCAGGCCGGCCGTGAGCATGGTCTCGATGCCGATCGCGCCGGGCGCGGCTTCGGCGAACGGCAGGCGCTTGGTCTCGACGTCCTGCGGATCGTGGTCCGACATCACGCAGTCGATGAGCCCGCTCGCGACCGCCTCGACCAGGGCGGCGCGGTCCGCATCCGCGCGCAGCGGCGGCGTGAGCTTGCAGAAGGTGCGATAGCTGCCGACGTCGACCTCGTTGAGGGTGAGGTGGTTGATCGAGGCCGAGGCCGTGACGGCGAGGCCGGCCTCCTTGGCGCGCCGGAGCACGTCGAGCGATTCCGGGCAGGTGACCGAGGCCGCGTGATAGCGCCCGCCGGTGAGGGCGACGAGCCGCATGTCGCGCTCGAGCATGATCGTCTCGGCCGCCTTGGGCGCGCCGATCAGGCCGAGGCGCGCCGCAAACTCGCCCTCGTTCATCACGCCTTCGCCGGTGAGGTCGGGATCCTCGGTGTGATGCACGATGAGCGCGTCGAAGTCGCCCGCATAGGTCAGCGCGCGGCGCATCACCTGCGCGTTGGTCACGCTTTTGGCCCCGTCCGTGAACGCGACCGCGCCGGCGGCCTTGAGCAGGCCGATCGCGGCCATCTCCTCGCCGCGCAGGCCCTTGGTGAGCGCCGCCATCGGGTGCACGTGCACGATCGCGGTGTCGCGCGCACGACGGAGCACGAAATCGACCACGGCGGGCTCGTCGATCGCCGGCGTGGTGTCGGGCTGGCACACGATGGTGGTGACGCCGCCGGCCGCCGCGGCCTGGCTCGCGGTCGCGAACGTCTCGCGGTATTCGGCGCCGGGCTCGCCCACGAAGGCGCGCATGTCGATCAGGCCGGGGGCGACGACCTTGCCCCGGCAGTCGACGATCTCGGTGCCTTCCGGCACGCCGGCCGCGCCGATGCCGCGCTTCGCCTCGCGGATCACGCCGTCGGCGATCAGCAGATCGCCCGCCATGTCGAGGTCGCGCGACGGATCGATGATCCGCGCGTTGGTGAGCAGGATCGGGCGACGCTCGGACAGCATTCAGGTTCGCTTTTCTTCACCTCTCCCCGCAGGGGAGAGGTCGACGCGCGAAGCGCGTCGGGTGAGGGGCGCTCGGAGTTTCAATCGACGCCCCGAGCGCCCCTCACCCCGACCCTCTCCCCTGCGGGGAGAGGGAGCGCACGCGCCGTGCCCTAACTCACGCATTCGGCAGATTCCGCGACAGCGCCTCGAGCACCGCCATGCGCACCGCGACGCCCATCTCGACCTGCTGGCGCACCACCGACTGGGCGCCGTCGGCGACGCTGGAATCGATCTCGACGCCGCGGTTCATCGGGCCCGGATGCATCACCAGCGCGTCGGGCTTGGCGTAGGCGAGCTTCTTCGCGTCGAGGCCGAAATAGGCGGCGTATTCCTGCAGCGAGGGCACGAACGAGCCGTTCATGCGCTCGCGCTGCAGGCGCAGCATCATGACGATGTCGGCCTCGCGCAGGCCCTCGCGCATGTCGCGGAAGACCTCGACGCCGAAGCGCTCGATGCCGGGCGGCAGCAGCGTCGAGGGCGCGACCACGCGCACGCGGGCGCCCATGGTGTTGAGCAGGATGATGTTCGAGCGCGCGACGCGCGAGTGCAGGATGTCGCCGCAGATCGTGACGGTCAGCCCCTCGATCCGCCCCTTGTTGCGGCGGATGGTGAGCGCATCGAGCAGCGCCTGGGTCGGATGCTCGTGCGCGCCGTCGCCCGCATTGATCACCGAGCAGTCGACCTTGCGGGCCAAGAGCTCGACGGCGCCCGACGCGTGATGGCGCACGACGATGATGTCGGGGTGCATGGCGTTGAGCGTGACGGCGGTGTCGATCAGCGTCTCGCCCTTGCGCATCGAGGAGGTGCCGGTCGACATGTTCATCACATCGGCGCCGAGGCGCTTGCCGGCGATCTCGAAGGAGGCTTGCGTCCGGGTCGAGACCTCGAAGAAGAGGTTGATCTGGGTGCGGCCGCGCAGCGAGGCGCGCTTCTTCTCGATCTGGCGGTTGAGCTCGACGAATTCCTCGGAGAGGTCGAGGAGACCGACGATCTCCTCGCGCGACAGGCCCTCGATCCCCAACAGGTGCCGGTGGCTGAGGACGAAGGAGGATTTCTGCGCGATGTTCATTAAAACGGCACCTATAAGCGCATCGCGCGGAGTCGGCAAGGGCAGGGAGCACGCCATCCCCAGCGAGTTTGCGGCGCGGCGAGCACGGCGCCCGCGCTCCCTCTCCCCGCGTGCGGGGAGAGGGGTGAGGGGGCGCCTCCGCGAGTTGTTGCGCGCGTTGTCGCGCGCGGAGACTCAGCGCCCCTCACCCCGACCCTCTCCCCCTAAGAACGGGGAGAGGGAGCGCGAAGTCCGTGCTCACCTCATATTAGCCAGCCGGTCGAGCGCGCCCTGCAGGATGAACACCGCGGCGTGCTGGTCGATCACGGCCTTGCGCCGGGCCCGGCTCGCATCCGCCGCGATCAGCTCGCGCTCGACCGCGGCGGTCGAGAGCCGCTCGTCCCACAGCGCGATCGGCAGCTGCGTCAACCTGGCGAGATTGCGCGCGAAGGCGCGGGTCGATTGCGCGCGCGGCCCCTCGCTGCCGTCCATGTTGACGGGCAGGCCGAGCACGAAGCCCGCCGTCCTGCGCTCGGCCGCCAGCGCGAGAATGCGCGCCGCGTCGGCGGAAAAAGTCGTGCGCGCGATGGTCTCGACCACCGTGGCGAGCCGGCGATCGGGATCGCTGGTCGCGACCCCGATGGTCTTGCTGCCGAGATCGAGGCCGATCAGCGCACCGCGCGCCGGCAGCAGCGGCGCGGCGTCGGTGAGGGGAAGCACGGGCATGGACGCGATCCTATCACGCCGTGGTCCGGCTCTCATAAAGCGGCGCGTGAACCTTGCGCCGGGCACGGGCTACCAACCGGGATACTGGCCCGAAGAGATCCTCAGCCCATGCCCGACGGGCGACCCGACGCGATGTCCGACGCGATCTTGACCGAATCGGCTGCGGCCGGCGGCACCCTGCCACGCGGCCGGGCCGGGTGGGGGTTCTGGAGCACGGCCGCCTGGGGTCTCGGTACGTTTCTGCTGTCCAGCCTGGCGCCCTTGCCGGTGATCTTCGCGGTGCTGCGCTGGCGTGGCGCGGATGCGGTGAGCCCTGCGTCGTTCGAGGCGGCGCTGCACTCGAGCGCGCTCGTCGTCGCGACGCTGACGCTCTCGAGCTTGCCCGTCACCATCCTGCTGCTCGCGCTCGCGGCGCGGCTTGCGCGCATTCCGATCGCGGAATATCTCGCGCTCAAGCCGGTCGGCGGACGGACCATCGGCTTTGCGGTCGCCTGCGCGATCGCCTATGGGGCGGCGACCGATATTTCCGGCTACGCGGCCGGCCGTGGGCTGACGGTGCCGTGGGTGCAGGAGCTTTACGCGACCGGACGCGTCAGCGGTTTGCTGTGGCTCGTGCTGCTCGCCGTCATCGTCGCGGCGCCGGTCGGCGAGGAGCTGATGTTTCGCGGCTTTCTGTTTCGCGGCTGGGCGGCGTCGCGCCTCGGCGTGCCGGGCACGATCGTGCTCACGTCGGCGCTGTGGGCCGGGGACGCCCTGCAATATGACGCGGTGACCATGGGCGAGATTTTCGGTCTCGGGCTCCTGCTCGGCTATCTGCGCGCCCGCAGCGGATCGTCGCTTCCGACGATCGTCGCGCACAGCGCCTATGGCCTTGCGGCGATGATCCAGGCCATGATCATCGCCGCATGAGGTTGCCGCACAGAATGCCGAGCCGTGCCCGCAAAGCCCGCAAGAAATCCGACGCGCGCAAGCCGCCGCGCGAGCTTGCGACCATCCTCGACCTTGTGCGCCATGCGGTGACGCGCTTTCGCGCCGCCAAGCTGGTGATCGCGCACGGCACCACCGACCCGGTCGCTGAGGCGGCGTTCCTGGTGGGCGAGGCGCTGCACCTGCCGCCCGAGCGGTTCGATGCCTTCTCGCGCGCGCACGTCACCGCCAAGGAGCGCGCCACGGTGCTCGCGCTGATCGAACGGCGCGTGCGCACGCGCAAGCCCGCCGCCTACCTGGTGCGCAAGAGCTACATCCAGGGCGTGCCGTTCTATGTCGACGAGCGCGTGATCGTGCCGCGCTCGTATCTCGGCGAGATTCTCGCCGGCGACCTCTTTGCCGGCGACGGGCTGGTCGATCCGGCAGGCGTGCGCCGCGTGCTCGACCTGTGCACCGGCTCGGGCTGCCTGGCGATCCTCGCCGCCATGCGTTTTCCCGCCGCCACCGTCGATGCGGTCGACATTTCGCAGGGCGCGCTCGCGGTTGCGCGCATCAACGTGCGCGACCACGGGCTGGAACGCCGCGTCCGCTTGCTGCGCGGCGATCTCTACGCGCCGGTCGCCGCGGACCGCTACGACCTCATTCTCGCCAATCCGCCCTACGTGGACGCGCCCGGCATGGCGGCGCTGCCGCCCGAATGCCGGCACGAGCCGCACCGCGCCTTTGCGGCCGGGCGCGATGGGCTGAAATTCATCCGCCGCATCATCGAGGAGGCGCCGCAACATCTCGTGCCGGCGGGCGGGCTCCTGTGCGAGGTCGGCCGCGGCCGCGATGCGATCGAGCGCGCGTTTGCAAGAACGCGCTTCCTCTGGCTCGACACCGAAGAAAGCGCGGGCGAAGCGTTTTGGCTCGAGGCGAAAGATCTGCGAATGGCGAGGAGCGAATAGCGAGTAGAGCGCTTCAATTCGCCATTCGCTATTCGCCACTCGCGAGCTCCTTCTCGATCGCGGCGATCACGCGCGGATCGGTGGGCTCGACTTCGGTCGCAAAGACCGCCGCGATATGGCCGTCGCGGCCGATCAGGTATTTGTGGAAATTCCAGCGCGGCAGGTCGTGCGGCCGCTCGCTGGCGGCCCATTTGTAGAACGGGTGCGGGCTCGCGCCCTTCACCACGGCCTTCTCGGCGATCGGGAACGTGACGCCGTAGACATGGTTCGCGGTCGCCTTGATGTCGGCGGCGCCGCCTGGCTCCTGGCCGCCGAAATCGTTCGACGGCACCGCGATCATCATCAGGCCGCGCGCATGGTAGCGCGACCACAATTGCTGCAGGCCGGCGTATTGCGGCGTGAAACCGCATTGCGAGGCGGTGTTGACCACGAGGATCGGCTTGCCGGCAAAATCGGCGAGCCGGATGTCGCCGCCGTCGAGCGCCGTGAACGTGAACGCGTAGGCGGTGAGGCGGCTCATGCCGGGCGTTTGCGCGGCGGCTGGTGCGGCAAGCGCGCAGGCGAACAGCGCAAGCGCGTCTCGGCGGGTGGTGAGCATTTGCGCCTCATCGGGTGCGTTGACATGCGGCTCGTCAACTTACGTGTCGCTTCGGCGGCCGGTTTCATCGGTCGCGACGATGCGAAACCGCGCCGCACGCTGCGTACGATTATAGTCGAATTTTCGTCCCCCGAATCGGCGATGGCGGCACATGGAGTGGTGTCGCGCTGCGCCATTTCGAGATTAAGGCGAGATAAAAACTGTGGATAGCGTGGATCACGTCGCGGTGCGGGCATCTCGATGGTCTACGGGGCAGCGACAACAACCTGCGTGACGGAACTTTTGATCATATTGTCGTGTTGAGGTCGTGCCGAGGGTCATTCGTCGCTATCTACCGGGTTGCGGGGGATGAGGAACTTCGGGGAGTGGCCGATGACCCGTCATTTGATGTCCCGATATGGCTATGACTACTCGCTCACCCCGGCACGACCGACCGGGTGGCGCGGTGTGCTGACCAACACCATGGTGTTCGCCACCGTCATGGCGGTCTCGGTTATCAGCGGCGCCGTGGTGACGCGCGAGTTGGTCGCTGCCCCGGCCCCCGTCGTGGTGGTGCCGCAGGCTGGCGTGGTCCCGTCGGCGCCCCCGGCCGTGACCCGCGTTCTCGCCTCAGCTGCGCCTAGGATCGTAAACGCGTCCGCGTCCGCCCGGGTTGAGCAGCCCGTTACCGTCGCTGCCGCGCCGGTGGCGCCACCGGTTGCGCCGCCCGCCGTGGCAGCAATCGTGCCGCCGCCTCCCGCGCTGCCGGTCTCCGACCGGGACCTGACGTTCGCCAAAGGCTATGCGCAACGCCATACCGCAACGCGGGTCGCGGTGGCGCCTCCCGGCAAGGTGATCATTGAGGCGAGGGCCCAGTTGGGCCGGGGCGCGCTCAAGGCGAAGCCGAAACTCGCCCGCAATACGAATACGGCGGACGATCGGCGCCGCGTCGCTGCCGCCACACGCCCTGACGCGTTCGACATGTTCCAGCGCTTCGACCGGCCCAATCAATTTGATTTCACCCGCCATCAGGCCTTGGCGTTCGGCGGCGACCAGCACCTGACTCGGCAGAGTCAAACGACGCCGAGCCAAACGGCGCGTCCGGCCGGTCCGTTCGGCAACTCGCCGAATGGCTTGTTCGGCGGTTTGTTCTGATCTTTGCACCGCGTTGAAATGACGAACGGCTCGACGCATGGGTCGAGCCGTCCGGCAACTATGCGGCGTGCGGTCGGCTCAGAGCACTTTGTACTTCTTGAACCACGCCTGCATCTGGTTCCACGCGTCCTCGGCCGCCTCCTTGCGGTAGCTGCCGCGGTAGTCGGCCTCGAAACCATGCGGGGCGCCCGGATAGATGTGGAATTCGGCCGGCTTGTTGGCTGCCGCCATCGCGGCTTTCATGGCCTCGACCTGGGCGACCGGAATGCCGGTGTCCTCCGCGCCATAGAGGCCGAGCACCGGGGCCTTCATGTCGGGCACGAGCTGCATCGGGCTCTTCGGCCAGCCCGGATTGTTCGGCGGGTCATTCGGCGGACCATAGAAAGCGACCGCGGCCTTGAGGTTCGGATTGTGCGCCGCGTACTCCCACACGGTGCGGCCGCCGCGGCAGAAGCCCATGATGCCGAGCCGGTCGGTGTCGCCGCCCTGCGACTTGGCCCAGGCGGCGGTCGCGTCGAGATCGGCAAACAGCTCGGCGTCCGGCTTCTTGTTGACGATCGGCAAGAGCTTCGGCACCTCGGTGATCTTGGTGAGATCGACGCCGACGCGGAAATAATAGTCCGGCGCGATCGCGAAGGCGCCGAGATGGGCCATCCGCCGCGTGACGTCTTTCACCCATTCGTGCAGGCCGAAAATCTCCATCGCGACCAGGATCACGGGCGGGTTCGCCACATTGGCGGGACGGGCGTAGTAGACCGGCATGTCGCCGCCCGCGACCGCCACCTTGGCGTCGCCGGCCTTGAGGCCGGTGGTATCGGTCTTGATCGCCTCCGCCCGCACCGGGCCGGCCGCGAGCGTGTAGCCGGCGGCGACCGCCGCCGAGGCGCTCATGAAGCCGCGCCGCGACAGGTCGGGCGCCTTCATGAGGCCGATGGCATCGGACGTGAGATCGGAGATTTTCGGTTGCGCAGTCATCGGGTTTCCTCCTATTGAGCGAGCGGCTTGCAGCCGGATAACACCCCGCTGCCCGCATTATTGCATTGCCGCGCCGGCTGGTGGAGGGGGCGCGGTAAGCCGACGCAGGGATGCGTCAGATTACGATTCGGCAATGTTTACGGCGAAACTTTCGCCGCAATGCCCCAGGATGAGCACGAAGTTGCCGGAAACCGATGGCCTATAGGGCGACGGGACGATTGCGGGTGGTGCGGGCATGGGACGATTGCCGAGACTCTTCGGGGTTGGCTCCAGCTGGATGCTGGAAATCCTGCCGTCCGTTGCCGCGTTGGTGATCGGCGGCTACCTGCTGGCGCAGTTCCACTTCGGCCGTGCGACCGAACCGGCCACTGCGCCGACCCCGTCTGCACAGGCCGCCGCCACGAGCGAGGAGCCGACGGTTAGCGAAGACCGCGCCGCCATGCGCCAGGTCTTGAAGGAACGTCGCGAGAAGCCCGAGCAACCCGCGCAGGTGCGGCCGATCGCGATGCCGGTGACTGCGAGCACTGCCGCCGCCGCGAGCGTTCCGCCGCCGCCCGTGAAGGCGCCTGCCGTGACCGCGGCGATCCCGATGGGCATGGACTCGATCTCGCCGCGCGAACCGATGGCGCGTCCCGCCATCGCGCCGAGCCGGCCCGCGGTCGTGACCGCGCCGCCGGGGCCACCGCGCCCCGATGCCGAAGAAGGTGAGGTTTATGTGCCCGCGCCCCCGCCGGGTCTGCCGCCGGCTCCGGCGCGCGGCATGGACGCTCCCACCGTGATCGTGCCCTCCATGGCAACCGCCACCGAGCCGCCGGCCGCTTCGCCGAATGCGCCGCAGGCCGCGCCAACCGAACCGCACGGCCCGGTCGGTGTCGTGTTCTCGACGGTGTCGAGCTTCGTCGGCCATGCCGCCAACGCCACCGGCAACACCGTCGACTGGGTGATCGATCTGCCCGGCAAGGCGATCTCGGCCGGCGGCCGCGTCATCGGCGTCACGCCGCCGCCGCCGCCGCCATCGCCGCGGCCGTTCTCCTGACATTGGCGCAAGGCTTGCTGTGGCGGCGCCGTCGCGCGGTTCGCACGCGCGCTATTTCGTCGGAAAGCACGCCATCGTCTCGAACGCGTAGCCGCAGGCGTCGCATTCCCACAGGTGCCGTACGCGGCGCTCGTCCATCTCTTCGAACCATTCCGCCGCATAGATCATGGTGCCGCACTGGGCGCAGCTGATGAGCGGCTTCGTCCGGACGGCAGCAAGGATCGTGGCGGGGCGCAACTCCATCGGAAGGTCCTCCCGGAACAGCCTCAAAACCCCGACAGCCGCCGTCATGCTAGCCCGGCGCGACGGTGCATCAAGCAGTCAGGCTGACCCATACCAGGTGCGGGTGCGCATCCGAGCAGGACCTGATCAGCACCAAGGCGCCCTTGAACTAAGGCTCTTGGCGTGCGGTACTGCGCGCCGCATGGTATCCAGGGAGAAGAAATATGCCTGAAGTCGTCGTCTATGCCCTCGGCGGACGCTCGCTCGACCAGAAGCGCGCCCTGATGAAGGACATCACCGACGCGGTGGTGAAGAATTACAAGGTCGAGCCCGCCGCCGTCGTGGTGACGCTGGTCGAGTCGGAAAAGCAGGACAAGATGAAGGGCGGCGTGCTGTTCAGCGAAGCGCACCGTTAGCGCATGTCCCGGCGAGAGCCTGCCCCGGACTTGATCCGGGGTGGATACCGGTTCGCCGTGAAGGACATGCGCCGATAAATGCGTCATTCGCGCATCGGTCGGGCCGTCGTGCCCGGCCTTCGCGCTCCATCGCCGCGGGTTTCGCATGAAC
>DATBZM010000202.1:0-2714 GCA_036513175.1 Xanthobacteraceae bacterium | reverse complement strand
ACAAGAACATGCTTTACTCGTGGTAAAGGCCGAAAGCGGGTTCCGGGTTCCATCGCGCCGATAGGACAAAAATCCTAGGCGGGAGCTGGATGTCGTCGCAAGCGCGGCGGTCTCAGTCGGCGCCGCCGCCCTTCGGCCGGGACAGCGAAAACTTGGTCTCCGGCGTGCCGACGAAATAATCGTGATACCCGGCGCGCGCGATCGGCCGCATCGCGGCGGTATCGAGCTTGCCGTCCTTGATGAAGCTGTCGTCGATATAGACGCCGACCACCTGGCCGAACACGACGTAGCGGTCGGTCAGGCGCCCGTCGAGATCGGTGAGCCGCACGGTCTGCAGCCATTTGCATTCGAGCGCGCAGGGCGAATCCTTCACCCGCGGCGGCTTGACCAGGCGCGAGGGCGCGGCCGCGAGCCCGGTCTTCTCCATCTCGTTGACGCCGCGCGCAAACGGCGCCGAGGTCCCGTTCATCTGGTCGCGCAGCGCGAAGGTCGCGAGATTGCAGACGAACTCCCTGGTCTCTTCGGCGAATGCGACCGAATCCTTGCGCCCTTCGCTGGAGAACATCACGGTCGGCGGATGGTCGGTGATCCCGTTGAAGAAGGAGTAGGGCGCAAGGTTGATCTCCCCCTTGGCGCTCATCGACGAAATCCAGCCGATCGGCCGCGGCGCGACGATCGCCTTGAAGGGATTGTAGGGAAGGCCGTGATCGTTCTTGGCGGTCTCGTAGAACATCCGAGTCTCTCAGTTGCCGTAGCGCGTGACGATATCGGCGAGCGGCGGGCGTGGCCGGTCCTCGGCCGGGCCGGCGCGGCCGATATGGATGAATCCGGCGATCTTTTCATGCGGTGCGAGGCCGAGCGCGTCGAGCGCCGCGCGATCGTACGCGTACCATTCGGTGATCCAGTTCGCCGCAAAGCCGAGCGCATGCGCCGCGAAGACGAGGCTCATGGCGGCGGCGCCGGCGGAGAGCACCTGCTCCCATTCGGGAATCTTCACGTGCGGCCCGGCGCGGCTCACCACCGCGACCACCAGCGGCGCGCGCGCCAGGCGCTTCTTCTCGAACTCGATCTGCTCGGGCGCCGCATCGGGATATTTGGCGGCAAACGCCCGGGCGATCGCCTCGCCGGCCGCGAGCCGCGCGTCGCCATCGAACACGATGAAGCGCCACGGCACGAGCTTGCCGTGGTCGGGCACGCGCGACGCGATGGTCAGCAGCGTATCGATCTCGCCGGCCGTCAGGCCGGGGCCCGCAAGCTCGACCGGTTTGACCGATCGGCGGGTCTGCAACAGGTTCAAGGCATCCTGCATGTCTGGCTCGACACCGCCGGGGGCGAACTGTGGGCGCACGCGTTGCGCCTATCATGGCCGGGCGCGGCGAGAAAGGGGCGCGTTTCGGGCCGTGGCTTGAAATTGCCCTGATTGGGATCGAAAAGTGGTCGCCATGAGCAGGGCAGGGGGCATTGGCGCGCGCGTGCGTTGCGTGATGGCCGCCATTTTGGCGGCCGCACTCGTTCCTGTCGCGTCGTTCGCGCAGCAGACGCGCTCGCTCACGCTGCCGAGCCAGCAATTCGCGCCGTCCGGCGGCGGCATGATCGCACCCGGGCAGACGCTCGCCAACCCCAATCCGGCGCCGGTGCCCGGCCCGCCGCTTGCCGCACCCGTCGCGGCCATTCCGGCCGGCCAGGTCGGCCTGATGTTGAGCGCCCGCTATGGACGCGACATTGCCCAGCCGATCAATGCCAACCTGATCTGGCGGGTCTATCCGGTGCGGCCGGACGAGAGCGGCGCCTTCCGGCCGATCAAGGAGGACAAGTCGCCGACGCCGACCATCGCGCTGCCGGCCGGCGATTACGTGGTGCAGGTCACCTTCGGCCTCGCCAGCGCGGCCAAGGCCGTGCATCTCAAATCCGAGGTGACGCGCGAGGTATTCGAGATCGCGGCGGGCGGCCTGCGGCTCGAAGGCCGCGTCGGCGACGCGAAAATCCCGGCCGGGCAGATTTCCTTCGACATCTTTCCCGGCAGCCAGTTCGAGCCGGGCGAGAAGCGGCCGATCGCGGCCGGCGTGACGACCGGCGAGGTCGTGGTGGTGCCGGAGGGCACCTATCACATCGTCTCGAACTACGGCGAGTTCAACTCGATCGTGCGCTCCGACATCCGCGTGCAGGCCGGCAAGCTCACCGACGTGACCGTGACCCATCGCGCGGCGATGATCACGCTCAAGCTCGTGAGCGTGCAGGGCGGCGAGGCGCTCGCCAACACCAACTGGTCGGTGCTGACGCCGGGCGGCGACGAGATCGTGCGCTCGATCGGCGGCGCCTTCCCGCGCGTCGTGCTGGCGGAAGGCGAATACCGCGCGATCGCCCGCAACGAGGGCAAGCTCTATGAGCGTACCTTCAAGGTGATCACCGGCGTCGACGGCGAGATCGAGGTGCTGGCGCGCTGACCGCCGCGGGCTGCGGGGTGCGGTCGCCGGCGCGCAGTCGTGGCTTTCTGCGGCGAAGCAACTTCACGAAAACCTCATGGTGAGGAGCGACGCGCAGCGTCGCGTCTCGAACCATGGGCCGCTTGCGGCCGGTGGCGCCACACAAGCGGCCCATCCTTCGAGACGCCTGCCTTCGCTGCGCGAAGGCAGGCTCCTCAGAGGCTGCGAATCTTTGGCAGCTTGGCGATGAATATAGCCTGCGACAACCGAGTTGTGATTCCCTGCGATGAT
>DATBZM010000201.1:0-7780 GCA_036513175.1 Xanthobacteraceae bacterium | reverse complement strand
GAGGCGCTGGTGCGCTGGCATCATCCAACCCGCGGCTTGGTGGACCCCGGCACGTTTATTCCGCTCGCCGAGGAGAGCGGTCTCATCATGCCGCTCGGCGAATGGATATTGCGGCAGGCCTGCCGTGAAGCGGCGTCCTGGCCAAAACTGCTGCAGATCGCCATCAACCTGTCCCCGGTGCAATTTCAGCACGGCGACCTCGCCGCGCTCGTACACTCCGTGCTTCTGGAAACTGGTCTCAAACCGGCACGCCTGGAGCTCGAAATCACCGAAGGCGTGCTGATAAGCGACTTCTCCCGCACCGTTTCGGTTCTGCGCAGGCTCAAGGCGCTCGGCGTGCGAATCGCTATGGACGACTTCGGCACCGGGTATTCATCGTTGTCGTATTTACAGGCCTTCCCATTCGACAAGATCAAGATCGATCGATCGTTCATCACGAACCTGGAGCGAAACCCACAATCGGAAGCCATCGTCCGCGCCGTGATCGGGCTCGGTCGCGGGCTCAACCTTCCGATTACCGCCGAGGGTGTCGAAACCCAGGCCCAGCTTGATTTCCTGATGCGCGAGTCATGTCAGGAAATCCAAGGCTATCTCATCGGTCGACCCGAGCCGATCGCCAACTACGACAGATTGGTCGGTCGGACGGTTGCCGAGCAGATTAAAGCGCTGGCGAGTTGATCGCGTTTGTATAAACCGGCCTAGCAAGCCTGCGATGAAGGGAGCCTTTCGGGGACGCGCCAGCGTCCTAAAGAGATGTCCGCCGATTACCCCTTGGTTATGATTCGATCGGATTGGGAAGGCCGCGAGCGGCCGCCTCGGCAATTCATTGGCTTAAGTTCAATCTGATATCCTGAATCGCAGGGTAGAGTGGCACGCATCTTTTCTTCTAAGGATTGCGAAAAGAAGGGCGGCCCCGCATCGAACGCGGCTCTTAGGCTCGTTTCTACCGCGGCAGGAATATTGAGAAATAGAAACCCCTCCTTGATGAACCGCGCCACAGCCTCTGTGGCAATGGGCTCCGTGGGGGCATTATAATTCCTGGTTATGGCCCATTCGATCGGATGGCTGCGGTCTGCAGCTTCGCGGATCATGGGGGTACCCACAGAACAGGTCGACTCTTGGTTGGGCGCGGAATTGGTCACGGGTAGCAATTGCTCCACTCTTTCCCGGGGGGAGGCCCGGTCGTGCTCGCTGATGATGGTCGCGACGATAGGCGGGAGCGGTCACCTCGGCTTCCAAACCGAATTTCCCGCCCGTTCCCTGCCCTTACGCTTTCTTCCACGGCACATTTTCGGCACAAACAACCGTCGTTAGGATTGATTTTATTGACGAATTTTCGATTTTGGCGCGGCCTCATAACCTGAAGGTCGGTGGTTCAAATCCACCTCCCGCAACCAAATAAAGCCCGTCAGATCAGCTATTTAGGGCTGGTCGGCGGGCTTTTTCGCGAGGCCCCGCAGCCGCCGGCGTGATTTCGGCCTACATTGCGCCGTGCGACAACGGAGAACCCCCGATGTGCCGCAACATCCGCACCCTGTTCAATTTCGATCCGCCTGCGACCGAGGAGGAAATCCGCGCCTCGGCGCTCCAGTTCGTGCGCAAGCTCTCCGGCTTCGCGCACCCCTCGAAAGCCAACGAGGCGGCGTTCCAGCGCGCCGTCGACGAGGTCGCCGACGTGGCGCGGCGCCTGTTGCATGATCTTTCCACCGCGAGCCCGCCGCGCGACCGCGAGGTCGAGGCGATGAAGGCGCGCGAACGGGCGCGCGAGCGGTTCGCCTGAGGACGCCATGCCCGCGTCCCCGGACCCCACAATGATCCGCACCGGCGATCTCGCGGTCGACTGCGTCGCCAAGTCCGCCACGGTCGGCGGTGAGCCCGTGCGTCTCAAGCTCAAGGAGTCGCAGCTCATCGAGCTCCTGAGCCTGCGCAAGGATACGATCCTCACCCGCGAGGCGCTGCTCGCGCATCTTTACGGCACCGTGGACCAGCCGGAGATCAAGATCGTCGACATCTTCATCGACAGGCTGCGCGCGAAGCTGGCGCACTCGACGGCGCGCATCGTCGAAACGAGTATCGCGGGCGTCATGGGCTTTCGTCTGATCGGCCCGCCAACGCCGAGCCGCCAACGTGAGGCGCCGGGTGGCCCGCATCGCACCGGCGGCGTGAACGATGAATGATGCAACCGCACCCGTGAAAGCGCCGCGCCGCGCCCGCGCGCTCCTGCTCGGCGACCGCATCAACACGTCGGGCATCGATCCGGCCCAGGTCGTGTCCTCTTCGCCGTTGACCTACCGCGTCGGCGCCGACGGTTTCGTCACCCTGTTTCGCTACGGCGTCGCGGTGCTCATCGGCCTCATGCCGGCACAAGAAGAGTATGTCCTGCGCGAGCTGCGGCCGCGCATCATCGGGCCGGTCGCGACCCCCGAGGAGGAGACGGCCTTCGTCGCGATCGATTCCGCCAAGGACGATCAGGTCCTGCCGGGCGGCCCGATCACCCTCAAGACGGTCACGCCCGAGCATCTGATCGTCATCGCCGACGCGCTGTCGAAGAGCGTGGTGCTCGCGCGCGACGAGCGCGAGGTGGCCGCCGTGTTCGAGCTGGTCGAGCCGTTCGCGCGTCAGCTTGCCGAGAAGGGGCGCGCATTCGGCGGCCGGCGCGCGATCCTCAAGCACATCGGCAATGCCCTGCTGGTGAACCACCGCGTCTCGGGCCGTGTCGCCGTCACCGAGAAGCCGGACGTCGTGTGGGACCGCTACGACCTCGAGCGGTTGACCGCACGCCTGCAGGACGAATACGAGCTCAAGGAGCGCACCGACACGCTCACGCGCAAGCTGTCGGTGATCTCCGAGACCGCCGAGGTGCTGACCGACATCATCGACACCCGCCGCTCGCTGCGGCTCGAAATGATCATCATCGCGCTGATCGCGTTCGAGATTGTCATCGCCGGCTACCAGATCCTGCGTTGACCGCTCGCCTTGTCGCCGGTGCCGGTGGGACAAGCATCGGCAAGGTTGCATGGCTAGCAAACCGGGACACCGTCTCGACAAGCGCGTCCATCGGCGCAATCTTCGTGCCCTGAGACGCAACGGATCGAGCCCATGCTGTCGTCGGAGCTGCAAGCTTCCGGTCTTTCGACGCCGAGCGCCAAGGCGGCGCTGACGTCGAAAACCTACGATGTCGATGATTTCGCCGCCGTGCAGGAGCTCTATCACGCCAACGGCTGGACCGACGGCCTGCCGATCGTGCCGCCGACGAAAGCCGCGGTCGAGGCCTGCCTCGACTGGGCGTTGATGCCGCCCGACCAGCTCGTCGCCATCGAACCGGTGCGCGAACAGCCGATCACCGCCGAGAAGCTCGCCATTAATGCCGTCATGGCCGGCTGCCTGCCGCTGCATTTTCCGGTGGTCGCAACCGCGTGGCAGGCGATGATGAAGCCGGAGTTTCTGCTGCACGGCGTCACCTCCAGCACCGGCGGATGCGCCGTTCTGGTGATCATCAACGGTCCGGTCCGAACGGAGATCGGTGCGAACGGCACATTCAACGCACTCGCCAACAGCGACCGCGCAACGGCGGTCATCGGCCGGGCGCTGCGGCTCGCGTTGATCAATCTGCTCGACGTGCGTGCGGGCGGCATCGACCGATCGACGCTCGGGCACCCCGGAAAGTTCTCGTATTGCCTGGCCGAGGACGAGGAGGGCACCGGCTGGCAGCCGCTGTCCCTCGTCCGCGGCATTCCGGACGGAACCTCGGCCGTCACCGTGATGGCTGCCATGGCGCCGCGCCAGATCATGAACGAATGGACCACCGACCCGCGCGAGATCCTGGAAACGTTTGCCGCCGAGATGCGGGCCAACCAGCTCAATTACTCGATCTATGGCGGCAATTACGTGATCGTCGTGCCGAAGCAGCTGCGCGAGCCCATCGAACGTGCCGGTTGGAGCAAGCGCGATATCGCCGAGTTCCTGTTCGAGCGCGCGCGCGTGCGCCGTGCCGACTGGGCAGGCGTCGGAAAGCAGTCGATCGTGCGCGACCGCGCGAGCCGGATCCATCCTGCGCTCTCGTCGCCGGACGACCTCCTGGTCGTCGCGGCCGGCGGACCGGCGGGCGGTTTCGGCGCCGTCATCGCTCCGTGGATGGGCAGCAAGACGCGCGCCGTCACGGCGGCGATCGGCGCCTGCGTCGACTGCGAACCGCCGAAAGCCGGCGCATGTTCCGGCGAAGCGGCCAGCGGTTCGCCGACAAGAACAAGCGCCAAAATAAACGAGGAGCCCCGCCCATGACGTTTCGCGTGCTCGATCCAACCAACGAAAAGCGCGATGCCGGCGGACGACCAGCCCCGCGACCCGCGTCGCTGCGCGGGGCGACAGTCGGCATCATCTCGAACGGGAAGGAAGGCACGAAGGAATACTTCGCGCATGTCGCGCGCTTTCTGCGCGACGACCTCGGCGTCGGCGCGATCGTTTTGCGGACCAAGTCGAACTTCAGCGCCCCGGCCGACGCCCACATCGTCGATGAGATCAGACGCTGGCAGGCCGTCGTCACCGGCGTCGGCGATTGAGGCAGCTGCTCATCGTGCAGTCTGCACGACGCTGTCATGGCCGAACGACAAGGGGTGCCGGCAATCGCCGTGATGACGGAGCGATTCGTCAGTGCGGCCGAGTTGATGAGCCGAGCGCTCGGCATGCCGGCCTACGGATTTGTCGTCATCGGCCATCCGATCAGCAGCGCCCCCGCCGACCAGCTCGAGGCGTTTGCCAAGGTTACGATCAGGCAGGCCCGACGGCTCTTGCTGAGCGAATAGAGCATGATCCCGAAAAGTGTGAAGCGGTTTTCGGAAAAGATCATGCTCAAACAATGAGCTAAAGCGTGATGACGAATCGAAGAAAAGTCATCAGGCTTTAGCTGCGCTCGCGCGTCGGCGCTCGCCCGAGGCGGGGAACCGGTGCAACCCGGAAATCGTTAGTTCGTAAGGATGGGTGAGCCATCCGGACGAGGAGTTGAGCGATGCGCAACCTCATCGTGATCGCGGCAATTGCGGCGGCGCTGTTCGGTTCCGTGGCGGCGCGGGCGCAGTCAGACCGTGAAGGAAGCACCGAGGCCGGGACGAGCTACCGGGGCTACGGCGGCTATTATGGCGGCGCCTATGGGCGCTACGGCGGATACGGCGTGCGTCATCATTACTATCGCCGGTGAGGGCGCTCGTCGGCGCGATGTGCCCGGCTAACCGGGCACGGAGTCTGGTCCCCCCATCTTGCGGTCGGCCTCGCGCGCGGCGTCTTCCATGGTCATGAAGACGGCGCCGGCGGCGAGCAGCTTATCGACGAGACCCTCGAACGCCAGCATGCGATAGCCGCGGCCGATCACGTAAGGGTGCATCGTGTAGGTGAGAACGCCCCACTCGACGCTCTTGCGCATGTAGAGGAACTCATCGTGCCAGTTCTCCATCACGGCGCGCGCCGATTGCAGGCCGGGCATGATTCCCTGCGGGCCGCGCATGTATTCGAAATGCGGATGGTCGTCGAGCGACCAGCTGATCGGCATTTCGATCAGCGGCGTCTCCTCGCCGGCGCGGAACGGCTGGCCGAGCTCGGCGCGATCGCCGCGGCGGGCCCGATAGGGCCAGTAGTCCGCGCCCATCAGGCTCGAATCGTAGAGAAACCCCTGCGCGACCAGGAGATCGAGCGTCGCGTCGCTGAGATCCCATGAGGGCGAGCGATAGCCGCGCGCTTTGGCGCCGGTGAGCTTCGCGATCGTCGCGTTGGCGCGCACGAGGTCGGCCTCCTCCTCGGCGCGACTTTGCGTCGCCGGCGGGATGTGCGCCCAGCTGTGATGGCCGATCTCGTGCCCGGCGGCGACGACCTCCTCGCAGATCCCCGGGTGGCTCTCGATGGTGAAGCCTGGCGTGAACCAGGTGCTGCGCAGCCCGTGCGACTTGAGCAGCGCCAGGATGCGCCGTGCGCCGACGAGGCCGAACTCGCCGCGCGACAGCGGCGTCGGCGTCGTCATGCCGCGGGAGATGAAGCCCGATTGCGTGTCGAAATCGAAGGTCAGGCAGATGATGTGGCGTGGCATCGCGGCTCCCCCGGTCGTTGCCGGCTGGCGCCGGCACGCTTTTCGCGGACCTCATTAAGGGTTCGCCCTTGCGCGCCGGATCACTGGTCGGCGCGATAGGCGTGAGGATGTCGCCCTTTGCGGTCTTGGTCGTAATAGGTGGATGGATAGTTGTACGGATTGGGATGCATGTTGCGCGGATCGCACAGCTGGCATCCGTTCGCGCCCCAGCGCTTCGTCGCCGCGAAGCCGCACAGCGGCAGCGCCATCTGCGCCGCGACCTCCGGCGGCGCCGGCTGTTGCCCGTCCTCGCAGTAGTAGGCAAGCGCAGGACGGGCGCCCGCGAGGGTCAGGGGTAGTGCGACGGCGCAAAGCACGGCGCAAAGCATTGCTTTCATCGGCGTCACTCCGGTATCGGCCGCATGCGGCGCGGTCTGATGCACCCCGTCGGGCCACGACGCATCGCCGTCACCTCAATAACACGCCGCCACGTTGCGCGCATCGGGTCGGCCCGATCACGCACATCGAACGCACGCGCAATTGATCCCGCATCGGGGTGCCTGTAGGTCTGTGATGTCAGATCCGTGAGGTTTAGGCCGAAGACAGCAGCATGGACGCCACGCGCCCACCCGCGCCGCAACTCGCCGCCGCCATTGAGCACCATCGCGCCGGCCGCCTGGCCGAGGCCGAGCGACTCTACCGCCTCGTTTGTGCCGCCGATCCGCAAAACGCCCGCGCGTTTCACCTAGGCGGCATCGTCGCCCAGCAATTGGGACGGCCGGATGCAGCCGACCTCGTCGGCCGCGCGCTCGCGCTCGCGCCGAACGTGGCCGAGGTGCACAACGATCACGGCGCCATCCTCGCCGCCCAGGGGAGGTTCGGCGAGGCGGCGGCAAGCTTCGCAGGGGCGGTCGCGCTCAAGCCGGACTACGGCGAGGCCCTCGGCAATCTCGGCGCCGCGCTGCACCGGCTCGGGCGGCTCGACGAGGCAGTGGCGCATTTCGCGCGGGCGCTCGACCGCGCGCCGAGCTCCGCCGTCGTGCGCCTCCATCTCGCGATGGCGCTGCGCCACCAAGGCCGGCTCGCCGAGGCAGCCGCGCATTACGAGCAGGCTCTGTCGCTGCGTCCCGACCTCGTCGATGCACATGTCAATCTCGGCGCCCTGCTGCAGGAGCTCGGTCGGCTCGACGAGGCGCTGGCGCATTGCGAACGGGCGGTCGCGCTGCGCCCGGACGCAGCCGGCGCGCGCAACAACCTCGCCAACGTGCTGCGCGAGCTTGGCCGGCTCGACGAGGCGCTCGCGCAATACGACCGCGCGCTGGCGCTCGAGCCAAAGCTCGCGATGGCGCACTACAACCGCGGCCTCACGCTGCGCCGCCTCGGCGATATCGCGCGGGCGCGGGCGGCGTTCGCGCGTGCCTTCGCGCTCGAGCCGCGGCTGCTCGAAGCCGACCTCGCCGCCTGCATGGCGGAGCTTCCCGTGCTCTACGCGGACGAACCGGAGATTGCCGAGCGCCGCGGTGCCTATGACCTGCATCTCGCGCGCCTCGACGGCGAAGTCACGCGCGCAGGCACGCCGGCGACGCTCGCCGACGCGATCGGGTCGCACCAGCCGTTCTATCTCGCCTATCAGGGCGTGAATGACCGCGACCTGCAGGCGCGCTATGGCGCGCTCGTCTGCCGCAGCATGGCGGCGCGCTTTCCCGATCCGTCCCTGCCGCCGCCGCC
>DATBZM010000200.1:0-2873 GCA_036513175.1 Xanthobacteraceae bacterium | reverse complement strand
CCCCGCGCACGAGGCGCAGGTCCTCGAACCGCGGCACGGATTTACCGATCGCGTACTCACCCATTGCGCTGACACTCCGGAGTTGGCGACGTGGTGGGAGGCGGACTCTGCCCGCAGACGGCAGGCGCATCAAGCCGAGCGGCGGCGGGCACCCCGAATCCCCACTGAAATCATTGCTGTTATCCCAGTTAGGAGCTTCTGCCAAAATGGGCCTTAGTTGCATCTGCAACTATCTGGCGCGCCAACACCTACCAGGGTCGGGTAAGATGACCCGCAGAAAAAGGAAAGACGAAGGGGTGCCGCATGCAAGCGCGCTTGGATTTTCGCAAGGCCTCGCCGGCGGCCGGCAAGGCGATCGGCGACCTGCATGCGTTCGCGCATCGCTGCGGCCTCGAGCATGGGCTGCTCGAGCTCGTCAAGCTGCGCGCCTCGCAGATCAACGGCTGCGCCCATTGCATCGACATGCACAGCAAGGAGCTGCGCGCGGCGGGCGAGAGCGAGCAGCGGCTCTATCTGCTCGATGCCTGGCGCGAGTCGCCATTCTACTCGGAGCGCGAGCGCGCCGCGCTCGCCTGGACCGAGGCGGTCACGCTGATCACGGACGGCCACGTACCGGACGATGTCTACGAGACGGCGCGCGCCCAGTTCAGCGAGGAGGAGCTGGTGAACCTCACGGTCGCGGTGGTGGCGATCAACGCGGCCAACCGGCTCAATATCGCGTTCCGCACGGTGCCGGGGTCGTATCGGGCGAAGGTGCAGGCCGCGGAGTGAGCGCGAGCGCTCGATCCTGGCGATTGCCGGATGGCATCGCGCCGGCCCGACTCGCCGCAGCGCGGCTGCAGGCGCATCACGCCGCGCAATGGCTCGCGCGCGCGGCACGCGTCCATATCATGGCGTGGCCGGATGACGGTCACACCAATCTCGGCTGGGACGATGCGCTGGGCGGGTTCGTCACCCATCCGCATCCCGACGGTGCGCGGCTCGGCCTGCGCATCGGCGATCTGACCCTGGTGCTGCTCGGTGCCGGCGGCAGCGATCCGTTGGATGCGCTCGCGCTCGGCGGCCGCCGCGACCCCGACGCCCGCGCATGGCTCGCGCGGACCGCGCAAAAGCGCGGGCTCGACCCGCGCGCGCTCGACAATCCCCTGCCCTACGCGCTGCCGGCACGTCCCGGCGACCTTTACACGGTCGACGCCGAAGCGCTCGGCGAGCTGGCAACCTGGTACGCAAACGCGGATGCGATGCTCGGCGCCGCACACGAGCAAGTGCTTGCACGCGGGCTCGCGGCGCCGCCGCTGCGCTGCTGGCCGCATCATTTCGATCTCGATACGCTGGTGACAATCGCACCCGGCCGCACCACCGGCATCGGCTTCGCGCCCGGCGACGAATATTACGACGAGCCTTATTTCTACGTCAGCGTCCATCCGGCGCCGGGTGTCGCGAGCCTGCCGACGCTGCCGGCGATCGGGGATTGGCGTACGATGCATTTCACCGCCGCGGTTGCGACGGCGCAGAAGATTCTCGGCGCGGCGGATCAGGGCGGCGCGGTGCAGGAATTTCTGCGCGTGGCGGTCGACGCGACGATCAAGGCGTTGAGTGCATAGCGCGTAGGGTGGGCAATGGCGCGGAACGCGCCGTGCCCACGCTTTGTAAGCTGCGTGGGCACGCTCCGCTGCGCTTCGCTTTGCCCACCCTACAGCCCCAGTCGCGCCATCATCGCGGGCGCATAGCGATCGCCGCGGGTCACGCCGGACGGGAAGGCCTTGTCGAGCGCCTCGAGCGTCGCGGCACTCGGATGCACATCGGCCGCCTTAGCATTCTCGTCGACCCATTTGCGCTTGCTCGCGCCGGCGAGCGGCACCACCGGCGGGGTGCGCGACAGCACCCAGGCGAGGCAGAGCTGCGCGGGCGTGCAGCCCTCCTTGGCGGCGAGCTGCTTCAACGTATCGACCAGCGCAAGGTTCTGCTTGGCGTTGTCGCCCTGGAAGCGCGGCATGTTGCGGCGATTGTCGTTCTGCGGCATGGCGTCGCCGACCGGGATCGCGCCGGTGAGGAAGCCGCGGCCGAGCGGCGCGTAGCCGAGAAAGCCGATGCCGAGCTCGTGGCAGACCGGCAAGATCTCCTTCTCGACGTCGCGCGACCACAGCGAATATTCAGTCTGCAGCGACGCCATCTTGTGCACACGGTGGGCGCGGCGGATGGTGGCGGGCCCCGCTTCCGAGATGCCGAGGTGGCGGATCTTGCCCTGCTGCTTGAGCTGCACCATGGCGCCGACCGTGTCCTCGATCGGCACCGTGTTGTCGACGCGATGGATGAAATAGAGGTCGATGTAGTCGGTGCCGAGCCGCTTGAGGCTCTTGTCGCAGGACTCCATCACGTAGGCGGGATCGCCCTTCGCGCCGGGCTTGCCGTCGGGCAGGCGGACGTTGCCGAACTTGGTCGCCAGCACATACTTGTCGCGCCGGCCCTTGAGCGCGCGCCCGACCAGCTCCTCGTTGGCGCCGTTCTGCCCGTAGGCGTCGGAGGTGTCGATGAAGTTCATGCCGATCTCGGCGGCGCGATGCAGCGTCGCCACCGCCTCGTCGGGATCGGGCACCCCGTAGATCGGCGTCATGCTCATGCAGCCGAGCGCGATGGCGGACACGTCGAGGTCACCGAGTTTTCTACGGGCAAGCATGGGGGTCACAACGGCTCCGTGTGTGGGGAGCGGGAGATTCGGCGAGCGGCGCGGCGATGTCAATCGACCACCGTGCCACACGCGGAGCGAGGCGCGATTCGGCCACCGCGGGCGGACGGGCGTCCGCATCGCGATTTCTAAAATCCCGCCACGATTTCCAGCGTCTTTCCCGCCTGCACCTGCGCTCGGCGCGCGG
>DATBZM010000199.1:0-5788 GCA_036513175.1 Xanthobacteraceae bacterium | reverse complement strand
CACGAGCATGGCACCGTCATCGAGATCGACGTCGATGCGGCGATCGAGGCAAGCGCGGTCGAACAAGATCGACTCCTGCGGCAGCCAGCGTAGCGTGGCACCGGCCGAGGCCGCGAGCCGCACTGCGACTTTCGTCGCAGGGCCGGTCGAGCGATAGATCTTTTCGGCCGCCGTCGTGCCGACCAGAAGTCGCGCGCCCTCGCCTGCCGCAATGTCGATGTCGAACTGATCGCCGCCGGCCATCCCGCCGGCCGTATTGACGAGGATCGCCTCGAGCTCGCTGCCGGTGACATGGGGGAAGCGTACGCGCAGCGAGCCCTGCTCGAGCACGCGGATGCGTCGCGTCGCCCCGGACGCCGCCGCGACCGTAAGCTCGATGCGAGCGCGCGCGCGGTTGGCGGCAAAAACCTCATCGGTGCGGGCGGCGGCCGTGGACACGAGACCTCTCAGTATGCGTCCCTCCCCTGCACGCGGGGAGCCGGCGCGCATGTGTTCGCGGCACCTTACAGCGCCATGGCGCGGCGCAGGGTGCCCTCGTCGAGGGGGGCGCGGTCGCCCGCGTAGGTGATGCTGCCGCGATCCATGACGACGAAATGATCGCCGAGCTCGCGGGCAAAGTCGAGATACTGCTCGACCAGCACGATCGCCATCTTGCCGAGCCCGCGCAGATACGTGATGGCGCGGCCGATGTCCTTGATGATCGAGGGCTGGATGCCCTCGGTCGGCTCGTCAAGCAGCAGCAGGCGCGGGCGCATCACCAGCGCACGGCCGATCGCGAGCTGCTGCTGCTGGCCACCGGACAGATCGCCGCCGCGCCGGCGCAGCATGCTCTGCAGCACCGGAAAGAGCGAGAAGACGTCGTCCGGGATGCTGCGCTCGTCGCGCTTGAGCGGCGCGTAGCCGGTCTCGAGGTTCTCCTCGACGGTGAGGAGCGGAAAGATGTCGCGGCCCTGCGGCACGTAGGCGATACCGCGGCGCGCGCGCTCATAGGGGTGCAGCGACGTGATCTCCGCTCCCTCCCAGGTGATCTTGCCGGCGCTGATCGGATGCTCGCCGATCAACGCACGCAGGAGGCTGGTCTTGCCGACGCCGTTGCGGCCGAGCACGCAGGTCACTTTCCCGGGCTCGGCATGCAGCGAGATCGCGCGCAGCGCCTGCGCGGCGCCATAGTGAAGGTCGATCGCGGTCGCATCGAGCATGAGAAGACTCATCGTTGGCGCATGTCCTGACCGGCGAACCGGTACCCACTTCGCCGGGACATGCGCTGTTGGCGCATGTCCCGATCGGCGAACCGGTATCCACTTCGCCGGGACATGCGCTAGCGTCCCAGATAGACTTCGATGACCCGCTCGTTCGCCGACACCTGGTCGATCGAGCCCTCGGCGAGCACCGAGCCTTCGTGCAGCACGGTGACGCGCACGCCGAGGTCGCGCACGAAGGTCATGTCGTGCTCCACGACCACCACGGTCTTGTCGCGGTTGATCTCCTTGAGCAGCTCGGCGGTCTGGCGCGTCTCGGCGTCGGTCATGCCGGCAACCGGCTCATCGACCAGCAGCAGCTTCGGCTCCTGGGCGAGCAGCATGCCGATCTCGAGCCACTGCTTCTGTCCGTGCGACAGGCTTCCGGCGAGGCGTTCGCGCACCGCGGGCAGGCGGATGGTCTCGAGGATGCCGTTGACGCGGCTCCGCTCCTCGGCGCTCTCGCGCCACAGCACGGCGGCGCGGGCGCGGCGATCGGCCTTGAGCGCAAGGCGCAGATTGTCCTCGACCGTGTGGCTCTCGAACACGGTCGGCTTCTGGAACTTGCGACCGATGCCGAGCTCGGCAATTTCGGTCTCGTCGAGGCTGGTGAGATCATAGGTGCCGTCGAACATGGCGTCACCGTCGTCGGGCCGCGTCTTGCCGGTGACCACGTCCATCATGGTGGTCTTGCCGGCGCCGTTCGGGCCGATGATCGCGCGCATCTCGCCCGGCTCGATCATGAATGAGAGATTGTTGAGAGCCTTGAATCCGTCGAACGAGACGGTGATGCCGTCGAGATAGAGAAGCGCCGTGGTCGTTTTCGCATCCATTGCGCGCCCCTTATTCGGCCGCCCGTGGCGCGGCCGTAACCCCGTCTTCCGCGGCCGCCGAGGCGGCTGCGAGCGACATCGTCCGGTCGCGCCGCCCTGCCGTCCAGTATCGCAGCGTGCCGACGATTCCGCGCGGCAGGAGCAGGGTCACGGCGACGAACAAGCCGCCCAGCGCGAACAGCCAGTAAGGCGCGAGCGCGAGCACCTCGAAGGGCGTGATAAAAAAGGCGAACAGCAGGGCGCCGAAGATCGCGCCCAGCGGCAGGGGCTGCCAGCTCGTCGCCAACGCCGCGACCGCGAAGGCACCCGCCGCCAGGAACGGCCAATTCGCCGCCAACTGGGCGATACCGGGCGAATCGAGCGTCGCCGCGACATGCGACAACGGGCCTGCGAGCAGCCAGCCGGCGACGGCCACGGCGAGGCCGATCGCGGCGCCGAGCAGAATGCTGCGCCGATAGAGGAGAACGCCGGCGAATGCGATCAGCGTGGCGAGGCCGAAGATCCAGTAGGCCACCACCGTGCCGCTGGTGAAAAAGGTCTTGGCGTAGTTGACCAGGATCGCGCCGATGACGGCGCCGGTCAGCGTGCCGCGCCCGCCGACCGCGACCCAGATGACCGCCTCGATCGAATTGCCGGGCTCGAACTCGCTCGGATTGATGATGCCGACCTGCGGCACGTAGAGCGCGCCGGCGATGCCGGCCATGCAGGCCGACAGGGTGAAGACGAACAGCTTGTAGGACTCGACGCGATAGCCGAGGAAGCGCGCGCGCGCTTCGGCGTCGCGGATCGCGATCAGCACCTTGCCGAATTTCGACGCGACGATCGCGCGGCAGAGGATGAAGCCGAGCATGAGGGCCACGACGGAGATCGCGAACAGCGCGTTGCGCGTCCCCTCCGCCTGCACGTTGAATCCAAGAATGTCCTTGAAGTCGGTCAGCCCGTTGTTGCCGCCGAAGCCGAAATTGTTGCGGAAGAAGCCGAGCTTGAGCGCAAACGTGAGCGCCTGGGTGATGATCGAGAGATACACGCCGGTGACGCGGCTGCGGAACGCGAACCAGCCGAACACGAAGGCGAGCGCGCCGGGCACCAGCACCACCATCAGCCCCGCATAGGCGAAGTGCTGGAAGCCGTACCAGTAGACCGGCAGCTCGGGCCAGTTCAGGAACACCATGAAGTCGGGCAGGATCGGGTTGGCATAGACGCCACGCGTGCCGATCTGACGCATCAGGTACATGCCCATCGCGTAGCCGCCGAGCGCGAAGAACGCGCCATGGCCGAGCGAGAGGATGCCGCAATAGCCCCAGATCAGGTCGATCGACAGCGCGAGCACCGCGTAGCAGATGTACTTGCCGAACAGCGCCACCAGGTAGGTCGGCAGGTGCAGCGGCGACGCGGGCGGCACCAGCAGATTGAGCGCCGGCACGAGCACGGCGATCACCGCAAGCGCGATGAGAAACGCGGTCGCGCCGCGATCGAACGAGCGCGCCACGAACGCCGTCATCATGCCTCGACCGCCCGGCCCTTGAGGGCGAACAGGCCCCGCGGACGCTTCTGGATGAACAGGATGATCAGCACCAGGATCGCGATCTTGCCGAGCACCGCGCCGGCGAACGGCTCGAGGAATTTGTTGGCGATGCCGAGCGAGAAGGCGCCGACCAGCGTGCCCCACAGGTTGCCGACGCCGCCGAACACCACGACCATGAAGCTGTCGATGATGTAGCCCTGGCCGAGATTGGGGCTGACGTTATCGATCTGCGAGAGCGCGACGCCGGCGAGCCCCGCGATGCCCGAGCCGAGCCCGAAGGTGAGCGCGTCGATGCGCGAGGTCGCGATCCCCATGGCGGCCGCCATGGCGCGGTTCTGCGTCACCGCACGCATCTCGAGGCCGAGCCGGGTGAGGCGCAAAAGCCCGATCAGCGCGACGAACACGACCAGCGCGAAGCAGATGATCCACAGGCGGTTGTACGTGATGGTGATGTGGCCGACCTCGAAGGCGCCGCTCATCCACGACGGCGCGCTGACCTCGCGGTTGGTCGGACCGAAGGCGCTGCGCACCGCCTGCTGCAGGATCAGGGACAGGCCCCAGGTGGCGAGCAGCGTCTCGAGCGGCCGGCCGTAGAGGAAGCGGATGATGCCGCGCTCGATCAGCACGCCGACCGAGCCGGAGACCAGGAACGCGAGCGGGATTGCGAAGACCAGCGAATAGTCGAGCAGCCCGGGATTGTAGACACGCATCAGCTGCTGCACGACGAAGGTCACATAGGCGCCGAGCATGACCATCTCGCCATGCGCCATGTTGATCACGCCCATGACGCCGAACGTGATGGCGAGGCCGATGGCGGCGAGCAGCAGCACCGAGCCGAGCGAGAGCCCGTACCAGGCGTTCTGTACCGTGTTCCAGATCGCGAGCTCCTTCTGGATGCGCAGGCTTGCGGCCTGCGCCGCCGTGCGGACGTCCGCAGTCGCGGTGGCGGGCAGACCGTCGAGCAAGCCGAGCGAATCCTGGTCGCCGCGCTCGCGGATGACGTCGATGGCCGCGATCTTGTCGGCCGCGCTCGCATCTTCCGAATAGAGGACGACAGAGGCCCGCGCTTGCTGCAGCGCGCGCTTCACACGCGTGTTGGTCTCCTGCGCGATCGCCTTGTCGAGCGCCGGCAAAACGCTCACCTCATGCGATTTGAACACCGCTTGCGCGGCGTCGTAGCGGCGGCCGGGATCGCGCGCCATCAGGGTGAGGCCGCCGATAGCGGCGTCGATGGTGTTGCGAAGGCGGTTGTTGACGACGACGGTATCCATGTCGTCCGGCGGCGGCGTGGTGACCGGCTGGCCGGTCGCCGCGTCGAGCAGCTTGTCGTCCTTGGTCTTGATGTAGACCTTCTTCTCCTGCGCGCTGTACATCAGCCGCGCGTCCTCGAGCGCCTCGAGCACCTCGGCCGCGCGCGGATTGCCGCTCGCAACGACGGCGTCGATTGCGTCCCCCGTGTCGCTGAGCGAGCCTTGGGTGAATCCGACCAGCGCGTCCTCGTAGGGGCCCGCATGCGCCGCGGAGGCCGCGAGCAGCATGGCGAGCGCGAGCACGAACGCGCCGATGCGATCGTAGAGCTTACGCATTTGCAAGATCACGTCCCGGCCGCAGGCTTGTGGTTCGGAGGCGGCGGACTGGCCGCCGCCTCCACGGGGATCGAGCGCGATCCCATTCGATTCGCCGCCGGCAAGGGCGCGCTACGCCCCGCCGCACTTCTTGGTGACGCGGTTGTAGTTGCCGCACTTGAGCTTCACCCAGTCGGCGTCGAGGTCCTTCGAGCCCGGCAGGTAGGGCGACCAGGCGGCGCCGGGGACGAGACCCTTGGTCTTCCACACCACGTCGAACTGGCCGTCGGCACGGATCTCGCCGATGAAGACTGGCTTGGTGATGTGATGGTTCGGGAGCAGCTCGGACACGCCGCCGGTCAGGTTCGGCGCCTTGGTGCCGGGCAGCGCGTCGATCACCTTGTCGGGATCGACCGACTTCACCTTCTCGACCGCCTTCACCCACATGTTGAAGCCGATGTAGTGCGCTTCCATCGGATCGTTGGTGGTGCGTTTCGGATTCTTGGTGAAGTCGTGCCATTCCTTGATGAAGGCCGTGTTCGCCGGGGTCTTGATCGACTCGAAGTAATTCCAGGCGGCGAGATGGCCGACCAGCGGCTTGGTATCGAGACCGGCGAGCTCTTCCTC